>NZ_WVUH01000030.1 GCF_017614955.1 Micromonospora echinofusca
CCGAGCCAGTCGTCGATCTTCACGTACAGTGCGGTCAGAAGGGTGTTGAGGTCTGTCGTCACAAACGGATCTTCAACACCCTTCGCCTATGCCGCAGCCCCGGGACCGTTAGGACTTACTCGTCTAGGCGGTACGGTAACGCCTCGCACTGATGCACTCTTCTGCCGCTGATAAGGCGCGGCCCCGGGAGCCGATTGACCGTAGCGTTCGCACCTGCCGGCGATGCCTGGCGCGTGACGCTTCCGGGCGTACGACGGCGCATACCCCAGACCGGTACGTGCTCTCGTTCGACGACGCAGGAGGGCGAGCGAGAGCACGTCACCAAGGCGTGAGGTCGTTCAGTTCGGCACGGCGACGCTGTGTCTGCGGAAGAGGCTGTCGAAGAAGGCCTTGACAAGGGGACGTGCCTGCTCCTTGTCTTGAAGTTCTTGCGTTCCGAATCGGTAAACCTCGTAACCGGCGAGGGTGAGGTCACGGCTGGCGGCCGCGGTGCGTGCGTACTCGTCGCCGTCCGGGAGCCACCGTCGCTGGCCGTCTTTAGTCTCGCGTTCGCTCGCGTAGTGCGTCTGGCCGTCGACCTCCAGCACGATTCGGGCGCCGGCCGGCGCCAGCAACAAGAGATCCATGCGGAACTGCACCAGTGCGTCCTTGCCGCGGACCTTCACCGTTTTCGGATCCCAATGGCGCCAGACCTCGGGTAGGAGAGCGGGAAGCTCCTGGAGCGCAGCACGGTAGATGTCGTGGTAAAGCCTGAACAGGAGTAGCTGGTGTGGAGAACCCTTCGGCACACTGCCGCCGAGCCGTTGGTACAGCTCGCGCTTGGCCTGGTGATCGTCCTTGACCTGGCGGGTATCCGACCACCAACTCTGCAGGTCGCGCCAGCGGAGGCCGGCAGGGCCGATTGGCCGGTCGTAGACGAGGACTTCGCCGGTGGGATCCACTACCTCGACGTCGCTGTCGATGACATCGATGAGCCGAAGATCTGGCTTTCGCGGGGACGCAAAGATGAGCTGCTTGGGCCGGCCAGTCCTGGCACCGGTGGTCACCATGTGGAAGGTTGGGTAGCCATCGGTGTTGCCCGTCTCCCTGAGCTCGAGGCGGATACCGGCGAGTTGCGGATTGATCGCGTCGACCAACTGGCGTTGGGCGTCTTCATCGGGCACGGTGTCGCCGGACACCATGCCTTCGAGGAAGAGGGCGAATCTGCGGTCGGAGGCGTGATCAATCGCACCGAGTTCGTCGAACAGCTGCTCGACGGTCCAGTCGTCGTTGCGGTAGAAGTGCCGGTCGATCTGCCCGCCGAGGCTGGTGTCCTCGATGCCGAAGAAGAGTTCGCCGCGGCTTAGATCGAACAGCGTTGCAAGCAGGTTGTGGAATCGCTGAGCGTGATTGATCAGGATCCAGCCCGGTATGGCACGGGCGAGGTCGCGACGTGTCCGCTTCGGGATCGGAGGCGGGTGCTCGTCGGCCCACACGAGATCCTGGATCGCCATCCGGTCGATCATCTGGAGGCCGCTGTTCCGTTCCAACAAGCCAGCGGCGACCTCCCAGAGTCGTTCGTCCGGGACCGCCGCGGCACTGCTTTCACCACGCTGGGCCTTGGTGTCGCCGCCTGCTGACGGCGGCAGCCCAGCCGCAACCAAGTCGTCGTCGAGCCTCGCACGGGTGCTTCCGTCAGCGATCGTACAGGCAGCCCTGAATACGATCTCGCGCAGCGTCGCGACACCCGCGTCGTCAACCATCCTGTGATTCTGGCACGATCTCATGCGGTAGACCAATGCGCCCGGGGATCAAACCACCCGCGCTCAGGAAACCAAGCGATGCACCTTCCAATTGGACTTGCCCACGCCCAAACATGGGTGATTTCGGCCGGTAGTGGTGGCGGCTGGTCCGGCAAACTGTCGTAGTCCTCACTTAAGCTGTGAAGTGCCGGCCAGGGAGTGCTGAATGTAAGCCCTGCAAAAACGTGACGTTCAGGTGCCCCCGTTGCCGCCAATTTTCGTCGGACGTCGCCTCTTTTCGGCGCTTCCAGGAACTCACCCAGCCAAGCGTTGAACGCTGGCCAGTCTTGTCTTGCGGGCCCTCCCACCCCCTGAGGAAATAAAAGAGCCTTCGGCTGCTCTCCGGGCTGCGCCCATCGGGACGTGAGCTGCACGACACCCAAGGTGGCGAGCTGGCGTACCTCTTCGACGGCGGAGACGGCAAGGCTACCCTCAGGCTGCACGATCTCCAGAAAGACGCCTGCAGCTTCCAGTTCTTGAAGGCGCCTCATCAGCGTAGGCCTAAGTGACCGCAGTCTGGCAGATTTTGCAAGCGTGACATACCAGACTCTGCGAAGCTCAGGGGCAACTATTTCTTGGTCACCGAGAACCAATTGCGTCATTTGCGCATATGCGGGTTCGACATCTGCTACGACCTCAACGTACGCCGACGGTCGATTACTATATTCAATGCGAAGGTCAGCCATGCCCCGGGCGCTATTGTCGTCCTGAATAACCACTCGCTCTCCGGTTAGTCGCGCGACAACGCGCGCCGCATGGAACTCAAAGTCACCTAGATAGCTGCGAAACCCACGCATTCGCATATTATCCGATCGCAAATCGATCGGGTAGCCTGGCTGGAACTCTTCCATCGTTGTAGACGCTTCCCCTCGTCCCGGTAGACGAGGATCTTAGGCCAAGACCTCGGTGCAGCCCGAGGGATTTGCGGACCCGTTCGTGCATTGGTCTGCCGCAATCAGGTCGCTACAGAAGGCCGACGGCAAGTCGGGGTCACCCGGCTGCCTGACACGTTGGTTCAGCAATCTTGGACGGCTGACGAGCCGCAGACAACCATCGCAGCAAACCGCCTGTCCCTCGCGACAACCATGTTCATCGAAAGGCATCCGCCGATCGGTGGGAACTGCGACACAGAGAGGGCGGGCCACGTCTCCGTGACCCGCCCCAGGGGTTGGTCCGCCATGCGGACTAGCTCGGCAGCCGAGGCCGACCGGCGCCGCCACCAAGGTTCTGGACGATCGCGCCGCCACGCTTCTGCGACTCCACCACGGCGCACGTCATACACAGCGCCAGCATCGCGTCCGGTGCTCGACTCGCCGCCTCCCGCTGCTTCGGGCCGATCCACATGTCCTGCCGGCAGTCCTCGCACTGCCTCAGCATGTGGTCGACCGTCGGCACGTACCGCGGCAGTCCCTGGCCCGCCATCAACTCGTTGATGTTCGTTGGCGGACACGCCAGGATGAACCGCTCCTCCCGCGTCAGGCCCTTGCCGTCCCGCTCGACGATCCTCGCCGCCGCGCCGATCTCGACCTCATCCGCGCCCGCAGCCCGTAGCCGATCCGAGTCGAGGGTGCCGTAGCGGGCGAGCAGCATCTCCCGCGCCAGGTCGAACGCGTCACGTCTCCCGTTCTCCACGTGCGAGCCTCCCTTACTCTCCGGCGATCAGCGACGTGACGACGTCCGCCTCGACGCGCACGCGGGGGCCGACGACCTGGCCCCCGGCCGCGCGCACCGCCGCGATCCGCTCGAACACCTGCCTGGCCGCCAGCCCCAACTGTTCAACCGAGGGGACCGCCACCACGTCTGCCCGGCCGGTGGCGATGTCGTTGACGGCCTCCCGCCAGCCGCGGGCACCCACGTGCTCGCCGACAAGCTCGTAGCCCTGTTCGGTGATCCATCGGTGCGCCATCTCGGTCAGCTCCTCGATAGAGGCCCGGCCGCCCCGCATGGCCCTGCTGAACACCACGGCGCGGCACCGACGCCAGCGGCGCGCGTCCGGGTCCCACCGGGCGTGCTCGTACAGCCGGCTCAGGTTCGGGCCCGAGCCCTCCACGTCCGGCGAGCACCACTCCCACCGCTGGGCGTCGGCGTCCCACCGGACGTGCCAGCCGAACTCGCGCGCTTCCGCGTGGCCAGGCCACCGGCCGGTCCAGTCGGCCCGGCCGCAGTCGTGCCCGGCCGAGTCGCGCTGCGCCCGGCACCACAGACGCTTGCGGCCGGTGGCCAGGCACTCGACCACGTCGCAGTCGTCGGCGTGAGTCTCGCCGATCGCTACCTCACAGGCCGGGCAGCTGCCGCGCAGCGGCTCCTCGTCCACCAGGCTCACATTCCTGCCTCTTCGATCAGCTGCGCCATGCGCAGGTCCTTACGGAAGCTGTGCCCGATCTCCGCCTCCACTGCGGCGTACTCGTAGGCCAGAGCGGGCCGGGCGCGGCACGCGGTCAGCAGGTCCCGCTTCGACGCCAGGACGCAGAACGAGCACGACAACCGCGACATGCCCAGGTCGTACGCCGGGTGGTACGGCACGCCCGTCGCATGAATGCGCGCCCACACCTCGTCGACGGTCCAGCTGTGGATGGGCAGCCACGTCCAGACGTGGCGAGTCGTCTGCGTCGACGCGCCCTGGTCGTACGAGAGCTCTGCCCTGCCCGCTCGGCCGGGCGACTCCTCAGCCCGGAACCCGAAGCACTGCAACACCCGCGCCGGCCGGTCAAGCCTCAGCTCGTGCACCAGCGCTGTGATGAGCGTCCGGCCCGGCCCCCGCTTGTGGTCGCTGGTGCTTATCTGCACTTTCCTCAGGCGTCAATCACTGGCTCGAAGATGCTTGACGCGGCGCGCGTTACTTGCTCAGGCGGGTCTGGGGGTGGCATCATCGCCGCCATGATCGCGAGAATCGAGTCCTCCGTCTGCCGGTGAGCGTGACGACCGAGCCCGGACCGCTCGGACCCCAGACCACTCTGTTCGCACACGCCCTTCGTCTCCATCAGCAAGATCCTGACGGCGTTCTGCCGCGTGACGGCGAGCCGTATCCAGACGACGAATTCCACCGTCGGCGGCCGCGACCCCAGCCTCAGAAAGATCGGCGACTCGATGGTGCCGACGTCGCCGCCACCCTCGACAGGCACTTCGCCAAAACCGATGCGCCACCAAGCGAACTTGCCGACGCGTTCCACGGCGTCCACGTGCCGATCCACCGCAACGAACACATCGCCGCCGCGGCGTTGCGGGCGGACCGGCAGCGAGTGCGGCAGGCCGGCCGGTGGCTGGTGCGGCATAGTACGGATCGCTGCGCCGCGACGGTCGGGCTTGCGCTGCTGGCCACGGATTGGGAGGAAGATGATATCCCGCTGATCCAAACCATCGGCCTGCTGTCGAACCGATTCGGGGCGTTGGCCGCCGAGGCGCTGCAACGCCGCCGCGGAGGCGGGGAAGCGTTGCTGTGGCTGGCCAAGCGTGTCGCGGGCTGGGGTCGGGTCTACATCGTCGAGGCGCTGTGCCGCAACGGCGGCTATGCCTCGCGGTCATGGCTGCTGCGCCACGCCTGCGACGGCGACTTCCTCAACGGCTATTTCGCTGGCCAGGTCGCCACCACAGCCCACCTGCACGAAGCGATTACCAGCACGGAGGTCGACGATGACCTGGTCGACCACACCGGCCGACTCCTGAAGGTCATGGCTGACTGCGGTGGCATGGGCATGACCCTCAAGCACTATCCACCGGCACCCATCGTCCTGGCTGCACATGCGGCTCACCTTGCCCGGCAGGCGCCGACGGTGAACCGGTACGTCGACGCCGCGGTCATCGCCGACCACCTGACGGACAAGCCCTCGAACCGATGCGGGTGCACCACCGAGCAGCGTGACCGCATCGTGCAGCAGTACCTCACGGTGCTCGACCGGCCCGACTGGTGCGACACAGTCCGCGCGGGCCTCGACTCGACCAGCGACTTCTTCGTCTGGTTCGCCGGCAACGTGGCGGCGCGACTGCACCTGCGCGCGTTCGCTGACCTGACGGGAGGTGATGATCGATGAATCATGCTGCCGATCAGCAACTCATCGAGGCGGTGCAAGCCGGTGACGAAGTGGCCGTTGCACAGGCCCTTGCTGGCGGGGCGGACCCGAATGCCGCAGTGAGCCGGTACCAAGGGTCGGTGCTCATCGAGGCAGCCCGCAGCGGCAGGCTGGGAGTTGTCGGCCTGCTGGTGGACGCCGGCGCCCGCATCGGACCCTTCGGTTACTTCCACGTGACGCCGCTGCGCGTCGCCATGCTCGAAGCACACGCGGACGTGGTGCAGTACCTCATCGCCCACAGGGCCCTTCCGGCGGAATCCACGACAAGGACGAGCATCTTGACGGAGGCCGTGTCCTATACACGGCACCGTCCTCGACCGGCGGCCCTTGCCACGCTGCGGGTGCTGCTCGAAGCGGGGGCAACACCACACCCAGGCGAGGAAGCGCCTCTGATCACCGCGGTCATGCGACCTGTCGCACCTGCGGTCCTGCGCCTTCTCCTCGCGAACGGCGCGGACGTCAACCAGCAGCGGTCCGACGGCACGCCAGCGATCGTCATCGCCGCTCGGCGAGGAGATCATGGCGCGGTGGACGTGCTCCTGCAGGCCGGCGCCGACGTGGACACCCGCGACCAGCAAGGGCGGACCGCGTTGATGCACGCGGTCGAACGCAACGAACAACGGGTCATCGCCGCCCTGTTGTTGGCCGGCACCGTCATCGACACGGTCAGCACCGACGGCATGACCGCCCTGGAACTGGCGCGCGGCTGGCAGCACCAGAACGTCCAGTTCATGCTGGGCGAGCACCACGCTGGCTTGGACGACGAGCCGATCACCCGCACCGTCGTCCGGATCCTCCCGACGAGTGTCCGGCTCACCGGTGACCCGCAGATGTTGCACCTGTTGGCGAACGTCATCGTCATCGTTCTCGACGACCTCGGCGACGACGAGTGGGCAACTCGCACGGGCGTCGACGCCAATACGGCGCGGGCGGTTGCCCTGCGGCTGCGCAACGAGGTCGTGCCGGCCCCCAACGCATCGTGGTACCAGTTGGATGTCACCGCAGATGAACTCGCGGCCACACGCTCGGCGTTGGTCGAGCTCGCCTACGGCACCACACGCGTCCTGCCCGCCGCTACCAGCAGGCTGGAGATCGTCGACCTGCTTGAGGAACTCAACCGGCAGCACGGGCGTTAGCCCGGCCAGGGCCACATCTACTTCAGTGAGGCGTCGGTGGGCGCTGTCGACCGGATCTGCAGCAAGGGCCGCTGGGACAGCCGCAGTGCCTGCTCTCGCTTAGCCCTGCTCTTTCACGAGGGTTGTGGCGGTGGCTGGTGCCGGGTTGATGTTGATGTGTGTTGATGTGGTTCGGGTGTGGGTGTGGTGAGGTGACCGACGATGGTGTCGGTGTCCTCCGTGGCGTTGCGGGTTGTCGTGGTCGGGACAGGTTGTGCCTGTTCAGGTGACGGGTTGGGGTAGCGCGGTCAGGCGGGCGAAGGCGGTGGCGAGGTGATTCCGCCAGGGCCAGGTCGCGGCGTAGGCGTAGTCGTCGGCCGCCGCGGGTCAGGCGGGCGGGGACGTGCAGGAGTCGGTAGCGCAGTTTCTTGGGTTCCGCGTGGGCGAGGTCGCTGTCGAGGAGCAGGAGTTGGGACCAGACGAGCAGGTCGATGCCGGTAAGGGCCAGTTCGAGCCATGCGGCGTTGATGGCGAAGACCCGAGAGGGGAACCGACCGAAGCCAGTGTTCTTACCGCATCTGATGCGGTCCTCGACGCGGGCGTGGGCGCGGTGGCGGACCTCGAGGTGCTGGATCGGGGTGTCGCCGGGCGGGGTGTCGGTGATGAGGACCTGGTGCCGCCAGCCGGTGACCTCGTCGAACAGCGACAGTTGGGCGCCGGGGTGGGGTCGTTCCCGACGCACGATCATTCGGGTGCCGGCCGAGTAGCCGGTGAGGTCGACCAGCGGGGTGATCTCGCAGATCTCGGCGTGTTCCCGCAGGCCCGCGTCGGTGTCCACTGCGGGGATCCACAGGTCGGGCTGGTCGAGCAGCCACGCCAGCCGTTCACGTAGCGGCGCGGTGATCGCCGCGCCGATCGAGAAGCGGATGTCGATGCCCTGTGCGCGTAGGTCACGGATGTGGGTCAGGAACTGCCTGGTGCAGCCGGCGGTGTCGGCGCGGACGAGGATCGGGGTGCCGTACCGCTGTGGCTCGGGGATCTGCGCCAGACACGCGTCCAGGACCGTGATGTGATCGGCGGCGGTGTTCGACCCGGCGTTACCCGCCCGCAGCACGGCGGCGAGGGCTTCACCGGTGTTGTCCAGGAACCCGAACAACGGGTGGTAGCCGTATGTGTGCTTGAACGTGGGCGCGGTGTTCTCCTTCTCGGAATGGCAGATCACCAGGCTGGCGTCCAGGTCGATCACCAACCCGGGGATGTCCCGCCCGCCGGCGCGGGCCGGCGGCACCGCCCGGCCGGTCTCGGTGGCCTGCGCCCAGGCCACCTCCCGCGCGTGTGCCCGCGCCTGACGCAGCCCGGTCAACTCGGACGCGCCGATACCGGCCATGACCCGCCACGCCGTCGGGGTGGACGCGACCTGTCCGAACACGTCGGGCTGGTCGCGCAGCACCGTCAGGTCGCTGATCGCTTCACCGCCGTCGGCGAGCATCACCGCCACGTCCACCGCGACACGTCCCGGGTCATGACCGGCATCCCGACGCCGTAGCCCGGCCAGAGCGTCACTGACCGCACGGGTCAGGCCGGTGACATCGGCCAGATCAGCGAGCAGCCGGGTACCGGCACGGGCGACCACACCCGTGCCATCAGCGCTGACCGTGAGCTTCGGACGCGACCAGGTAGTCCGCACGCGGAAAGTGCCTTCCGTTCGGGCTGCTTGAGACCTTCGACAAGCCTCATCATCCCAGTTCAGAAGGCACTTTCGTCATTCCCGCCCGCCATGTGGATCACCACTCGTGAAACACCCGGGCTAGAGACCTCGGCTGCCGCCCTCGACCCGCTGATCGGCCAGTTCTACGACTTCAAGGCCCACCACACCAGCCCCGGCGGCATCGATGTGCGCAGCTTCTGCGTCAACGGCCACGGATACATCGTCAACGAATTCCACCGCCCTCTGAACATCCGCGGCGTCAACGGACACTCGTTCCTGCACCGCCGCAGCGACTTGTCGAACCTGGCGATCCTGGCCACCGTCACCGAGGCGTTCACCCCCGACCCCAAGGCGTATGTCCGGGACACCGCCCGCGCTATCACGGCAGCCACCGGCGGCTACCCGGTCCGGCAGGTCCTCGCCGGATTCCTTCCTGATGGGGCAACCGGACAGCCGCTCGGCGTGGCCGCATCGAACCCGAAGACCCGCGCCGGTGACCTGCGCGAGGTGCTGCCACCACCGTTGGCCGAGGCGTTCGCCAGCTACATCACGGCCCTGGGCGCCGCTCTGCCGCCGGTGCTCGCCCCGGACACGGTCCTGTACGCGCCGGAGATCAAGTACTACAACTATCGCGTCCCCGTCGACCCGGCCACGTGGCAGAGCCGCGACATCGCCGGCCTGTACGTGGTCGGCAACGCCGCCGGGTACACCGCCAGCCTCTCGGCCGCCGCCCTCAGCGGCCTGATCGCCGGCCAAGCCATCACCGACCGCGCCACCGCACTGAGCCAGCGATGAGCGCCACCGGCGTCGCGGCCGAGTTCGACCTGCCATTCACCAGGCCACCGGACCTGGACGCCACCATGGACATCCAGATCCCCGCGCTGGCCTGGCAGCCTGATCCGGCAGGCGGCTACCGTCGGGTCCTGCACCTCGACGGCCAGCCAATCGCCGTGACCGTTCGCGAGGGCGGCGGCGGCCTGCGCGTCGCCGCGAGTCGCCCACACGATGAGTTGCCCGGACTGCTGCGTCGGATGTTCCCGGTCCAGGTCGCCGACCTCGACCTCGGGACGAACCCCGTCTGGGCACGGTTGCAGGCCCGCTACGGCGGTGTGGTCGTCATGTGGACGCCGCCGTTCGAGGCTCTGGTCATCACCGTTCTGTCGCAGAACCGCACCGGTGAGATCGTGCGTCGCGTCTATCCAGCCCTCGACGCGCTTTGTGGTGGTCTGACGCCGCAGAGCCTCGCAGCGCTCGACCGTGACGTGCTGCGCGCCGCCATCCGCTCCGCCGGCCCCGTACAAGGCGGACCGGCTGGGCGAGCTCGCCGCTCTGATCACCGTTGACGGCCGCGACCGGTTCGACGAGCGCATCATGCGCAGTCCCATCGCTGAGGCGCTGGCCTACCTGGAGGCCCTGCCCGGGGTCGCGCACAAGACAGCCGCCTGCGTGCTGGTGTTCTCCGCCCGCACCACCACGACCATGCCGGTCGACATACACCTGTTCCGCGTCGCCGACCGGCTCGGCCTGGCCCGCCACGACGGGAAACTCACACCCCGCGTACGCGAGGCCGTGATCTCTCAACTACTCGCTCACGGCGCCGACGTGGCGCTGGCGCACTTCGTGTTCCTGCTGGTTGGCAGGACCACCTGCACCGCCGGCACACCCGCCTGCAGCGCCTGCTTCATACGCCAGGACTGCCACCACGCCAACAGCCCTCACCGGAACAAGGAGGACCAACGTTGATCGGCGTAGCGGTCATCACCAGTACGCCGCACCTGGCCGGCCTGTCGACAGCCGGCAGCATCGACATGGCGCTCACCCATCTCGTACTCACCGAACCCGCTCAGGCCGCCCACTTCGCCGCACGCGCCCAGGCCGGCGTCCGGGTCGTGCTCGACAACAGCGCCTACGAACTGGAAGAGACCACCGGCCAGGGAATGAGCGCCGCAGCCGTCCTGCGAGCCGCGCACCTGATCAATCCGACGGTCGTCATCTGCCACGATGTGCTCTACGACGGCCCCGCCACGGTCGGGGCCACCCGCCGATTCCTGGCCGAGGCCGCCGACCTGGCCGAGCCCGGCCAGTTCACCTACATGGCCGTGCCGCAGGGCACCACCCGCCGCGAGTGGCTCGACTGCCACGCCCGACTCACCGACCTGCCCGGCGTCGACATGATAGGGCTGAGCAAGCTGTCCGTACCACGGTGCTTCGCCGGCCCGGTCGCCGAGGCCCGCCTCGACTGCCTGGCCGCGCTCACCGGCGACGGCGACCCGCCTCTACCGCTGCACCTGCTCGGCGGCGACCGTTCCCTGATCTGGGAACTACGCCAGCACCATGAGCGCGGCTACGACATGTTCATCACGGGCAACGACTCGTCGTTCGCGTTCTGGTACGCCGCTCACGACCTGCCCGCCGACATCCTCACCGGCCGGGCCACGCGGTACGCCCCGGACAAACCGAACCTGCACGACCACGTCCTCGACCCGTTGCGGCTCTCCGCCGCCCACCGGCACGTGGCCCTGCTGCGCGACGCGGCCGGACTCCCGCCTCTGCCCACCGAGACGCCGACCGAGCAGGAGGCGGCATGGCGCTGACCCGCCACATCCACGTCACCACACAGGTCGAGGGTTTGCACCGGTGGCCGGACGCCAGCTCGCCCGACGGATACCTCGCTTCGCCCCACCGGCACCTGTTCGTCGCCTCTGTCGAGATCTCCGTGCACCATGGCGACCGAGAGCTGGAGATCAACGCGGTGGCCCGCTGGGTCACCACCGTCCTCAGTTCGTTCGCGAACCCGTCCAACTGCCCCGACGGGCCACTGGATTTCGGCGCCCAGAGCTGCGAGCACCTCGCCGAACGACTCGTCGCGGCGATCACCGACCGGTACGGCACGCACCGGAGGGTGCGTTGCACGGTAGCCGAGGACGGCATCCTCGGCGGTGGTGTGCAGTGGGACCCCGACCCGGCGGAAGCCGGGCAGTGAACACCTCAGACCACGACAGCCTGCGCTGCGATCGGATGTCCCCGCATCAGGATCCCGTCCCGGCGCAGGCCTTCCTCGATGTCCCGCAACGGGTACCGGGCGACACCGGCGTCGTTGAGGATCCGCATCACCGTCGGATGCGGCTGCACCTCATCAACCGGTGCCTGCAGGACCCCGTCCACGTGATGCCCGCCGGCCGCGACCCGTATCGCGGTGCCGGCACGGAACGCGAACATCACGAAGTGGTAGGAACCGTCCTCGGCGCGGATCTCGTACACCCCGGTCGGCGTCAGCTCGCCGACCTCGAAGCCAGCCTCCTCCACCGTCTCCCGGCAGGCCGCGTCCTGCGCCGACTCCCCGAACTCCACCTTGCCGCCCGGCAGCAGCAGCCAACCCGCGTAGGGACCCCGCTGCTGGCGCACGAACACCACCTCGCCCGAGTCGACGGGTACAACCGCCAGCGCGGCGATGGTCGGCTCACAGTCACGATCACCCGTCCCAGAGCACAGGCCAACAACACTCACGTCCCACCTCGACGCTATGCGACGAGACCGCAGGAACCTGCCGCACGTTACCGCCGCGGCCCTGCGCACCCTCCCACGACACACCACGACGACCAGTGGATGGAGGTGGACACCGTTGACCTACCCCGGTAACGGGCAGGCGTTGCTGCTCATCGCTGACGCCGATCTGCTCCACCGGCCACGACCCATGCGACCAAACAAACCGATCGCCCTGGTCACCGTGCCCACACCGCCGCAGCCGCAGCCGTCGCACACCGTCATCTCCAGCTTCACCGGCAGCCAACTCCTGCCGGTGCTCACCCGAACCCACGACGGGACCCGCCAGCATGCCCGGCAGATCCCGGCCGGCGCCCTGCTCGATGGTCTGCGCCTCGGCTCCGCCCTCACGGACACGTTGACGACGATCGGAGCGGATGACCCGGCCGGGTACGCGCCGCTGTTCTGCGCCATCGCCCACTCCGACGGCTGGCACACCTACAGCCGTGTCCACCTGCGGTCCGACGCCGGCTGTTTCATCCGCACCTCACCGGCTCCTGCCGGTGACCCGACCGACCCTGTCGCCTGGCTGCCCGACGCGGTCGCCAGCCACGGCACGCACGCCGCGCAGCTCAACAGCCTCGATGGGGCCATCACCCAGGCCCACCTGGGCAAGGAGATCGAAACCAAGTTCACGCTCCCGCGCGACACCCCGCTGTGGCCCCTCGCCGTCGACCTGCACGACCGCGTAGCGGTCGGCGCGCTACCCGAGATGGCACCCCGTTTCCGAGACCCCCTCGAAACGTGGGACTTCGCCAACGCTCTCTTCGAGGTCCACGGCCCAGGCCCGCAGCGCGGCTACGTCTCTTTCCTCTACACCCGACCCGGCATCTACCAGGTGAAACGCAAGAACTACGAAGCCGATGCCCTGATCCGTCATGAACACGTCGACGTAGACGTCACCATCACCGAGCCCCTGGATTGCTACGTACGCGACACCCTCGGACTGCTCGCCCGACCCATGCCCGGCTTCCGCCGCATGCGCTACGACATCAAGTTCGAGTCGTTGCGTACCGGCCACCACTACGGCATCTTCGTCGACCGCTGGCCCTACACGCCGACCCGACGGAAACACTCGTCCAGGTCGAGGTCGAGTACCTGCGCAGTCGCACCGTGCTGCCCCTGGACGAGCCCGCCGTCTTCACCGAAATCGAGCGCGCTACCGACTGGGTTGCCGGCATCCTCGCCGAACACGCTCTGCCCGCCCAGCTTGGCTACTACTCCAAGCTGTCCTTCCTCCGCGACGTCGTAGCGCGGCGTCCGCATCTCCTTCCCCCGGTCGACAAGGACACCCATGATCAATGACCCCGGCATGACTGTCGCCCCTCTGGACCTCGAATCCGCCCGGGACGCCGCCACACAGTTCCTCAAGGCGCTCGGAATGGACACTGACGCTCCGGCTACCGTCGATACCCCGGCCCGGATGGTCGCCGCCTACGCTGAGCTACTCAGTCCGCGCCCGTTCGTCTTCACCACTTTTCCGAACGACTCTGCCTACGACCATCTCGTCGCCGTCCGGGCGATCCCCTTCCACAGCCTCTGCGAGCATCACATGCTGCCGTTCCGCGGCACGGCCGATGTCGCCTACCAGCCCACCGACAAGATCGTCGGGCTGTCGAAACTGGCCCGACTCGTCGAGCACACCGCCAAACGCCCCCAAGTCCAGGAACGCTTGACCCGGCAGATCGCCACCCACCTCACCGAACAGCTCGCACCGGCCGGCGTCGGCGTTCTTGTTCGCGCCGAGCACCTGTGCATGACCTTGCGCGGCGCCCAGACGCCCGGCACTGAGACGATCACTACCGCACTGCTCGGTACAGTGCGATCCGAGGCGGCACTACGCAACGAGTTCCTGCACGCCACTCGCTCTGGAGATCGTTGAGATGAGCCGCGTGATCTACGTTCACCAGCGTGCACTGCGGTCACCGCCAGTTTCCGCGCCTGGCAACTCCTGCCGCTGTCTATCGGACCGTGGCGGTGCCTCAAGCTCGAAGGCCAAAACCGGCAGGGCTCGGTGAAGAACGTCGTCGGTTTAGCTCCGGGATTGGAGCAACTCCTACCACAACTGCACGAAGGTGTCGGTTACGGCCGGAAACCGGCACAATCAAGCCGGTACATGACCTTGGTGGTGGCAGCCAGTACTCCCAGTCGGCGGTAAAAGGCCTGGGCTTCAGTGTTGTCTCGGTCCGTTGTCCATTCGACCCGGCTGCAGCCGGAGTCGTAGGCGATGCTGCAGATCTCCCGCATGAGTTGCCGCCCAAGCCCTTGCCGTCGATGGGACCTACGGACATACAGTTCCTTTAGATACAGGGAGGCGGTAACGCCGGCCGCTGGCCACAGACGTGAATAACTGGCGAGCCCGACGACGTGGCCGTTGTCTTCGGCAAGCAGCACGCGAGCTGCAGGCATCGGCCCAAATAGCAACGCCGCCACCTGCCGCTCACGCTCTTTCAGGGGCGGAAACTCCGTAACACCGTAGAACTGGTCAAGCTCTTCGAGGAGATCGACGAGGGCAGGCACATCCCCTTGGACGGCGTGGCGCAGCTTCACCTTTCCAGCTCTTCCTTTGGGTAGGCGTTGGGAAGCAAGAGGTCGTTGATGTCTCGGAGCGCGGTGGTCTTTCGTATGCCTTTGGGCGCCATGTTGATAATCTCGCGAGCACGGATGGATAGAAGCCCTGCGCGCTGGTCCGGCCCGACCTGGGTTAGCACGTTGGCGAGTTGCTGGACTGCTGCCTGCGCTTCGTGCATGTGGAGCAGACAGGCAGCCCGGTCAAGCCCGATCATCGACCGGTCGAGGTAATCGACGCGTGGGTAGAGTTCGAGAGCTCGATCTTGGGCTGCCCATGCCGCCGTAGTATCGCCGAGGTACGTGAAGGCGTTGCCGGCGTGGAACCGCAGTTGTGCTTCGTCGTAACCGAAGGCTGAGGCGATGACCTGCTCTGGTCCCAGGCGGCTCAGCGCGGCCTCCGCGACGAGGATCGCGGCTGTGGTGTCTCGATGATTCTGAAGCGCAGCTTGGGCGCGCGCTTCTAGGGCTGCTGCGAGGACTCCTCCGACGGTCGCCGTTTCTCCGGCAAGTTGCTGCGCGTGCCGCGCCACAGCGATAGCTCCGGGGTGATCGCCGGCATAGAAGTGCCAGTACGCATCTTGGGCCCAGACCCAGGCGCTGGTGGCAGGGTCCTCGGCCTCGGCTGCGGCGGCGCGCGCCGTGCGTGCCCACTTTCGCGACGAGCGAAGGTCATTTAGCTTGAGTAGAGTCAAGCTGAGAAGGCCAGCCATCTGAGCAATAAGCCGTGTGGTGCAGCGTAGGGTCATCGCAGTGTGGCGTCTGGTAAGTAGCATCTGCAGGTCTTCGATGTCTGCAAGGAGATCGGCCAGCAAGTCATTCGGCGGGCGCAAGCGGGCTGCCCGGCCATGTCCGACAGCAGTCTGCTCCCAGCTCGCGAGGTACCCGACGGTGACGTCGTGGCGCGCCAGATCAACCTCCAACTGTTGGCGCACCCGGTCCTGACGAGATAGCGACGCTTCTGCGGTGTCGACAGGGGGCATTGCTGGCCGAAGGCCGGCCGCAGCTTTCATTGCCGACACACGGCGCTGCTGCCGCGCGAACGCCACAATGCGGTCGTATTCCTGCGCGAGGACACCACTGGTCTGCAGGACCGCATCGCAGCGCTCCCAGAAAGCGCGGTCGGGTTGCTGGCGGCCGGTCTCCGTGTTCGCCACGGAGCTGCGCCCGTACTGGATTAGCCGCGCGAAGACGTGCTGCGTGTGCCCGGCGACCCTGCGCAGCTCTGCGAGCTGATGGCCAAGGCTTCGCCAGGCATCCATAATCTCGTCGCTGTCGGTCATCGCTGATTCCCCCCGGCGCATCGTGCCATAACGATGTGTGGTGACGATAACCGCCGCTGGTGATGGCGAGACACCTGCACTTGCTGCCACCCAAGGATGTCGCAGACTTCACCCGCACTTTAGCAACGATGCGTTCCAGCAGGTCACGGCGTTGGGCTCGCGCGAGATCCAGCCTCCTTGCAGCGATCAACGGCCGGCAGTTCGCGGTGTCAAGGTTTTGTCGGAGTTGGTGTCGGAGTCCGCTGACAATGTCGTGGCCCGCCGTTGTGGGCGTGTCGGGCGGTGGGCGTCCTACGGTCCAATCCATGCCCTCCGGGCGCCTCGACTTCATCGTTGGCCAGTCGGTCGGCATCACTCGATCACACCGAGGAAAGGAACCTCACGTGGCACCACAACGTCAACGCGCCCAGGTCGACGTTCACCTGATCCTGCGCCGAGGCGACGACATCCTGCTCGGCCAGCGCATCAACACCGGCTGGGCCGACGGACAATGGCACGTTCCGTCCGGACACGGCGAGGACCGCGAGTCCGCTCTTCACACCCTGGTTCGCGAGACCGGTGAAGAGATCGGCATCGCCATCGACGCGGCCGAGGCCCGGTTCGCCCACCTCGTGCACCACTACACCGAGTCGGCTCGGATGGCGGTCTTCTTCGAGGTCACACGCTGGACCGGCGAGCCGGTCAACACCGAACCGGACAAGTGCACCGGCTGGCGGTGGTTCCCCCTCACGGACCTGCCCGACCCGCTCATCCCCTACGCCGCCCAGGCCCTCGCCCACTACAGCAAGGGTGAGCCGTACTCCGAGCGTGGCTGGGAGGACATGCCGTGATCCTTGCGGGGTGAAACGCACCGGTTCGCCGTGGCGGGACCTGCCCGAGCGGTACGGGTCATGGAAGACCGCGCCCACGAACGCTTCAGCAGGTGGGCCGCCGACGGTACGTGGGACCGGTTGAAGGCCCACGTCATCGCCTTGGCCGAACTCGACGAGGGCATCGACGGGAACGCCCGGGGCGACGCCACCATCGTGACGCCCACCAACACGCCACCGGTACCCGTACAGGGGGCTGCCCACGACAAGTCGCGGGCAGCGCAGGCTATCAGCCGCTCCCGGGGCAGTCTCACCACGAAGATCCACACCCTGGCCGACGGGCGTGGTCGATCCCTGGCCACCCGGATCACTCCCGGTTAGGGTCGACAGCGGAACGCCTCGACGCAGCTGGGGAGAGGTGGTGAGCGTGGCAAGAACGGTGCAGATCCGGACCTACACGGTTCGGGAGGGACTGTTGGACGAGTGGGTGGACAGGTGGCAGCGTTTGGTCGTACCCCTGCGCCGTGATCTCGGCTTCGGGATTCACGGCTCCTGGAAGGACCGCACGCGTCACCAGCACATTTGGGTCATTTCCTATGACGGGCCAGGATCGTTCGGGGAGGCCAACGCCGCGTACTGGGCCTCGGAACGCCGTAAGACGCTCGGTCTGAACCCGGATGACTACCTGGTGGGTGAGGAGATTCGCGAGGTCGAGCAGACGCTATGAGTCCGCCTCGACCGGGAGCAGATGGGCTTGCCGTTCGTCGTCGGTGAGCGCACGGAACACCCGGGTCCGGGCTACAGCGGTCAGCTTGTCGAGGTCAACGGAGTCCGTCCAGACGCGAGCGGTGCCGTCCGTTGAGCCGGTTACGATCTGTCGCCCGTCTGGAAGCCATGCCAGGCTGGTCACGCCGTCGCGGTGTACGCCGATCACCTCGCCTTGGTCGTCGTCCATGCCCCAGACCCGGACGGTCCGGTCGTCGGAGCAGGAGGCAAGCCGCCGGCCGTCCGGTGCCCACGCCACCGCGCGGACCCGCTTCTCGTGGCCGGTCAGTATCCGCGGCTGGTCGGTGCCGGTGAGGTCCCAGACGCGGACGGTCCAGTCTGCGGAGCAGGTGGCGAGCCGACGTTCATCAGGTGCCCAGCTGAGTCCGTCCACGTAGTTCTGGTGCCCGGAGTGAACCGTGCTGTCGCCGGGGTGTTCGATGTCCCAAATGCGGACGGTGCGGTCGTCGGAGCCGGAGGCCAGGTAGCGACCGCTCGGCGACCAGGCGAGCGCGCCTACCCAGTCTGCGTGTCCGCGCAGGACGCCGGCGGTACTGCGCGCGCGCAGGTCCCACACCCGTATTGTGTTGTCCTTGCATCCGGCCGCCAACCGCGATCCGTCCGGGGACCAGGCCAGCGACTCGGCCTCTCCGTCGAGGCGCATGTCCCCGTCGTCACGGATCAGATGAATCGAGCCGTCCCGCAGGGCGACGGCGAGCACGTCGGCCGTCGGTGAGCAGGCGAGCGCCACGACCGGCTCCGGCCCGGGTGCCACGACATCTGTGCCGTCTTGGTGCCACAGCCGGACGGTGCCGTCGACTCCAGCGGTCACGATTCTCGCCGTCCGGTCCAACGCCACGGCGGTGATCGGTCCCTCGTGTCCGGCCAGCAACCGATGTTCGGCTCCGCGCGGCTGGACCGCCCACGTCCGGGCGGTGCCGTCACCGGAGCCACTGATCACTCGCTGGCCGTCTGGCGACAGTGCGACGGACCAGGCGCCTTGGGCGTGCCCGCGGAGTTCGGCCACCTCGCGCAACCGTTGGACGTCCCAGACACGGATGCTGCCGTCACCGCTGCCGAACACCACCGTCCGACCGTCCGGGGACCAGGTGACCGACCACACCGGTGATCCCTGGCCACCAATCACGTGCCGGGTCTCGCCGGTCGTTACATCCCAGATCCGTACAGTCTGGTCACCGGAGCCGGTAACGAGCCGGTTGCCGTCCGGGGACCAGGCTACGGCCTCGACGAAGTCACCGTGCCCGGTCAACCTCCGTTCTGGCTGGCCGTCGGCGAGGTCCCAGACGATGACGGAGCGGTCGTGGGAGGCGGAGGCCAGCCGTCGGGAGTCGGGGGCGAAGCGCAGGCCCCACACGTCTCCCTCGTGGCCGACAAGGTGAGCGTTGAGCTGCCACGCCGCGGTGTCCCACACTCGGACCGTCCGGTCCCGGCTCGCCCCGGCCAGACGCGAGCCGTCGGGTGACCAGGCGACACCGCGTGCCACGTCCCCGCAGGGCAGCGCCGCGACCAGGTCTGCCGTTGTGGCCTCCCATACCCGGACCGTACCGTCCCGGGAGGCGGTGGCGAGCCGAGCAGAATCCGGCGACCAGTCGACGGCCTCCACCATGCCGGTGTGCCCCCGCAGCACTCGGACGACTGTGCCGGTGTCGGCGTGCCAGACCCGCGCGGTGCCGTCCCGGGATCCGGTTGCCAGGTACGTGCCGTCTGGTGACCAGGCCACGCCACGGACGGCGTCGGTATGCCCGATGAGTACTGCCTCGGTGTGACTGAACGCCAACGCTGCCATCAGTGCCCGGCGAGCAACCGGGGTTGGCGGACACTCTCGCAGCGCGGCCGACGTCAGCAGCACCGCCAACTCTGGATAGCGGTCCACGTTGCCGAGCGCGAACTGACCGATCGTTTCCGACACCCGGTGTAGGAACGCGGTGTCCCGGCTCCGGGATGCGTTCACCAGGGCACGGGCGGTCGGGCTGTCTTGGCCGGCGGACTCCATCGCTTCCAGCCACTGCCCGGCCAGTGCAAGCCGTTCCCCGGTCAGGAGATAGTCGGCGCTGCACCCGGCATGCGTCCAGTCCGCCGCCCATCGCTCCAGCTCGGTACGCCGCCGCAACTGCTCCGCTCGCGCCTCCACCTGTTGCCGCAGCGGCGCCCAGCGGCGGAAGAGGGCCTCGTGCGCAACCTGCACATAGGGTTCACCGTCGAGCACGTCGGTGGTCAGCAGGCGGGTATCGGTGAAGACGTTGATCACCCGGCGTTGGTCATCGGACAGCTCCCGCATTGGCACTCGACGCCGGGTCGGCTCGACTCCTTCCATCGCCACGAGACGCAACAGGGTGGCCAGGACGTCGTCGGCGCTGCTGTCTCGGCGTACCTCGGCCATGACCATGTCGGCCTGGCGGCCCAGTGCCCCCGCTACCCCACCGAGGGTTTGGTACGCCTGGCGTGTGGCGACGTGACCCGGTCCAGCAGCCAGGTACATCTCCTGAAGAAGGTACGCCAGTAGCGGCAACGCGTCCGGCGTGGCAGTGTCGGCGACAATCTGTTCGACGAGGCCGTCCTCGAATTGCATCCCGGCGAGCTGAGCGGGCTTCTCTACGACTGCGATGAGATCTCGCGATCGCATGGTACCCAGAGCAGTCGGTTTGGCGAACAGTTCCGGACGCGGACCTACGAGCAGGTCGGCGAGAAACTCGACACGGAGCGTCGCGATGACCCAGAGCCTCCGGTCGGCCTCTAGCGCGGTCGCGACCTGTTCCAGGAACATGGCCCGTTCCGCGGCGCTGGACAGCGTGGCCAACTCTTCGAGCTGATCGAGAATCAGAAGGACACGTCCAAGCCGATGACCTGTTCGGGCTCGCCAGGTCGCCAGGTTGCGGGCGAGACTGTCCGGACGTGCCCGCACCTCCCTCAAAGCAACAGCCCGGTTGGCGGCACCCAACGCGACCGCCAGGTCAGCAAGCCCTCCGAGCGGTTCGCCGGCCGGCGTGACCGTCGGCAGCACGTGCCACCGGCTCCCTCGCAGCCGGGGAACGACGCCTGCGTGCACCAGCGATGACTTGCCGCTGCCGGAGGCGCCGGTGACACAGACGAACCTGTCGGACCCGTCCAGTCCCAGCTCGTGCAGCCGTCGAAGCAGCGTATTGACCTGCTCGTCCCGGCCGAAGAACACAGACGCGTCCTGCTCCGTGAAGGCGGAGAGCCCAGGATAAGGGCTACGCTCCGCCCGCCATGTGGGACGTGGACTGCGAGGCGCTTCCCACCACAGCAGCAGGCCGTTCCCAACGATCAGCACCACCAGCAGGACAATCAGCGCAGGACCGGCGACCTGGCGGATTCTAACTGTCAGTGGCGAGGCATCGGTGTTGGCAAAGAAATTGACCGCTATCTCCAGCAAGACGGCGATGATCAGGAGTGATAGCTGAAAGACAACGGGAGGACGTCGACTCGGCCGCACCAACCCTCCCCAGCGATGATCCCCGATACCATCACGTTAGCGGGTACGGGCTCGTATACATATCAGCGGTGCGGATAAAGAACCCTTGGCCCCCCGTTATCCCACTCTCGCCGCCGTCCGGGCTCCCACCACAGCGTGGAGAGTCGAAACACTCGGCGGTCCGGCCGGGTCAGCGCAGCGCAGTGGCCAGGCCGCGCTCGCGGCCTTCCGGGCGCGCACGTCCGGGCGGCTGCGCCGCGCCGACCTGGCCACCGCGCCCGACACCACCACGGCGGTGGCCGAGGGAGTGGCCGCTGGTGGCCCAGCCAGCATCCGCTGGGCCACCAGCCTTCTATCAACCACAGGAGGAGCGCGTCGTGGATCTCGGCTCCCAGACCAGCACCGAGCCATCATCGGACGTGGTGCCCGTCGACCGGTGGCACCAGATCAACCTGACCTTCTCGAACTGGCACACTGCTGATGAGTTCGCCGCAGCGCCGCTCGCCCCCGCGCTCATCGCTACCGAAGACGACGGCGCGATGACCGCTTTCTGGTTCGTCCGCAAGAGCGAGACGTGGCGGCTGCGGCTACTGTCCGGCGACCGCTCGCCCAGGTCTACGCCCTCCTCGCCTCCATTACCAGCGACGACCGCATCCGCGGTGTCACCGAGCCCGTCTACCGGCCTGAGGCGTACGCCTTCGGCGGGGACCAGGCGATGACGGTCGCCCACACCCTTTTCCACGTCGACAGCCGCCACATTCTCGGCTATCTCGCCACCGCTGGCGGCACTCACCGACGTGAAATCGGCGTCCTGCTCACCACTCGCCTCATGCGCGCCGCCGGACTGGAGTTCTCCGAGCAGGGCGACGTCTGGCGGCTCCTCGCCACGCGCCGGCGCCAGCCAAACGCCCAGCGCCGGGCCCCGGCTGATCGGGGCTTTGCAGCGCCTGCTCACCGCTGCCGACGACACGCCCCGAAGCCCTCTGGTCATCACCCCGGGCTGCCCGCAAGCACACAAGCAGGCGGGCGCGGACCTCGGTTTCCTCGACCGGCATGGCGTGCTGACCCGCGGCCTGCGCGAGGTAATGACCCACCACATCCTGTTTCTGTTCAACCGGCTCGGCATCTCCGCCGCCGACACCTGGCTGCTCGCGACGGCAGCCGTGCACGTCACCTTCCACCACCCGTTCGACACCCAAACCGGCTACCAGCCTGCCGGAACGACCGACAGTAGGGTGAACGCAGTGAACACGTCCCCAACCGAATCTGGAACGTCGAGTGCCGCCGTGCTCCGCGACCAACTCGTCGGCACTCTCGAACAGCGCGGTCACATCCGTTCCGCTACCGTCGAGCGGGCATTCCGTACGGTCCCCCGGGAGCGGTTCCTGCCCGGTGTCGACCTGGAAACCGTCTACACCCGCCGCCAGATCGTCACCAAACGGGACCCCAACGGTGCGGCGTTGTCATCAGCGTCGAGTCCCAGCCTGGTGGCCGACATGCTCGAACAACTCGCCCCACGACCCGGCCACCGCGTCCTGGAGATCGGCGCGGCCACCGGCATCAACGCCGCCCTCCTCGCCGAGTTGACCAGCCCCGGCGGCAAGGTCGTCACCATCGAACTCGACCAGGACCTCGCCGACGGCGCCCGCGCCAGCCTCGGCCGCGCCGGCTACGACACCGTCGAAGTGATCCGCGGCGACGGAGCCCTCGGTCACCCCGCTCACGCGCCCTACGACCGGATCGTCGTCACCGCCGGAGCCTGGGACATCTCCGCCGGCTGGTGGGATCAACTCGCCGATGACGGCCGCATCGTCGTGCCCCTGCGCGTGCACGAGAGCGGCCTGACCCGATGCTTCGCCTTCGACCGCACCGCCCCCCACCAGTTGGTCGGCACTACGACACCGCTGGTCTGCGGGTTCGTCCCCATGCGCGGCACCGCCGCGCACACCGACCACCACGTACGCCTCGACGCCGACGTGGTCCTCAAACTCGACGCCACCGACCAGCCTGACCGCGCCGCCCTCAGCAGCGCCCTCAGCCACCCCCGGCTCGAACGCTGGACCGGCATCCAGGTCAGCGACGCAGACCCCATCGGTCACCTCGACCTGTGGCTGCTCGTGCACACCGACAGGCCGTTCGGTCGCCTCGGCGTCGGCGACACCGCCCGCACCAGCGGACTGGTCACCCCCGCCTACCGGTGGGCCGGTGCCGCCATCTACCACGGCGCAACCATCGCCTACCTCGCCTTCCAAGACGTCGGCAACGGCCACCACGAACTCGGCGCGATCGCCCACGGACCAGACGCCACCACGCTCGCCACCGACCTCACCAACCTGCTCGACCAGTGGGACGAGGCAGGCCGCCCCAACCAGCCCACCGTCACCGCCCAGCGCGCAGGAACCCGACCTGCCGAACGTGGTGGCATCAGCCGATCCGACACGGTCCTCACGATCTCCTTCTGAACGCGTGCCCTGCCGGGGCGGCGCCCTGTCTCGTCCCGGCGGGCCCCGCGACGAGCCCAGCTGACCCCACGAAGGGCCACCGGCTGGGGCGCCTCGTTGCCGACAGGCGGCCTTCCGCAGCAGATGAGGACACCATGCCCCCGCCTCTTGCCTCCGCCATCGCGGCGCGCTTCCCTCTCGTCGCACGGAAACGACCGGCTGCCAAACCACTGGACTCCCGGGTCGACCGGCTCGTCGGGCTCGCCGAGACCACCTACCGCGAACGCGACCCGGAGAAGGCGTCCATGGTGTTCAACGGGGCTGCCCTCGTCGCCTCCGACTGCGGAGACACAGAACTCGCCCGCGCCTGGTGCCACCGCCACGCGGACCTCTATCTCAGCCAGGCCCCCCTCGACGGGTACACCGCCCGGTTCGCCCTCGAACCAGTCGTCAATCTCGCTCGCCTGCACATCCGCGACGGTGACGGCGACCGCGCACACCGCCTGCTCACCGACCTGTACGCGGCGATCGTCAACGGCACCCGTGCCTCCGTTGACGACCTGGAGATACATCCTGGGCAGTTCCCGGCCGATCCCGACGAGCTCGAACACATCATCAGGTGGCTGCGTAGCGTCCTGCTCTCCGATGGAACCCGCGCCCTCACCTGTGTCGGACGCTGGGACGATGCCCTGACCCACGTGTACCACTACGACGGAATCGGCCCCACTCTCCTCGATGGGCGACAGGCCGTGATCGTGGCTCACCTCCTGCACGGCGAGGGACACCTGGCTGGTGCCCTCCTCGACGAAACCAAGATCGAGCAGCCATGGGAGCAAGCGGTGCACGGCGTCCTCAAGAGCTGGCAGACGCTGACGGTAGACGCCCCCCGAGCCGACCACGATGAACTCATCGACCGAGCGTTGGCTGTACCGCAGTCCCCTGGACTCTCGGTGTTCCGCGTTCGCCTCATCCTCACGGCCCTGGATCTCGCCATTGGCCTGCCGACCAAGGTCGTTGACGACCTGACCGACCGGCTGGCGTCAGACGTCATCAGCGACGAGGACGCCCACGCCGCACGCGACCTTCTCCACCACCCCGCCGTCAGCCATCGACAACAAGGGCGACTGAGTCAATTGATCACGGCGAGCGGCTTGGGCCGGGGCCACCTGCCAGACACGGTACGCGAGCCGCTTGCATCCGCACTCGGACTGGCCGGAACCGTAATCCACCGGTCCCGCTTCCGACGATGACCCGAGCCCGACCACGTTCGAACGACGTTAGCTGGTTACCCGCACCGTTCTCCGCACCGACCCATTCACGAGAAGGGGCGTTCATGGATACCGCTATCGCGAGCACGGCACCGGAGCAACTGCGCGCCGCCCTGGCGGCAAACCTGTCAGAGAAAGAGTGGATCCGGACACCCGCGGTGGACGCCGCGTTCCGCGCAGTACCGCGACACCTGTTCGTGCCGGACACCGTCACCCTGGCAGACGCATACGCCGACGACGTCGTAGTCACCCAACGCGACCCGGCCGGGAAAGCAACCAGTTCCGTGTCAGCCCCCTGGCTGCAGGCCTACATGCTGGAACAAGCCAGACTCCGCCCCAGCGCCCGGGTCCTTGAGGTCGGCTCCGGCGGCTACAACGCCGCGCTGATCGCCCACGTCGCCGGCCCCGACGGCACGGTCGTCACCGTCGACATCGACACCGCCGTCAGCGACCGCGCCCGCACCAGTTTGGACCGCGCCGGCTACCGGCAGGTGACGGTGGTACAGGGCGACGGTGAGTACGGACACCAGCCCAGCGCCCCGTACGACGCCATCATCGTCACCGTGGAGACTGCGGACCTCCCACCGGCATGGCTCGACCAACTCGCCCCGCACGGTGTTCTCATCGCGCCACTGCGGATACGCGGCATGACCCGGTGCCTCACCCTACGACGCCACGACGACCATCTTCTCGCCACAGCGGCACTGCAATGCGGGTTCGTGCCGATGCAGGGCAACGGACGCAGCCCCACCCGCCGTCTGCCCCTGCGCGGCGACGATGTCGTCCTGATCCTGGACGACACCACCACCGAGGCGAACCTGGACGCACTCACTTCGGCGCTGCACACCCCACGGCTGGACGCCTGGTCGCCGGTCACCATCACCATGCAGGACGGCTCTTCCTTCGAGTCGCTGCACCTGTGGCTGGCCAGCCAGCCCCGCCCCTTCGGCGTTCTCGCCGTAGACCGCGAGCGCACCGCCGGCCTCGTCGACCCCCAAGACCGATTCGTCTGCCCGACCCTGCTCACCACCGACAGCCTCGCCTACCTCGCCATGCGGAAACTCGACGACACCACCTGGCAGTTCGGCACCCACGGCTTCGGACCCCATGCCGACACCCTCACCACCGACATGCTCGACCTCATCACGGTCTGGGACCACGACCACCGGCACGGTCCCGGCCCGAAGATCACCGCACACCCCACCGGCACACACCCACCCACGCCCGACCGACCCCAGCTGCTCATCGCCCGCCGCCACACCACGATCACCATCACCTGGCCCGCCACGGGAGAGCCGCGATGACCGTCGACCCGTGCTCCCAGCGACTTGGGCCGAATCTCCGCGTGGCGGCGCAACATTCGTCCTTGGGCAACCTGCGAATGGCCTTACGATCCGAATGGTTGATCGAGTCAGATGACTTGGTCGAGACGGGAAAAGCGGACAATCACCGTTTTCCGCATCAGCGTTTCGCCGCCAAGAGGGAATTAGCCGACACGGTTTGAGTGGAATCTCCAGCGCCAGGGACGGGGATATTTGGGCGTACAGTCGGCCTTGTCTAGCAGCACTCGCGCCGGCCCGGCGGCACGGCAACTTCGCTGCACCGTTGCCGGTGCCTGGGAGGCCAATTGACGAGGACCGTAGCCGTCCGGGTCGGGCGCACACGGAAGTTGTTCGAGGAGGACCCGTGAGGCTGGCGGACAGGAGCGCTGCCGTCACGATGGAGGACGCGGTCCGCGCCTCTGTGAGCTACGACCAACTGCGTGCCGGCGATGGAGCCCTGCACTGGTTGGAGACTCGCCCCGAGGCTGGCGGGGTTGCGACAGTGACGCGCTGGCGGCCCGGCGAGGGCATGCATGACGTCAGCCCGGACAACTTCGACATCACCAGCGGCGTTCACGCCTACGGTGGCGGGTCGTTCGCCGTCGCGGACGGAACATTGTGGTGCATCGGCAGCGACGGCCTCTACCGGGGCCGTCATCACAACGATGAACTCGAGTTGGTCAGTCCGGGATCCTTCGGCGACCTGACGATCGGCAATGGCGAGCTACTGGCTGTTCGGGAGTCGGAGCATGGTGACGACCTCATCGCGGTGTCACTCACGGGTGCTCCGCAGATGCGAACTCTCACCGCATCCCGAGGATTTCTCGGCGCGCCTCGGCCAGGTCCAGAGTCGTTGGCCTGGACCGCTTGGAGCGACCGTGACATGCCCTGGGATGCGTGCGAGGTATGGGTAGCTTCCTACTCGCCGCTTGGCAATCCGGAGGACCCGACGAAGCTGGCCGGAGGCTCCGACGAGTCGGCGGTGGAGCCAAGGTGGGGGCCTGACGGCGCGTTGTACTTCGTGTCCGACCGTAGCGGCTGGCGGAACCTTTACCGATGGGACGGTCACCAGGTTCAGCCGGTAGCACCTATCACGGGTGAGTGCGCCGCAGAGCCGTGGGAGCTGGGTTACACGTCGTACGACTTCCTTGACGACGGCCGGATCGTCCTGGCAGTGCAGGAGGGGCCGAGACACCGCCTTGTCGTCATCGACCCCGACAGCACCACTCGCCCGGTGCACGTACCGTATACGTCGATCAAGCCCTTCCTGGCTGTGCAGGGGGCGACGGTGGCATTGATCGGGTCGTCGCCAACCGCAGCTCCACAGGTTGCGCTCGTGCACTTGGGCACGGCCGCCGATCCACAGGTGGAGGTACTCGCCCGTTCGGAGCATGCCGAACTCGAGGGGACGCAGGTATCGACTCCGACGGAGCTACGGGTTCATGTCGCGGGCGATCGAGAGGTACTTGCCCTGGTGTATCCGCCGACGGCCTCGGCGGCAGACTGGCGGGCACCCGTGATCGTTCGAGCGCATCCTGGACCTACCGCCTCCTGCCTGCTGCGCCTGGACTGGCAGGCACAGTTCTTCACCAGTCGGGGGTTCGCCGTCGTGGACGTCGACTACCTTGGCAGCACCGGGTACGGTCGGGCCTTCCGGGAGTCGCTCTACGGCCGTTGGGGCCTCGACGACGTCGCTGACTGCACTGCAGTGGCGGACCATCTGCTGGCAACAGGACGAGCCGTGCCGGGGCAAGTCTTCATCCGTGGCGCCAGTGCCGGCGGATACACGGCCCTGCACGCGGTGGCGCAGAACGGTCCGTTCGCCGCCGCCACGGCCGTTTCAACGATCGTGGACCCAGACCGGTGGGCGGAAACCGTGCCTCGGTTCCAGCGCGCGCACGCCAGACGGCTACAAGGCGGTGCCGGACGAGTCCGATCCGCAATCATCCAGCGGCCGGTGCTACTAATTCATGGCACCACCGATAACGTGGCGGTGGTCGAGGATGTGCGAAAACTCGCCGATGAACTGACAGCTCATGGTACGCCCCACGAACTGCTGCTTCTCCCCGACGTCGGTCACTATGTGGCGACCTCCCCGATGGCGGGAGGTGCGCTGGAGGCGGAGCTCGCCCACTACCGTTTCGTGATGACAGCTACGGCGCCCAACCAAGGGGATCAAACGGCAGCCAGTTCGGTGTGAGCCGGAGATTCGTGAGTTCGGCGAGTGCGTGCGTTCTCAGCTACCACTGGCTCAAGGTCGGCTTGCACCTCAACGCGCGGGCCACCACAGCGTGCAGCGCGGATCCCACGGCCGACGTCGTCTGGGTCTCACTTCCTCTCGCCGCCGTGAGCGCCATGTGCAGCGCCGGCTCGGGGTGGCCGCAGTGCATCATCCGCCAACCTCGCATCCAACCCGGGATTCGTTCCCCATACAGCGAATCTTGAACCCAGCGTCCGGTCTTCTCGGCCAGCCATAGAGCAGATTGCAGGTTGGCGCGAGAGCAGCCAGCTTCCTGAGGGTTCGACAAGATTCTCGCTCACCAGCACCCAGCTTGCCTCTGTCGAGGTTCAACAGCGCCAACCTCAGGCCAGCCGAGCTGATCGCCGACACCAGAGCCGCCAGGCCTTCACGAGGAGGGGTTCGGCTGCTCGAACGGCCACCAGATCTCAATGCATCGAACCCCGCATTCACGGCTGCTGTCAGTCGATCAAGAAGAGGTAAGTCGAGATGAGAGAGCGAGATGTTTAGGCTTAATCGCAAAGCAAACTCCTGCTGGTTTTGACGCATCGCCTGACAAATTTCTGCAGATAACCGCGGCAGGCCGCCCCTCCCACATCCCAGAGATCAACCATGAGGTCTACCTGCACGCCTACAAACGCCCGCAACTCCGGTTGTCCGCAACGCGTTATCGACCACTCCGATTCTGCAACGCCGGTAGCGAGTCCTAGACTCAAGCCGGTTTGCCTGAACGATCGGATGTCCGGACGCCAGGGGCCGGGCGCGGCCATATGTCGCAGTGCCGGCGCTGCTGAGCGCGTCCGGTTCCCACGACGGATAAGAGGTACTGTTGGTGCCCGAGAAGGTCACTAAAGAGAAGGTCCTGTGCTACATCGTTCGTGACGGAAAGTTGCTGGTCTTCCGGCACACCGATTACAGCTACGAGGAAGTCGGCATCCAGGTCCCGGCCGGCAGCATCCGCGCAGGCGAGACGCCGGAAGCGGCTGCGCTTCGCGAGGCTCAGGAGGAGACCGGCTTGAAAGACTTCAAACTCGTGCGGAAGCTCGGCGAGACCGAGTACGACATCAGCCCATACCGGTTCGAACGCCAGCATCGCCACGTCTTCCACCTGGAGCTGAGCGAGTCGGCGCCAGAGCGGTGGATGAGCAAGGAGGACCACGACGGGAAGCAGAAGCCCACGCACTTCGAGTGCTTCTGGATCCCAATCGAGGCCGCCCACATCCTCCAGTCCGGCCAAGGCGCCCTGTTGGGACACCTGTACCACTGATCTCTCTCAGACTACGACGGGCTGCGCTGCGATCGGATGTCCCCGCATCAGGATCCCGTCCCGCCGCAGGCCTTCCTCGATCTCCCGCGTCGGGTACCGGGCGACACCGGCGTCGTTGAGGATCCGCATCACCGTCGGATGCGGCTGCACCTCATCAACCGGTGCCTGCAGGACCCCGTCCACGTGATGCCCGCCGGCCGCGACCCGTATCGCGGTGCCGGCACGGAACGCGAACATCACGAAGTGGTAGGAACCGTCCTCGGCGCGGATCTCGTACACCCCGGTCGGCGTCAGCTCGCCGACCTCGAAGCCAGCCTCCTCCACCGTCTCCCGGCAGGCCGCCTCCTGCGCCGACTCCCCGAACTCCACCTTGCCGCCCGGCAGCAGCAGCCAACCCGCGTAGGGACCCCGCTGCTGGCGCACAAACACCACCTCGCCCGAGTCGATGGGAACGACCGCCAGCGCGGCGATAGTCGGCTTCGCGGTCACAATCACCCGTCCCAGAGTGCAGGCCAACACCACTCACGTCCCACCTCGACGCTACGCGACGAGACGGGAGGAGCTCGCCGCAACGCCGCGAACCTTCCCACGACAACCAAGACGGCCAGCGGATGGAGGTGGACACCGTTGACCTACCCCGGTAACAGGGAGGCGTTGCTGCTCATCGCTGACGCCGATCTGCTCCACCGGCCGCAACCGCTGCGACCAAACAAACCGATCGCCCTAGTCACCGTGCCCACACCGCCACAGCCGCAGCCGCCGCACACCGTCATCCCCAGCTTCACCGGCAGCCAACTCCTGCCGGTGCTCACCCGGACCCACAACGGCGGATCCGCCAGCATGCCCGGCACATCCCGGCCGGCGCCCTGCTGATTGTGGAGGTTGGCGGTAGCCCATGACCGGCTCGCGCTGTCGAAATTCTGTCGGAGTTGGTGTCGGAGTCTGCCGACTATGTCGTGGCGCGCTGTTGCGGGCGTGTCGTGTGGTGGGCGTCTTACGGTCGAATCCATGCCCTCCGGACGTCTCGGCTTCATCGTTGGTCTGTCTCGTAAGCGGTTGGTCGCTGGTCGTCTATCCGAACGACGGATTCTGCAGTCGAGCCGACCTGACCTGCCAGACGTCGGGGGAGATTCCCGGCGGCTGCGTCGAGGCCGACGGGTATCCCTGCCAGGCGTCGGCCCGGCGTGGCTGCGAGGAACTCGGGCTGGATCTGTCGCGGGGCCGGCTGCTCGTGGTCGACAGGTGCCACCACGTATCGGTCGCGCCGAGAGAGTCATTCGCCTACGAAGGCAGCGGCGCCCAGGACGGTGGCCAGGCGGGACGAACCACGATGCCGACCGACGAGTTGGAGCGGGGCCCGGGCCCGACCCCGCCGGAGGCCGCACTGCGGCTACCGCCGCTGCGGGCCTGGCAGGTCACCGAAACGTCCACGCACACGCCAACGGGTCCACCCGCAACTTCGAACACGGGCTCGGAGGATCTGATCGCGAATCGCCGCTGACTCCATCGCCGCCCCACCGCAACCCTCCATCGCGCCAGTGGCATTTCACCTGCCGCCCTCCGGTCCACACGCGGAACCGCACGAGTTCCGCTCACCATTCCCGGGAGGTACCCGTGTCCCAGACCGACCAGCCCACACCATCCCCGCCGGACCCGGCGCCGCGGGACTCGGTGTTGCCGGAGTTGCGGGAGATGTGGTGGGAGACCGGCGTACGCGCTCGGGCGCAGGCCGGACTGTTCGCCGTCTTCTCCGAACTGCCCCGTCTGATCGGGGCCGCTCTCGTGGTGAGCTGGCGTGCCGACCGGGTCCGAACGTCGGTGGTGGCAGCGACGACGGTCGGCGCGGGGGTGATGTCGGCGTTCGGGCTCCTCGCGACACAGCGGGTGCTGGTGGAACTGTTCGCCGGCGGACCCACCGCTGACAAGGTGATCGCCGCGTTGCCCGCCCTGGTCGCCCTCGCGGCGGTGACCGCGCTGCGCGCCGGCATGGCCACCGCGATGGGATACGCACAGAACGGCCTGACCCCGAAGGTCGACCGCGAGGTCGAACGGGGCCTGTTCGAGGTGACCACGGCGGTGCGGTTGGAGGCGTTCGACGCCGACGCGTTCGCCGACGACATGGAACGCGCCTCCCGTGGCGCGGACTCCACCACCGGTCTCGTGCAGGCATCCATGAACCTACTCGCCGGCTTGGCCGGCGTCCTCGCCGTCGCGGTCGCCGTCGCGGTGATCCACCCGCTGCTGCTGCTCGCCCTGCTGGTCGCCACCGTCCCGAACGGGTGGGCGTCGCTGCGCGCCGGGCACCTGCGCTACCAGACCTACGCCGCCGGATCCGTACGACGCCGCCGGTTGTGGCTGCTGCACCAGCTCATGGCCGAACGCGACTCCGCCCCCGAACTACGCTCCTACGGCCTACGCCGGTTCCTGCTCGACCAGTACGACCGAGTCATGAACGTCGAGACCGGCATCCAACTCGCGCTGGCCCGCAGGGTCACCACGACCACCACCGTCGGCGCGATGATCGGCGGGATCGCCACCGCCGCCGTCTACGTCCTGCTCGGCGTGCTGCTCATCGACGGGCAGATCCCCCTCGCCGCCGCCGCGACCTGCGTCATCGCCGTGCAGTCCGCGCAACGCTCCCTGGCCGTGGTCACCTTCCAGATCGATCGCGCCTACACCGAAGGGCAGCACTTCCGTGACTACACCGGCTTCATGGCCCGCGCCGCCGACTACCTGCCACCCGCTACCACCATCAACCCACACACCGCGCCCGCCGACCGGTTGCGCGAGGTGAGCGTCGACGCGGTCAGCCTGCGCTACCCCGACCGCGACACGGCAGCCGTCGACGAGGTGAGCATGACCATCGAGACCGGCCAGACGGTGGCGTTCGTCGGGGAGAACGGCTCCGGCAAGTCGACCCTCGCCGCCATGATCGCCACCCTGCGCACCCCCACCGCCGGGACCATCCGCTACAACGGCCGCCCCACCGGCGACTGGGACACCGACACGCTGCGGGCCCGCATCGCCGTGGTCACCCAGGAGTACCACAAGTGGCCCTTCACCGCCGCCACGAACATCGCCATCGGCGACATCAGCACGACGCCCGGACAGGACCGCATCGAGGGCGCCGCCGCCCGCGCCGTCGCCCACGACATGATCACCGAACTGCCGCACGGATACGAAACCCTGCTCGACCGCACCTTCGCCAACGGGCAGGACCTCTCCGGCGGCCAGTGGCAACGCATCACCGCCGCCCGCGGCTTCCTCCGCGACGCCGACCTGCTCATCATGGACGAGCCGTCCTCCGCCCTCGACCCCCGCGCCGAGGACGCCCTCTTCCAGGCCATCCGCGACCGGCAGGGACACCGCATCACCATCCTGATCACCCACCGGCTGGCCAACGTCCGCCACGCCGACCGCATCTACGT
>NZ_WVUH01000310.1 GCF_017614955.1 Micromonospora echinofusca
GACGGTACCCAGCTACCGGGGTGAGGGGCGGCCCCGGTCAGCCGAGGAAGGACCGCCCCTCACCCCGGTAGCTGGGTACCGTCCCGGTCGACGTGTCGCCGTCGACCAGGTGCAGCTCGTTCACGTGCTCGCAGAGTTCACCGGCCTTGGCGTGCCGGAACCACACCCGGTCGCCGACCCTGAGCCGGTCCGCGGCCCGGCCGCTCAGCGGGGTCTGCACCTCGCCGGCCCCCTCCCCACCGAGCAGGGCCAGTCCGGCAGGCAGCCAGGGGGTGGGCGACCGGTCCCGCCCGGCCGGGCCGGACGCGATCCAACCGCCGCCGAGCACGGTGGCGATGCCGGGGGCGGGCCGGCGGACCACCGGGCAGGCGAAGAACGCGGCCGGCTCCGGCCGCCACGCCCGGTAGCCGTCGAACAGGCGCGGGCCGTACAGCCCCGAGCCGGCGGTCACCTCCGTGACCGACGGATCCGCCGTGGTCGCCGCCACGCTGCCGGTCCCGCCGCCGTTGACGAATTCGAGGTCGGCGTGCTCGCGGGCCGCCGCGACCGCCGCCCCGCGCCGGGCCAGCAGTTCGGCGTACGACCGGCGCTGCACCACCCGGATCGCCGCGCCGCGCAGCGCCTGCCCGGGCGGTGTGTCGGCCAGCCCGGCGATCTGCGCCTCGTACGCCATCAACCCGACCAGCCGGAACCCGGGCCGGGCCGCCACCAGGGCGGCGAGTGCGCCGGTGGCGTCCGCCGAGTGGACCGGGGACCGGCGTACCCCGAGGTGCAGCCGACCGCCCAGCAGCCGCCACGAGGCGTCGAGATCGAGGCAGACCCGCAGCTCGGGGCGGCGGCCGGGGGGCGTGACCGCGTCGACGAGGTCGAGCTGTGCCGGATCGTCGATCATCAGGGTGACCGCTGCGGCCAGTTCGGCGTCCCCGGCCAGTTCCGCGAGGGCGCTCCGGTCCGCCGTCGGGTACGCCACCACGGCGTCCCGGGTCACCCCGGTCCGGACCAGCCAGTTCGCCTCGGCCAGGGCGTACGCCAGCACGCCGTGCCAGCCCGGTCGGGCCAGCGTGCGGGTGATCAGCTCGCGGCACCGGACGGACTTGCTGGCCAGCCGGACGGGCTTGCCCGCGGCCCGGCCGGTGAGCGCGTCGGCGTTGGCCGTGAAGGCGGGCAGGTCGACCACCGCGAACGGCGGATCGAGGTGCGCGGTGGCGGCGTCGAGGCGTTTCCGCAGCTCATCGCGTCCGGTGGACGGCCGCCGCAGGCTGTCGCGTTCGGTGGACATCCCTGCACGCTAACCCGGCCCGGAAAAATGCGAAATCCCCTCGCGTCTGTCCGGTTGTCCCGCAGCGGGCAGCCGGGGCTACCCTCGCCAGCAGCAGAATGTCGGGGGCGGCCGATCCCAACCCCCGGACTAGAGTGTCACCGGTGGAGCCCAGCGATGGGCCGGCACGTGGAGGTACGGCCATCGACGCCAACCAGCGGGATACGGCACCCGGGGACGGACCCGGCACGCCGGACCAGGACGCCCGCAACGCTCCGGAGGGCGGCGCCGCGTCCACCGCACCGCCCACCTCCACCCAGGCCGGGCCAGCGGCGCAGAACGGGTACGCCGCCCTGCGCTCCGTGCTGCGGATCCGCCCGTTCCGCCGACTCTGGCTCGTCCTCGGGGTGGCCGCCTACGGTGACTGGCTCGGCCTGCTCGCCACCTCCATCTTCGCCGCCACCCAGGTCGAGGGGAGCACCGCCAAGGGCGCCGCCTTCGGCGGGGTGATCGCGGTCCGGCTGCTGCCCGCCCTGGTGCTCGGCCCGGTCGCCGGGGTACTCGCCGACCGGTTCGACCGGCGCTACACGATGGTCATCTGCGACCTGCTGCGGTTCGCCCTCTTCGCCTCGATCCCGCTGGTCGCGGTCTTCGGCGCGAGCGGCGGCACGGTGGTCGCCTGGGCGGCGCTGGCGACCTTCCTGATCGAGACGATCACGCTGCTCTGGATCCCGGCCAAGGAGGCCGCGGTCCCCAACCTGATCCCGCGTACCCGGCTGGAGATGGCCAACCAGCTCACGCTGATCACCACCTACGGCTTCACCCCGGTCCTCGCCGCGATCAGCCTCTCCGCGCTCGACGCGGTGGTCCGCGCCGTGGCGACCGGCCCGACGCCCGGCTGGGTGGAACCGGCGACACTCGCCCTCTACTTCAACGCGTTCTCCCGGCTGGCCACCGCAGTGGTGGTCTTCTTCGGCATCAAGGAGATCAGCGGCCGGAGCGCCGAACAGTCCCGGACCGACCAGGGGATGCTGCGGCAGTTCGTCGAGGGCTGGCGGTTCATCGGCAAGAGTCCGCTGGTCCGGGGGCTGGTGCTGGGGATCTTCGGCGCCTTCGCCGGCGGTGGTGTGGTGATCGGCGCGGCCCGCTTCTTCGCCGCCTCGCTCGGCGCCGGTGACGCCGCGTTCTACCTGCTCTTCGGTGCCATCTTCGTCGGTCTGGCGCTGGGCATCGGGCTCGGCCCGATGATCGTCCGGGAACTGTCCCGGCGGCGCTGGTTCGGCATGAGCATCGTGCTGGCCAGCGCCTCGGTCCTGGTGCTCGCCGCCGCCATCCACCTCTCCATGGCGATGCTCGGCGCGGTCCTGGTCGGCGCGGGCGCCGGCATGGCGTTCCTGGCCGGTACCACCCTGCTCGGTGGGGAGATCGCCGACGAGGTGCGCGGCCGGGTCTTCGCCGTGGTGCAGACCGGCACCCGGATCGTCCTGATGCTCGCCATCTCGCTGAGCAGCCTGCTGGTCGGTATCGGCGGCTCCCGCGAACTGCGGATCGCCGACCTGGGCATCTCGGTCTCCTCGACCCGGCTGCTGCTGCTCACCGCCGGCGTCGCCGGGATCTTCGCCGGCATCAGCGCGTTCCGGCAGATGGACGACAAGATCGGCGTACCGGTCCTGGCCGACCTGTGGGGCTCGGTCCGGGGCCGCCCGCTCTCGCCAGCCGAGCCGTTCACCTCCAGCGGGCTGTTCCTGGTCTTCGAGGGTGGCGAGGGGGCCGGCAAGTCCACCCAGGTCACGGCCCTCGCCGAGGCGCTGCGGGCGGAGGGGCACGAGGTGGTGGTCACCCGGGAGCCCGGGGCGACCCCGGTGGGTGAGCGGATCCGGTCACTGCTGCTCGGCGCGCCGGGCAGCGACGTACCCTCTCCCCGCGCCGAGGCGCTGCTCTACGCCGCCGACCGGGCGCACCACGTCGCCACCGTGGTCCGTCCGGCGCTGGCCCGGGGGGCCGTCGTGATCAGCGACCGGTACGTCGACTCCTCGCTCGCCTACCAGGGCGCCGGTCGTACGCTCCCCGCCGACGAGGTCTCCTGGCTCTCCTCCTGGGCCACCGGTGGGCTCAAGCCCGACCTGGTCATCCTGCTCGACGTGGAGCCGGCCACCGGGTTGCGTCGGGTCGCCGCCCGACGGGGCGAAACCGACCACGTCGAGGCCGAGTCGATCGACTTCCACGAGCGGGTCCGGTACGCCTTCCTCGACCTGGCCGCCGCCGACCCGAAGCGCTACCTGGTGCTGGACGCCTCCCGGCCGGCCCCGGAGATCAGCACGGCGGTGCTGGCCCGGCTCGACGGGATGCTCAGCGACCCGGCGGGTGTGGTGCACCCGGAGCCGGCCAGGCGGCCGGACACCTCGGTGCAGCCGAAGTTGTCCGAAGCCGAGCTGGCGCTCCTCGCCGACGGTGAGTTGGAACGGCGGTCCTGCTGACCGTGACGGGCGATGGTGGCCGGGTGGTTGCAACGACCGTGCCAGGCGATGGTGGCCGGGTGGTTGCAACGACCGTGCCGGGCGATGGTGGCCGGGTGGTTGCAACGACCGTGCCGGGGGTGAGGATTCCCTGATGGGTGACGTCTTCGCCGAACTGGTGGGGCAGGACGAGGCGGTCGGGACGTTGCGCCGGGCCGCCGCCGACGCGGCAGCCACCCTCTCCGCTGCCGGTGGTGACCCGGAACCGGCCGACGCCGCCACCCCGACAGGGGGCATGACCCACGCCTGGATCTTCACCGGTCCGCCCGGATCGGGCCGGTCGGTGGCGGCCCGGGCGTTCGCCGCCGCACTCCAGTGCGTCCACGGCACCGGCTGCGCGGAGTGCGCCGGCTGCCGGACCACCCTCGGCGGTACCCACGCCGACGTGCGTCTGGTGGTGCCGGAGGGGTTGTCCATCTCGGTCAACGAGATGCGGGCCCTGGTGCTCCGGGCGGCCACCACCCCGGCCGGCGGACGCTGGCAGATCGTGGTCATCGCCGACGCCGACCGGCTCACCGAGGCGGCCGGGAACGCCCTGCTCAAGGCGATCGAGGAGCCACCGCCCCGGACGGTGTTCCTGCTGTGCACCCCGTCCACCCATCCGGACGACATCTCGGTGACCATCCGGTCCCGGTGCCGGGTGGTGTCGCTGCGGCAGCCGCCGGCCGAGGCGGTGGCCGCCGTACTCGCCGGGCGGGACGGCGTACCCCCGGACGTGGCCGCCTGGGCCGCAGCCGCCGCGCAGGGGCACGTCGGGCGGGCCCGGCTGCTGGCGGCCGACCCGGAGGCCCGCCACCGCCGGGACGCCGTGCTGGCCGTACCCCGCCGGCTCACCGGGGTCGGTGCCGCCTTCGACGCCGCCTCGGCGCTGATCGAGGCGGCGGAGGCCGAGGCGGCGGCAGCGGTGGCGGAGACCGACGCGGCGGAGAAGGCCGCGTTGCAGACCGCGCTGGGTGCCGGCGGCACCGGTCGGGGCGCGGCGGGCGCCGCGCGGGGCATCGCCGGGCAGGTGAAGGACCTGGAGAAGCGGCAGAAGTCGCGGGCCACCCGGGCGCAACGGGACGCGTTGGACCGGGCCCTGGTGGACCTGGCCGGGTTCTACCGGGATGCGCTGGTGGCGGCGTTGCGGGCACCGGTCGCCCCGGTGCACTCCGACGCCGCACCGTTGTCGGTCGCAGCGGCCGAGAAGTGGCAGGCAGAGGGAGCGTTGCGTCGCCTGGAGGCGATCCTGGCCTGCCGGACGGCGATCGCCTCGAACGTCAAGCCCCGCATCGCGGTGGAGGCGATGATGCTCGCCCTCTGGCGCGGCTGAGCCTTTTCGCCCTCCGGCGCGCTGGTTCCATAGATCGTGATGATCTTGTCGCAGGGGTTTTCCTGACGCTGTCCGGGCCGGTAACGTTCCGGTGCCGCAGTGCAACGGTCGCGGCACGATACGTGAACGGCCTGCGGGAGGAGCCTGCGATGACGCGGGGGGAGATCGACGAGGCCTGGATCGAGGAGGCGGTGCGACGCTACCGCCGGATCGAGTCGCTCCAGGCGGAGTTCGACGAGGCCGTCGGTACCGTCGAGGTGACGGTGCGGTCCCCGGACGGCCTGGTCGAGGTCGTGGTCACCGCCGCCGGCACCATCGTCGACGTACGGTTCCTCGGCCCGCTGCACGGCCGGTCCAGCCGGGAGGTCGCCGCTTCGGTGCAGGCCGCGGTGACCTCGGCGGCCGACGCGGCGCGCTGGGCCCGGGAGAAACTGCACACCGAGACGTTCCGCGCCTACCGGCCGCTGGCGGGGGCCTGAATGGACAGCCTGCACCGGATCGCCGCCCGGCTGGACGACGCGGCGACCACCCTCTCCGCCGTCGCCTACGCGGTGACCGCCACCGACCCGCCGCAGGCGGCCTTCGGGACGGAGGCGGCCGGCCGCCCCGGCGAGCTGGGCCGGGCCCTGCACGCGCAGTGGCGTGCGGCCACCGGTAACCGGGCCCGGGAGGCGGCCGGGGCCGCCGCGCGGATCGCCGCCGCGGCCGAGGCGGTCCGGGCCGCCGCCAACGGCTACACCGACACCGACCACGGGGTCCGGCGCCGCCACCCGGGGGAGGGCTGATGGACGAGCTGGACCGCCTCACCGAGCCCGGCCGGGACCTGCTCCGCCGGGTCGACGACCTGCTCTCCTCGGCCGGCGCCCCGGAGGTCCACCGGATCTGGCCGCTGCTGCGCCGGCTGCGGGCGCTGCCCGGCGAGGCGTTCGGCGCCTTCACCGAGCTGCGGCCGGAGCCGCTGGCCACCGCCGGGCACGCGGTGCGTCAGCTCATCCGGGAGTACGACGACGCGTGCGCCCAGCTCGCCGACCCGGGCGACTGGTCCGGTGCGGGGGCGTCCGCCTTCGCCGACGTCCGGTCCGCCCTCGTCGCCCACCTCGACGAGGGGCCGGAGAGCCTGGTCGGCCGGCTGGAGTCGACCGGCGGGTACGCCGACGCGCTGGCCGACTGGATCGACCGCAGCCGGCTCGCGCTGGCCCGTACCCTGGCCGAGGCGCTCGGCAGCGCGGAGGCGGTGACGGTGGTGGCGGTCACCGGGGCGGGTGGCGACGGGTCGGCCGACGGCGCGGGGCGTGCTGCCGGGGCGGCTGCCGCCGAGATCGGCGCCCGGATCCTGGCCACCCTCTCCGTGGCGTACGACGGCGCGGAGCGGCTGCTACGGGAGTGGGGGCCGAGCCTGGCCGAGTCGGCCTACCGGCCGCCGGCCCCGGCACCGAACCGGTTCGGCCTGACCACCCGGATCGGCCGTTGACCGCTGGGTCCGGCCGTCGTCGCGTCGTAAGGTGAAGCCATGGGGATGCTCTGCGCGGTCAGTTTCAACCGGTACGGGCGCCTCTACTACCTGGATCCGGGGGAGTTCAGCCCGCAGGTCGGCGACCGGGTGCTGGTCCCGACCGACGACGGTCCGCTGGTGGCGGAGTGCGTCTGGGCGGCCCAGTGGGTCACCGAGGACACCTCCGGCTTCCCCCGGCTGGTCGGGCTGGCCGGTGACGAGGACCTGCGCCGGGACGAGTTGCTGCGGCAGCGCAAGGCGGAGGCGAAGGTCGCGGCGAAGCGGCTGATCCGCGAGCACGGGCTGCCGATGAAGGTGGTCGCGGTCGACCATGTGGCCGAGTCGGCGCAGGAGGGCATCGGCGCCCGGACGACCATCTACTTCACCGCGCCGCACCGGGTGGACTTCCGGGCCCTGGTCCGGGATCTCGGTGCCACGCTGCACTGTCGGGTCGAGCTGCGTCAGCTCTCCGCCCGGGATTCGGCCCGGGTGCAGGGCGGGATCGGCTCCTGCGGGCGGGACCTGTGCTGTGCCACCTTCCTGACCGACTTCGAGCCGGTCACCATCCGGATGGCCAAGGACCAGGACCTGCCGCTGAACCCGCTGCGGATCTCCGGGGCGTGCGGTCGGCTGATGTGCTGTCTCAAGTACGAACATCCGCTGTACCAGAAGTTCCACGAGTCGGCACCGCCGCTCGGGTCGCGGGTGTCCACCCCGGACGGCGACGGGCGGGTGGTCGGGCACAGCGTGCCCCGGGATTCGGTCACCGTCCGGTTGGACGCCGACGGGTCCCGTTGCTCGTGCAGCCGCGCCTCGGTCTGCGGTCCCCGCCAGGCCCACGACCAGCGCTACTCCGGCTGACCGTGCCGGGCTGCTACGGCACGGTGAACGGCGGCTCGGCGAGGCGTACCGGCAACGGCTGGTCGGGCAGTAGCCAGGAGGCGTCCGGCGCGGTGTCCGGGTTGATCCGCCACCGTCGGCAGACCCGGTCCACCGCGACCGGGTAGACCGTCAGGGTGCCGTCCGGATCGATCCGCAGGCGGAGGAACGCCTTGCCGTCCTCGATCCCCTGGCCGGCGAAGAGCTCGTTCAGGTTCACCCCGAAGAAGCCCGCCACCAGCAGGTACGCCGCCGCGAGCTGGGTGGCCAGCAGCCCGATGACCGGCCCGTAGACCACCGCCGCAGCGGCGGCTGGCAACGCCCACGGCCAGTGGTAGAACGGCAGGTGCAGCCAGGCCCAGGTGCCGGCGGCGGCCAGCGCGACGTGCGCCAGCCCGTGCGCCACCCCGAGGATCCAGTGCCGGGAGTGTCGTTTCCCGCTGGCCCCGGGTGGCTTGGCGAAGAACGCGGCGGCGAGCAGGGTCACCCCCAGCATCGCCACCAGCGGGACGCTGAACAGCCGCTGTTCGGCGGTGCCGTTGTCGTTGGCCGCCACCCCGGCCATGGCGAGCATCAGCAGGGTGTGCAACGTGCCGAGCAGCGCGGAGAAGCCGGGGTTGCGCAGCGGCAGCCGCCGGAAGACCCCCCAGGCGTACCGGCGGGAGCGGGCCGCGTCGGGGAACCGGCCGGCCAGTTCGTACGTTTCGGTGGGGCTGGACCGCCGGACCAGGGTGTCCCGGGGCGGTACCTCGATCCGGGGCGGCAGTTTGTGCGTCGGGTAGAGGTAGGCGCCGCCGCCACCGCAGGTGACCAACTGCCGGTCCGGGTTGGCGTACCGGGCGTAGTGGTGCAGGTCCCCGGAGAGCAGCAGCCGTACCTGCGCCCCGCTGGGCGCGACGATCGTGCGGACGAAGTAGTCGATCGAGTCGTACGCCGACGGGTGGTCCACGGTCTTCACCCAGGACGGCTCCGGGACGGCCAGGATGACCCGGGACTCCGGGCCGAGCCGTCGGGCGACCTCCTCGAAGTAGGTGAGCTGCGGATCGTCGATGTACGAGCCGGACTGGTTGTCCAGCCCGAAGAACCACCAGTCGGCCGGCAGTTCGGTGGCGAAGTACGACCGGGACTGGCCGGTCCGCCAGCCGCCCAGGTTGTCGTCCCGGGAGCGGACGAACAGCCGCAGGAAGGCGGTCAGCCCGTCGTACCAGTCGTGGTTGCCGGGGATGGCGAAGAGGGTGGGGCGCGGACCCCCGGCC
>NZ_WVUH01000311.1 GCF_017614955.1 Micromonospora echinofusca
TTCCAGGACCGGTTGGTGAAGGTGTGCCGCTGGCCGGAGGAGGTCAGCAGGGCGTCCCAGTAGCTACCGAGCGTGGTGCCCGCCGGCAGGTCGAAGGTGACGTTCCAGGAGGAGATGGTGGTACCACCGCCGTTGGTGATCGTGTACTTCCCCTCCCACCCGGTACCCCAGTCGTTGGTCTTGGTGAAGGTGGCGGTGGGGCCGGCGGCCAGGGCCGGCACCGCGACCCAGATCGCGGCGACCGCGCCGACCAGCGCGGTCACCAGGGACAGGACAAGACTTCGGGAGCGCGTCATGCGGTCCTCCACGCCCGGAGGCATCCATGGACATCGACAGGATGGTTAATTATTAGGACTGTTAACTGTTTCTGTCCAGGGGTCCGGCCCGCCGGATCCCACCCGCGCCCCCGGATGCAAGGAAGGGCCCCTTCTTAACAAGAAGCGTTAAGAAGGGGCCCTTCCTCTACCGAAAGCGTTAATAGGGGGCCCTTCCTTACAGCCCTCCCGGCGCCGGGGCTCAGCGGCGGAAGGTGAACCAGTTGACGTTGACGAAGTCGTTCGGCTGGCCGCTGGTGAAGGTCAGGTAGACGGTCCGCCGACCGGTCACCGTGGAGACGTTCCCCGGCACCGAGCGCCAGCTCTGCCAGCCACCGGTGTTGGCGATGGCGAAGCTGCCGATCGGCGTACCGGTCGGACTGTCGAGGCGTACCTCCACCAGGCCGCTCACCCCGCTCGCCGCACCGGAGGCGACCCGGGCGACGAAGTCCCGGGGCGGGGTGCTGCCGAAGTCCACGTTGTCGTACCGGGCCCAGTCCCCGTTGCGCAGCGCGCCGAGGTTCTGCCCGCCCTCGCTGCACGCCTCGACCAGGACACCGTTCTGCCCGGAGAACGCCTCGGCCTGGATGGTCGAGTACGCGTCGATGACGCCACCCGGCGGCGGGGTGGTGGTCGGCGGCGTACTGCCCCCGCGCCGGTAGACCGCGACGTAGTCGACCAGCATCGGACGGCCGGGCACGGTGGCGGCGGTCGGCGTGGCGCCTCCGGCGACGCCGTTCGGGAAGGCCCCGCCCATGGCCACGTTGAGCAGCAGGAAGTACCCGCCGTGGCTGGTCATCTGGGTCCAGTACGGCTCACCAACCTCGGTCTGGGTGACCGTGTGGTAGTGCTGCCCGTCGACGTACCAGCGGAGTTGCTGCGGGCTGACCGAGGTGTCCCACTCGAAGCGGTAGGTGTGGAACGCCGACTGGCAGGTGGCGCCGGGGCAGGGGGTGGAGTCCCCGAGGCCGTTGAACTCGTCGCAGGGCCCACCGGGGGCCACCCCGCAGTGCAGGACGCCCCAGACCGAGTTGATCCCGTTGACGTTCTCCATCACGTCGAACTCGCCGATGCCCGGCCAGTTCTGGTAGTTGCCCCGGTACGGCGAGCCGAGCGCCCAGAACGCCGGCCAGTAGCCGGCCGCTGCGGCACCGGTCACGTTGGGCATCTGGATCCGCCCCTCGATCGCCAGCACTCCCCCGGCGGCCGGCTTGAAGTCGGTCCGCACCGTCTCGATCCGGGCCGAGGTCCAGTTGTTGTTGGCGTCCCGCAGCGGGGTGACGACCAGGTTGCCGGCGCCGTCGTGCCGGACGTTGGCGGTGCTGTTGGTGTAGGTCTGGATCTCGCCGGTGCCCCAGTTGGGCGGGCCGCCCGGATAGCTGGTACCGGTGTCGATGATCCAGTTCGCGGCGCTGGGCAGGGTGTTGGCGGCGCCGGTGAAGTCGTCGCTCCACATCAGACTCCAGCCGGGCGCCGGGGCGGGCACGGCGGCCCGGGCGGTCAGGTCGACCGTGGCGACTGCGGTGGTGCTGGCGGTGAGCACGGCCGCGAGCAGGAGCACGCGACCTCTCCGGGACAGGGTGGCGGAAGCCGCCGGAACAGGGGACATCGATCTGCCTCTCTGCGGGGACGGTCGAGAGAGCGCTCTCTCACGAGTTGTACGTGCCACCCGGTCGAATGTCAACGCTTGTCGATGTCTTCTGCCGGCGGAGCAGCGCCTGTTCCCCTGCCGTCCAGGCGGTCGTGGTCACCAGGTAGAGCACCCCGGCCAGGGGTACCACCAGGGCGACCAGCACCGTGCCGTACGGCAGCAGCGGCAGCACCCGGGCCAGGCCGGCGGCCACGTCGGTGCCGGCAGTCGCCGCCCCGGCCCCGGCAGCCGGGGATCCGCTGCCGGCAGCGGTCGGTCCGGCACCCGCTGCGGCGTCCGCGCCGACCGCCGCCGCGCGGCGCATCCGCCGCGAGGTCGACCAGGCCAGCAGCAGCAGGACCAGCAGGAGTACCCCGAACAGCGGACCCGCCGCACCGGCCAGCCCGTCGGTGACGTGCTGACCGAGCGGCACCCCGGCCAACCGCTGGGCCAACAGGCCGCGTCCCGGGTCGGCGGTGCTGAACAGTTGGTACATGACCAGGAAGAACGGCGCCTGCAACAGGGCCGGCAGGCACCCGGCGAGCGGGTTCGCCCCGGCCCGCCGGTACAGGGCGGACAGTTCGACCCGGAGCCGGGCCGGATCGTCGGCGTACCGCTGCTGGAGCTGCCGGATCTGTGGCGCGAGCACCGCCCGACGCCGCTCACCACGGATCTGGGCGACGGTGAGCGGCGAGATCAGCAGACGGACGGCGATGGTGAAGAGCACGATGGCGAGCGCGGCGGCGGAACCACCGGCGACCGGCGCCAGTACGGCGGCGAGCGCGGTGACCGCGTCCGACGCGGCACCCACGACGCTGTCGAACAGGGCAGGGACGGGCATGACAGGTACCTCGGTTCGATTCCGGGACGGCCGGCGGACGCACGACGGCGCCGACCGGGGCGGTGTCCTCGTCGGTCGGGAAGCGACGGAATCGGCTTAGAGCGACCGGCCGGCACCGTCCCGGTCAGGACGGGCCTGATCGGGACGGGACAGGGTCGGCACGCGTCCGTTCGGGACGGGCCCGATCGGCACGGCGTCCGATCGGCACGGCGTCCGATCGGGACGGGCCTGATCGGGACGCGCGGGGTCACCCGGCCGAGGGGAGCCAGCCGGGTGCGCGGGGACGGGGGCGACCGGCGGCGTCCGGGTCACCACTGCGGGGTACCGGCCGACCGGCCGCCCGCAGCCGGTGGCACCTGGCCCAGCCGGCCGGGCGGGTACCCCCACCGGGAACGGCGAAGCGGAGCACCACCAGCGCGACGGCGAGCATCGCGGTCACCGCGACGGTGGCCCCGGCGACCAGTTCACCCGGGTTGCCGGCGAACACGCCGACCTGCACGAGGACGTGCCACCACACGCACAGCGCGATCGTCGGCGTCCCCGGCACGCCCCCAGGCTAGGACCCGCTGTCACCCCACCCGACGGTGGCGTTTCCGGCGGTGGCCACCGTGGGTAATGCGGCGTCGACCGGGCAGCGGACCCGGGCGCAACGGAACGGACGGTGGTGGCGATGGCCGGCGGGGTCGCGGCAGTGGACGGGGTACGGCCGGCGGCCGGCGACCCGGAGCCGACCGGTACCGACCTGCGGACCGTCGGCATCGAGGAGGAGTTCCTGCTGACCGACCCGCACACCGGGGTGGCGGTGCCGGCCGTGCACCAGGTGATGGAGCAGGTCCCGGCGGAGTTGCGCGGGCAGGTCCAGCACGAGTTCCAGACCAGTCAGATCGAGATCGGCAGCCCGCCGGGGTTGGAACTGTCCGCCCTGCGGCACTCCCTGGGACTGCTGCGGACCGGGCTGGCCGACGCCGCCGAGGCGGCCGGGGTACGGCTGGTCGCGGTCGGTACCGGCCCGGTGGACGGCCCGGTGCCGCCGGTGGTGGACAAGCCCCGCTTCCACGAGATGATCGACCGTTACGGGCTGCTGGTACCCGGGCCGGGCAACAACGGGATGCACGTGCACGTCGGCATCCCCGACCCGGAGACCGGGGTGCAGGTCCTCAACCACCTGCGTCCCTGGCTGCCGGTACTGCACGCGGCCACCACCAACTCACCGTTCTTCGCCGGGGCGGACACCGGGTACGCCAGTTGGCGGTCGGTGGAGTGGGAACGTTGGCCGTCGGTGGCGCCGACCCCGGTGCTGGACTCGTACGCCCACTACGAACGCCTGATCGACCAGCTCATCGACACCGGGATGATGCTGGACGAAGGGATGCTCTACTGGTACGCCCGGCTCTCCGCGAACTACCCGACCGTGGAGATCCGCATCGGCGACGTCTGCCCCAGCCTCGACGACACCCTGCTCGTCGCCGCCCTGCTCCGCGCCCTGGTGGCGACCCTGATCGCCGACGTGGAGGCGGGCCGGCCACCGGTCCGGGTCGACCACCACCTGCTGGTGGCCGCCCACTGGCAGGCCGCCCACGAGGGGCTGGAGGGCAACGGGTTCGACCTCCTCGACGGCGGGGTCCGACCCGCCTGGCACCTGCTGGACCGGCTGGTCGGACGGGTCAGCCCGGAACTGGACCGGCACGGCGACCTGGCCGAGGTCACCGCCCTGCTCGACCGGCTGCGCCGGCGCGGCAGCGGCGCGGCCCGGCAGCGGGCCACCTTCGCCCGCACCGGCCGTCTGATCGACGTCCTGACCGACTTGGCGGACCAGACCCGGGGTGCCGACCAGCCCCGGGGTGCCGACCGGGCACCCGGTGCGACCGGGAGCGGAGCTGATCGTGGGATGGAAGACTGACCCTGCGACTCCGCTGAAGACGGACAGTCCCCGGAGGTACCTGATGGCGGAACGGTTGATCGTGGTGGGTGGCGACGCCGCCGGGATGGCGGCGGCCTCCCAGGCCCGGCGCCGCCGGGACGGGTCGGACCTGGAGATCGTCGCGTTCGACCGGGGCCACTTCACGTCGTACTCGGCGTGCGGCATTCCGTACTGGATCAGCGGCGTGGTCACCGACCGGGACGACCTGATCGCCCGCGACCCGGCGACCTTCCGCGAGAAGTTCGACATCGACGTCCGGCTGCGGCACGAGGTGACCCGGATCGACCTGGAACGCCGTACGGTGCACGCCCGGAACCTGGACACCGGTGCCGAGGTACGCGAGCCGTTCGACCAGCTGGTGTACGCCACCGGGGCGGTGCCGATCATGCCGGACTGGGCGGACACCGACGCGCAGGGGGTCTTCGGGGTGCAGACCCTCGACGACGGTTCGGCCCTGCGGGACTGGCTGGACCGGGAGCCCCGGCCCTGCCGGGCGGTGGTGGTCGGCGGCGGTTACATCGGGGTGGAGATGGCCGAGGCGATGCTGCGCCGGGGGCTCTCCGTCACCCTCGTCGAGCAGGCCCAGCAACCCATGTCCACGGTGGACCCGGACATGGCCGCGCTGGTCGCCGACGCGATGCGCAACCTCGGCATCGACGTCCGCACCGGGGTGGCGGTCACCGGACTGGAGACCGGCGACGGGCGGATCCGGGGGGTGCTCACCACCGGGGGTCGGGTACCGGCCGACGTGGTGGTGCTGGGGCTGGGCGTCCGCCCGAACACGGCCCTGGCCACCGACGCCGGCCTGCCGCTCGGGCCCACCGGCGGGATCCGGGTGGACCTGCGGATGCGGGTGGTGGACACCCCGGGGGTGTGGGCGGCCGGTGACTGCGTGGAGACCGTGCACCGGGTCAGCGGCCAGCCTGCCCACGTGCCACTCGGTACGCACGCCAACAAGCAGGGCCGGGTGGCCGGCATCAACCTCGGGGGCGGGTACGCCACCTTCCCCGGAGTGGTCGGCACGGCCGTGACCAAGGTCTGTGACCTGGAGGTGGCACGTACCGGCCTGCGGGAACGGGACGCCAGCCGGGCCGGTTTCGAGTTCGTCAGCGCGGTCGTGGAGTCCACCAACCGGGCCGGCTACTTCCCGGGCGCGGAGACGATGACGGTGAAACTGATCGCCGAGCGGCCGAGCGGGCGGCTGCTCGGGGCGCAGATCGTCGGCCGGTCGGAGGCGGCCAAACGGATCGACCCGCTGGCCGTGGCGCTGTGGAACAACATGACCGTGGACGACATGACCGCCCTGGACCTGGGTTACGCGCCGCCGTACGCGCCGGTCTGGGACCCGGTGCTGATCGCGGCCCGTAAGGCCGCCGACGCCCTCCGCGCCCAGTAGGTGCAAGGAAGGGCCCCCTACTAACGTTTTCGGTAGAGGAAGGGCCCCTTGTTAACGCCACGACCGGTCGTTGTCGGAGGGTGCGGCTAGCCTCCTGTCAGTCGCCGCGCCGGTCGGATCACGCCGCCGGCAGCCATCCCCCGCGTCCGGAGGTCCCCCCAGATGTCCCAGGAGACGACGTACCTCGAACTGTCCGAAACGGACGGTGGAGCGCACAAGTTCTACGAGGTGACCGTCGACGACGCCAAGCTGACCATCCGGTACGGCAGGATCGGTGGCAGCGGGCAGGTCAAGACCGCCAGCTACCCGGACAACGCGCGGGCCCGGGCCGAGGCGGCCAAGAAGATCGGGGAGAAGGTCCGCAAAGGGTACGCCCCGGCGGTGCCCGGGGTACGCCAGGCCCGGCCGATCTCCCGCCGGCAGATCGTCAGCACCCGCTCCACCGCCCGTACCGCCCCGGTGCTCTGGCGGTACGACTCGGGCGCCCCGGCGTTCGGCATCTTCGTCGACGACCGGCACTGTATGGTCGGCAACGAGCACGGGGTGATCAGCACGCTGACCCACGACGCGCAGGTGGTGCAGCAGTTCCGCCTGCCGGACGGGGTGAAGTGCATCGTCGCCGACGACGACTGGATCTACGCCGGCTGCGACGACGGCAACGTCTACGACCTCTCCGGCAAGGTGCCCCGACTGGCGTACCGGATCGCGCCGGACATCGACATCTACTGGCTGGACATCCACGACGGGGTGCTCGGGGTCTCCGACGCCGGGGGCGGCATCGCCGCGATCGACCACGAGGACGAGTTCCTCTGGCGGCGCAAGGGTCGGGGCCAGGCCGGCTGGATGGTGCGCTGCGACGCCGACGCGATGTACCACGGCCACTCGCAGGGCGTCACCAGCTACGACTGGCGGACCGGCCAGGAGCTGTGGCACAGCCGTACCGGGGCGGTGCTCTTCGGCTGGCAGGAGCGCGACAGCGTGTTCGGGGGGACCGCCAGCCGGGAGGTGGTCCGGATGAGCAAGGGCGGTCGCCGGGAGACCGTCTACCACTGTGACGCCGCGGTCTTCTCCTGCGCGGCGGCCGCCGACGGCCGGTACGTCTTCGCCGGGGACTCCCACTCCTCGGTCTACTGCTTCGCGGCGGACGGCACCCGGCTGTGGAAGCTCGGCACCGGCTGCGGCTCGGCGTACTCCATGCAGTACCACGACGAACGGCTCTACGTCGTCACCACCAGCGGTCACCTGGCCTGCATCGACGCCAGCGAGGCGGCGATCACGGCGGCCCAGGCCGGTACGGTGCCGACCGTGGTGGACATCAAGGCTCCGCCGAAGCCACCGGTGGCCGCGTCGACCACGGTCGAGGTGACCAGCGACGCCTCCTCCGGTGGGGTGCTGGTGGAGTGTGTGGACCTGGGTGGCCGGTTGCGGGTACGCGTGCTGGCCGACGGCTACCACCGGGACTGGGCGGTGCAGTTCCCCAAGGGCATCCGGGAGCCCGGGGCGCGGTACCTGGTCACCGAGGTCCGCGCGGCCGGCCGGGGTGGTTTCTACCGGGCCTACGGCGACATCCGCCGGCTGGTCTGAACTGATGGACCAGGGCCGGATGGGCCACGACTGGACGGTACCGGCCTGGCTCGCCCCGCTCCGTGACCTGCCGGACGGGCCGGCCTGGCTGGACAGCCTGCCGGCCCGGCTCGCGGCGTGCGCCGAACGCTGGGAGCTGCGCACCGGTCCGCCGTACCGGGACGGCTTCGCTTCGCTGGCGGTGCCGGCGGTACGCGCCGACGGCAGCCCTGCCGTGCTGAAACTCCAGTACCCGGACGCCGAGAGCCGGCACGAGGCGGACGCGCTGGCCCACTGGGCCGGGGACGGCGCGGTCCGGCTGCTGGCGCACGACCCGGTCCGCCGGGCGCTGCTGATCGAGCGGTGCGTACCGGGCGAACCGCTGTCGTCCCGCCCGGCACCGGACGCGGTGGGGGTACTGGTCGGGCTGCTGCCCCGGCTCTGGCGCCCGGCGGGCGCCCCGTTTACCACGCTGGCCGAACAGGCGGCCGGTTGGGTGGACCGGCTGCCGGGTCACTGGGAGCGGGCCGGGCGGCCGTTCCCGCGCCGGGACGTCGACGCGATCCTGGAACTGCTGCCCGCGCTGGCCGCCAGCCAGGGTGAACAGGTACTGGTCAACCAGGACCTGCACACCGGGAACGTGCTGGCCGCCGAGCGCGAGCCGTGGCTGGTCATCGATCCGAAGCCGCTGCTCGGCGAGCGGGAGTTCAGCGTGGTCCCGGCGGTCCGGGGGGCCGAGCTGGGGCACTCCCCCGTCGCGGTGCGGTACCGGCTGGACCGGCTCAGCGCGGAGCTGGGGCTGGACCGGGAACGGGTCCGGGGCTGGACCGTCGGTCAGACGGCCGCCTGGTGTTTCGGCGCCGGTACGGTCTTCCCGTCCCACGTCGACGTGGTCCGCTGGCTGCTCGTGCGGGACTGAGGCGGGACCGGGCCGGGGGGTGGTGGGGCGACCCGCTGGGCCGGTGGCTTCGACGTGCGGTCCGGCGCGT
>NZ_WVUH01000312.1 GCF_017614955.1 Micromonospora echinofusca
GGGCGTACGCCCGGACCCGGGCGCTGGCCCGGACGGTCTTCGGCGACGACCGGGTCTACCTGGAGCGCTACCTCTCCCCGGCCCGGCACGTGGAGGTGCAGGTGCTCTGCGACGCCCACGGCAACGCGGTGCACCTGGGTACCCGGGACTGCTCGGTGCAGCGCCGGCACCAGAAGCTGATCGAGGAGGGGCCGGCACCCGCGCTCGCCGCCACCACCATCGCCGCCCTGGAGGCCGCCGCCGTACGCGGGGCGACCGCCGTCGGCTACAGCGGGGTCGGCACCTTCGAGTTCCTGGTGGACGAGGCGGAACGGTTCTACTTCATGGAGATCAACTGCCGGTTGCAGGTGGAACACCCGGTCACCGAGCTGATCACCGGCGTCGACCTGGTGCACGAGCAGCTCCACGTGGCCGGCGGCCTGCCGCTGCGCCTGCGCCAGGGCGACGTCCAGGTCCGGGGGGTGGCCGTCGAGTGCCGGGTGAACGCCGAGGACCCGGACCGCGACTTCGCCCCCACCCCCGGACGGCTCACCGTGTTCCGCGCCCCGGCCGGCCCGTTCACCCGGGTCGACACGCACGGCCACCCCGGCTACCGGATCAGTCCGCACTACGACTCGCTGCTCGCCAAGGTCGTGGTCTGGGCACCGGAACGCGAACTGGCGCTGAGCCGGATGGAACGGGCCCTCGGCGAGTTCGACGTCGACGGGGTCCGGACCACGATCGGGTTCCTGCGCCGGGTCCTCGACCACCCGCCGTTCCGCAAGGGGCGGTACGCCACCGACGTCGTCGAGCGGCTGCTGCACCCGGCGGGATCCGTACCAGTACCACCTGATGCCGACCGATCCGCAAGGAGGACCAGATGACCGTGACGCCCGGTGACCGGACGGCGGTGACCGTCGACGACATCACCTCGATCCTCGTCCGCAACTGCGGGCTGGATCCGGCAGCGGCGGTGGCCTCGCCCGGCGCCTCCCTCGCCGAGCTGGGCATGGACTCGCTGGCCCTGCTCGAACTCCAGGCCGTCGTCGCCGACCGGTACGCGGTGGCGCTGCCCGAGGACGCCACCCCGCTGACCATCGCCGAGATCGCCGCCCTGGTCGACAGGTCCCGCCCGGCACCACCCGGCGGGCGGGAACCGGTCGGGGCGCCGACCACCGGCGGCCACACCGAGAACAGCGTGGTGATCGACGCGCCGCTGCCGCTGGTGTGGGAGCTGACCAACGACGTGACCCGGTGGACCGAACTGTTCACCGAGTACCAGTCGGTGGAGGTGCTGTCCCGCGACGGCGACACCGTACGGTTCCGGCTGACCATGGTCCCCGACGAGAACGGGGTGGCCTGGAGCTGGGTCAGCGAGCGTACCGCCGACCCGGCGACCCGGCAGGTGCACGCCCGACGGCTGGAACCCGGCCCGTTCGAGTACATGCACATCCGCTGGCAGTACGAGGAGGTGCCCGGCGGTACCCGGATGACCTGGATCCAGGACTTCGCCATGCGACCCACCGCCCCGGTGGACGACGCGGCGATGACCGACCGGATCAACACCAACAGCCGGATCCAGCAGGACATCATCCGGACCAAGGTCGAACGGGTGGCCCGGTACGGCGCGACCGACCTGCCCCCCGGCCCCGGACCGGTACCCGGACCCGACCTGGTACCCGGGCCCCGGCCGGAAGCGGCAGCCGGCACGGCGACCGCCACGCTGACCGGGTCCGAGACGGCGACGGGAGCGGACCGTGGCTGAGCACGCGACCGTGGCCGCCCGGGACGTCCCGCCGGACCGCCGGCGCGGCGGTGAACTCCGCGTCCTGCTCGGGCCGAGGACGGTGGGCAGCACCTCCGGGTTCATGGGGGTGGCCCACCTCTCCCCGGGTGAGCGCATCGCCGAGCACTACCACCCGTACAGCGAGGAGTTCCTGTACGTCGCCCGGGGCGGGATCACCGTCGACCTGGACGACGAACCCGTCCCGCTCGGTACCGGGGAGGCGCTGTACGTGCCGGTCAACGTCCGGCACCGGCTGCGCAACACCGGCACCGAACCGGCCGAGGTGGTCTTCCACCTCGGGCCACTGGCCCCCCGGCCCGAACTCGGGCACGTGGACACCGAACAGGCGAGCGAGTCCGAACGGGTGGAGGTGACCTGATGACCGCGCGGCGTACCGTCGTCACCGGCATCGGCGTGGTCGCGCCGGGCGGGGTGACCCGCAAACAGTTCTGGTCGACGATCACCGAGGGGCAGACCGCCACCCGGCGGATCACCTTCTTCGACCCGTCGCCGTTCCGCTCCCAGGTGGCCGCCGAATGCGACTTCGACCCGGCCGCCGCCGGGTTGACCGCCCGGGAACGCCGCCGTTCCGACCGGTACGTGCAGTTCGCGCTCGCCGCCTCCATCGAGGCGCTGGCCGACAGTGGACTGGAGCTGACCGACGCGGTCCGGGACCACACCGGCGTGGTCCTCGGTACCGCCGTCGGCGGCACCATGGCCCTGGAGAACGAGTACGTGGTGGCCAGCGACAGCGGCGCGGAGTGGCTGGTCGACCCGGAGTGCGCCGGCCCGTACCTCTACCCGGCGCTGGTGCCGAGCAGCCTCGCCGCCGACGTGGCCTGCCGGCACGGCCTGCACGGCCCGGCCCAGGTGGTCTCCACCGGCTGCACCTCCGGCATCGACGCCATCGGGTACGCCCACCAGTTGATCGTCGACGGGGAGGCGGAGGTGGTGGTGGCCGGCGCCAGTGACAGCCCGATCTCCCCGGTCACCGTCGCCTCGTTCGACGCGATCAAGGCCACCACGCCGGACAACGACGATCCGGCGCACGCGTCCCGGCCGTTCGACGCCGGCCGCACCGGGTTCGTCCTCGCCGAGGGGTGCGCGGTGCTGGTCCTGGAGGAGTTGGCGCACGCCCGGCGCCGGGGCGCGCACGTCTACTGCGAACTCGCCGGCTACGCCAACCGCAGCAACGGCTACCACATGACCGGCCTGCGTCCGGACGGGGTGGAGATGGCGCTGGCCGTCACCGCCGCGCTGGACCAGGCCCGGCGTAATCCGGAGGAGGTCTCCTACATCAGCGCACACGGTTCGGCGACCCGGCAGAACGACCGGCACGAGACCGCCGCCTTCAAACGGGCCCTGGGCGCGGCGGCGTACCGGGTACCGATCAGCTCGATCAAGTCGATGGTCGGCCACTCGCTCGGCGCGATCGGCTCCATCGAGATGGCCGCCTGCGCGCTGGCCATCGAGTACGGCGTGGTGCCACCGACGGCCAACTGGGCCAACCGGGACCCGGAGTGCGACCTGGACTACGTGCCGGTGACCGCCCGGGACCTGCCGGTGGAGGTGGCCCTGTCGGTGGGCAGCGGCTTCGGCGGGTTCCAGTCGGCGATGCTGTTCGCCCGGCTCCGGGACACCGGCCGGTGACCGCCGGCAGCGTCGCCGCCCCCCGGCGCGCCCCGGACGACCAGGCCCCGCCGGTCGCCGGGCGGGCGGTGGTCACCGGGATCGGGGTGGTCTCCCCGGCCGGTACCGGACACGCCGAGCACTGGCGGGCGGTGCTCGCCGGGCGGCGCCGGATCGGCCCGATCACCCTGTTCGACGCGACCGGCTACCCGACCACCCTGGCCGGTGAGGTGACCGGGTTCGACCCGGCCCGCTGGGCGGACAGCCGCCGGCTGGTGCAGACCGACCGGTGGACCCACCTCGGGTTCGCGGCCACCCTGCTCGCCCTCGACGACGCCGGGCTGCCGGTCACCGCCGACGACCCGTACGCCTACGGGGTGACCCTGGCCAGTTCGTCCGGCGGGAACCTGTTCGGCCAGCGGGAACTGCAACGGCTGTGGAGCCAACCGGCCCGCACCGTCGGGGCGTACCAGTCGATCGCCTGGTTCTACGCGGCCAGCGTCGGGCAGGTGTCGATCCACCACCAGTTCAAGGGCCCGTGCGGGGTGCTGGTCGCCGAGGCGGCCGGCGGACTGGACAGCCTGGCGCACGCCGCCCGGATGATCCGTCGGGGCACCCCGGTGGTCCTCGCCGGAGCGACCGAGTGCCCGCTGAGCCCGTACGCGCTGAGCTGCCAGCTCCGCTCCGGCCAGCTCAGCGGGGCCACCGACCCGGACCGGGCGTACCGGCCGTTCGACGTCACCGCCGCCGGCTACGTACCCGGGGAGGGCGGCGCGGTCTTCGTGGTCGAGGACGCCGCCCACGCGGCGGCCCGGGGTGCCCGGGTGTACGCCGAGGTGGCCGGCTGGGGCGCCACGCACGACGCCGCGCACACCCGGCGGGACCGGGCCGGCGACCCCGGCCAGTACGCCCGTGCGCTGCGGCTGGCGCTGACCCGGGCGGGGGTCGGGCCGGACGAGGTGGACCTGGTCGTGCCGGACGCCCTCGGGGTGCCGGGGCGGGACCGCAGCGAGGCGGCGGCGCTGCGGCAGGTCTTCGGCGGCCGGACCCCGCCGGTGACCACCCAGAAGCCCCTGGTGGGTCGGGCCCACCAGGGCGGGGCGGCGCTGGACGTGGCGAACGCGCTGCTCGCCCTGGCCCACCAGGTGCTGCCCGCCACCACCGGCGTGGACCTGCCCGGCGAGGGGTGCGAGCTGAACTTCGCCTGGCGGTCCCGTCCCCGGCCGCTCGACGTGGCGCTGGTCGGCGCGCGCGGCTTCGACGGCTTCAACAGCGCCCTGCTGCTGCGGCGGCGCCCGACGCCGTCAGAGGTCGGTGACCACCACGTCGAGCCGTACCGGCTGCCCGGGCGGTGACGGCTGGTCGACGAGCCGGTACTTCAGGTCCCGCAGCACGTCGGCCAGCTCCGCCACCGTCCCCGGGCGGGCCCCGGAGACGAGCAGGTCCCGGACCAGCCGACCCTTGGTGGCCTTGTTGAAGTGGCTCACCACGGTCCGGGTCACCCGCCCGTCGACCTCCCGTTCGTGCAGCACCCGGACCGTGGCGGTCCGCCCGGCCACCGCACCCCTGGGGCGCCACGTCGCGGCGTACGCGCCGGAGCGCAGGTCCAGCACCGGACCGTCGCCGGCCGAGGCGGTCAGCACCGGGGCGAGTGCCCGGCGCCAGTGCCCGGTCAGCGGGCCGAGGCCGGGCAGGCTGACCCCGATCGCGCAGCGGTACGCCGGGATCGGGTCGGCGAGCCGTACCGCACCCCAGAGGCCGGAGCTGACCAGCACACTCGCCCCGGCCAGCGCGGCGGCGGCCGGGGGGAGGGTGGCCACGTCGAGGGCGGCGTAGAGCACACCGGTGTACACCTCGGCGGCCGGGGCGGTCGGCGCGTCGCGCAGCGCCGCGTTGCGGGTCACCTCGCCCTGCTGACCGGGGCTGAGCCCGAGCGTGGTGCGGGCCGCCTCCGGATCCGGCCCGGCGCAGAGGTCCACCAGGGCGGTCAGTACCGCCTCCCGGGCCGGGCGCAGTGCGGGCAGGTCGAGCCGGTCCAGCGCCAACGGCGCACCGGAGCCGGCGGCCTTGCCCTCCGAGGGCGGCAGCAGGATCAGCATGGGCGGGTTACTCCCGACGGGTGGTGCGGACCGACCGGGCCAGGGTACGACCCGGTCACTGCCACGGCCGGACCGGCACCGCCGGGCGGTACACCCGGTACCCGCCGATCTCGGTGACCGCAGCGTCGACCGCCCGCCGGTCCAGATAGCGACGGAGCGCCCGGTCGGGTGCCGAGCCCACCTCGAAGACGTACCCGACCCGGTCCGCCGCGTCCACCGCCGCCTGGTACGGCGGGTACCGGTTCTGCCCGGGGCGCAGCCGGTCGCCGAGGACCGCGCAGAGCACGTCCTCACCGGTGTGGAAGATCATCCGGTGGCAGGTCCAGTAGTCGGTGTAGACGTGCCGGGGACCGTCCCGCCGCAGGGTGGCCGCCAGGTCCCGGGCGGCCCGTTCCTCCGCCCGGATCGCCCCGGACTCGGCGACCAGCACGCCGGTGGTCCAGGCCGCCAGCGCGGTGACCGCCGCGAGCAGCGCGACGCCGGGTACCCCGACCAGCCACCGGGCCGGGCCGGCGGTGCGGCGCACCAGTCCCCGGGCGGCCCGCCACGCCGGCCAGAGCACGGCCGGCAGGGAGAGCTGGAGCACCGACAGGTACCGGGCGTTCTCCAGCGGTCCGGTCGCGGCGAGTGGGCTGCGCAGGTACCCGGTCAGGGTCAGCACCGCCCCGGCGACCAGGGCGAGCTGCACGGCGGGCCCGACCCGGACGGCGGTGTCCCCGGCCCGACGCCACCCGACCAGGGCGAGCACGGCGGTGGTGGCCAGCAGGCCGAGGTAGACCGGGGGGACCAGCGCCAGCCCGCGCGGGCAGCCGGCGGTCGGGCAGAACCCGCTGGCCAGGGGCAGGCTCACCGTCAGTCCGCCGCGCAGCCGGTCGACCAGTGGCGCGGAGCCGCCGGTACCGGCGCTGACCTCCCGGAACACCGACAGCGAGTCCTCGCCGGGCGGTGCGGTCAGGTTGTCGACCAGCATCGGGGCCACCCCGACGACGAACCCGGCGACCAGCAGCACCGCCGGCACCCCGAACAGCTCCCGACCGGCGGCGACCAGCAGCACCGCCCCGGCCACCGCCAGGTACGGCAGGATCAGCCAGTCCGACCAGACGGCGACGCCGGTGAGCAGCCCGAAGGTCGCGTACGCCGGCCAGCGGTGGCGGACGGTGCGCTGCCCGAGGGCGAGCGCGATCAGCAGCAGCGCCACCACGACCGGCTTTACCTCGGGTCGACCGCCGACGGCGGTGAGCTGGTCCCGGACCACCCGTTCCGAGCCGAGCGCCAGCAGGCCGACCACGACCGTGGCGAACCACGGCGAGAAGACCCGCCGGGTCAGCCGGTACATCAGGTAGACGAACAGGGCGTAGAGCGCCAGCAGCGGCAACCGCAGTACCGGCCAGCTCGGACCGGTCACCGCGAGCAGCGGAGCGGCCAGGTACGCCTCCAGCATCCCCATGTAGTGCTGGCCGTAGAGGAAGACCGGCCGTTCCCGGCCGGCGGCGATGTGCAGGGCGGCCAGCCCGAAGGCCGCCTCGTCGCTGTTCGAGGAGGGCACCGTCAGCAGGGTCAGGACCAGCCGGTAGCCGAGCCCGGCCGACCCCAGCAGGAGCGCCACCAGCGCCGGGCGGTCCAACCGCCGGCGTACCCGTCCCGCACCCCGTTGCGTCGTCGCTGACACGACCCCTCCGTGGGCAGCCTCGCACGTCCGTCGGCGACGTACTGGGTGTTCGCGGGTGGTTCGGCGGCCCGATTCCCGCTCGCGTGGCCGGGGCAACCCCGGTGTGGCAGGGTGACAGGGTGTCGATCACACCCGTTGGCCAGGCTGCCGTACCCCACCTGCACCGGGCGGCCCGGATCGAGGACGCGATCCACCAGCTCGTCGCCCGCCGGCTGCGTCGTACCGGCTGGCAGGTGACCACGCTCGCCTACACCGGGTACGGCGGGCCGGGCTGGGTGCGGGTGATGGGCCGGGTACTGCTCGGCCGCCCCGACGCGCGGCAGCGCCAGAAGCAGGAGAAGGTACGCGGCTGGCGGAGCTTCACCACCCTGCCGGCGAAGCACGCGCCGGTGGTGATCGAGGCCGGCCGGGTCCGGCACGAGACGACCACCGACCGCAGTGGCTTCGTCGACGCGGTGGTGAAGGCGGACCTGCCGCCGGGCTGGGGTTCGGTCCGGATCACCGCGACCGACGCGGAGCCGGTGGACGCGCCGGTACGGGTACTCGACCCGCAGGTGCGGTTCGGCATCCTCTCCGACATCGACGACACGGTGATGGTCACCGCGCTGCCCCGGCCGCTACTGGCGGCGTGGAACACCTTCGTGCTCGACGAGCACGCCCGGGCCGCCGTACCCGGCATGGCGGTGCTCTACGAACGACTGGCCAACGCCCACCCGGGCGCGCCGGTCTTCTACCTCTCCACCGGCGCGTGGAACGTCGCCCCCACGCTCACCCGGTTCCTGTCCCGGCACCTCTACCCGGCCGGGCCGCTGCTGCTGACCGACTGGGGGCCGACGAACGACCGCTGGTTCCGTAGCGGCCGGGAGCACAAGCGGGCCACCCTCGCCCGGCTCGCCCGGGAGTTCCCGGAGACGAAGTGGCTGCTGGTCGGCGACGACGGGCAGCACGACCCGGAGATCTACCGGGAGTTCGCGGCGGCCCACCCGGAGAACGTCGCCGGGATCGCGATCCGGCGGCTCTCGCCGACCCAGGCGGTCCTCGCCGGTGGTCTGCCCGGCCCCGCCGACGGCGCTGAGCACTCGTCGGGTCCGGCCGGGCAGAAGTGGCTCTCCGCGCCGGACGGCGCCGGGCTCTGGCGGCTGCTCCGCGACGCCGGCCTGGTCTGAGCCCGCGCCGGTTGGCTGCCGGCCCGTGCCGGTCCTCCCGTGGTGGTGCCGGTGCTCGTGTCGTGCCCGGCCGATGGGTGGGGTTGGCGCGCTGTCGAGCTGCTGGCACGGATGGAGCAGTTTCGCCGCACCCTGCCGCTCGCTTCCGCGCCCTCCGGCCCGCCGCCCGCCACTCCGGCCGTCTGCGCTGCCCGCCGGGGGTGTTGCACATCCGGTGCAGCTCGACAGGGAGTGACGGCATCTCCGGCCCTGGGACGGGCCTTGTGCCGCACCGGCCGGCATTGACAGGCGTCGCCCCGCCCGGCTAGCGTC
>NZ_WVUH01000313.1 GCF_017614955.1 Micromonospora echinofusca
GGTGGAGGCGGGCGCGGTGACCGGCCGGGGCGGCTCGGAGCAGCCGGCGACGGCCAGGGCGGTCAGTACGGCGAGCATGGGAAGGGTACGCCGTGGGGAAGTCGACACGGGCCCATCCCATCAGCCCCGTCCTTACCCGGGCAACTCGACCGGGCCCGGGTCGACCGTCCGGGGTACCGGTCAACCCACCCGGGTCAGCAGGGTGACCGGCGCGCCGTCCCCGGCGTGCCGGTACGGCTCCAGTTCCGCGTCCCAGGCCGTGCCGAGCGCCTTGTCCAGGGCGTGCGCCAGTGCCTCCGGGGCCCGGGCGGCGGCCATGATGGCCCGGAGCCGGTCCTCGCCGAGCTGGATGTCACCGGCCGCCCCGACCGAGGCGCGGAACAGGCCCCGCCCGGGTACGTGCATGAACCGTTCCCCGTCCACGCCGGGACTCGGCTCCTCGGTGACCTCGAAACGGATCATGGGCCACTGCCGGAGGGCAGCAGCCAGCTCGGCGCCCGTCCCCGGACGGCCGGTCCACCCGCACTCGGCCCGGCGGGCGCCGGGGTCGACGGGCTGGGCCGTCCACTTCAGGTTGACCGGCGCGACAAGGACGCGCGCGATCGCCCACTCGACGTGTGGGCACACGGCGAGCGGGGTCGAGTGGACGTATACGACGCCACGCGTTGGCACGATGACCTCCCGGAGAGCGAGGTGCGTCTTCCCCTACGACCTCGCGCCGACCGGGTGGTGCGTGAGACACATGATGACTGGTGTGACGGATGGTGCGCCAGCGAACCGGAAAATTCGGTGGACAGGACCGCCCGGAATAGCCGTACCGACCGGCGCTGTTCCACCACACGTCGGCCGTGGTCACCCGGGGCGCCCGGTCGTGTAAAGTTCACTCGGCGACTTCTGTCGCCGCGATCTTCGGGCTCACCCCCGAACTGGATCAGACCAGAGTTGGACCAGACCCCCGGACACCTTCCGTCCTCCCGTACGTCTTGCAAGGAGTACCTCCGTGGCGAGCAACACCTCTAAGACCGCGCGCGCGTCCGTTCGGGCCGGCCAGGCCGGCCAGGGTGGCGCCCTGAGCGTGCTCGGCGAGTTCAAGTACCTGATCCCGCTCAACAACGGCAAGCACGCCTACGTGCGGAACCTGACCAACGGCAAGACCGCGCACCTGCGGACCGACTCGGACGCCTTCGTCGAGGAGATCCGGGTGCTGGCCGCCGCCGGTCACGCCGCCAAGATCCGGGCCGAGATCAACGGTCTGGCCACCTCGTTCCCGGGCCAGGGCTGGGACGCCACCGAGAAGCGGCTGGTCGAGGCCGGCGTCTTCGAGGGCTGAGCACCCGACGCGGACGGCCCCGCCGAGGGGCCGGCACAGCACGAAACGAAGCCGCCCACCGGGTGAACCGGTGGGCGGCTTCGCGTGTCCGGACGGCCGTCGCGCATTCGAACGATCGTCGTGCGCTCGGACGGCCGTCACGCATTCGGACCACCGTCACGCATTCGGACCACCGTCGTGCGCTCGGACCACCGTCGTGCGCTCGGACGATCGTCGGTATCGACGGCCGGCTCCCCGTAGCCCGGCCGTCGGCGTTAACCGGGGGCCCTTCCTATACCGAAAGCGTTAACCGGGGGCCCTTCCTTACAGCAGGGTGACCTCGCCGCTGGCCAGGTCGTAGATCGCGCCGACCACGTCCACCTCGCCGGCGGCCACCGGCCCGACGAGCTTCTCCTCGGCACGCAGCGCGGCCACCGACCGTGCGGTGTGCCGGCGGGTGGCCAGCGGCACCACCTGCGGGTCGTGCACCCCGACCTCGGCCACCGCCGGGGCGATCTGGTTGACCAGGTAGGCGAGCGAACCACCGGGCCGTTGGCCGTTGCGCAGCGCCTCGACCGTCGATGTCACCGCCCCGCACCGCTCGTGGCCGAGGACCACCACCAGCGGTACGTTCAGCTGGTGCACCGCGAACTCCACCGACCCGATCACCGCGTGGTCGAGGACGTGCGCACCGGACCGCACCACACAGATCGAGCCGAAGGTCTGATCGAAGATCGCCTCCAGGGGTACCCGGGAGTCGATGCAGCCGATCACCACCGCGTGCGGCCGTTGGTCCCCGGAGGCGGTGGCCGCGGCGGCGGTCACATCATGGCCGTGGATGGGCTGACGGCTGACGAACCGCCGGTTTCCGGCGAGCAACTCGGCCAGCGCGGCGGCCGGCCGGTGGATGGTTCCACCCGGGGGCGCGACGGCCCCGGTCGGCGACAGGGAAGACATCCCCTAAGCATGTCGAGCTACCGGCCGGTCGGGAAGTCGGCTGCGAATCTTCTCACCGCCCCGGTTCACCTGATGAGATGTCGGGTAGTCGATGGTTACCGCCGGGTTTCCGGGATGTGATGGAGTCCGGCCCGTACGGGAGGTGGCGATGCCGGAACAGTGTGAGGTGCGGCTTCCCGACGGCGTACGGCTGCACGTCGAGGTGACCGGCCCGGCGGATGCCGAGGTCACCGTGGTGCTGCTGCACGGCTGGACCCTGGACGGGCGGGCCTGGCACCGGCAGGTCGAGCCGGTCCGGGACGCGCTGGGCGAGGCGGCCCGGATCGTCACCTACGACGCGCGGGGGCACGGCCGGTCCAGTTGCATGTCCCTGCGCACCGCCACCCTGGAGCAACTCGGTGACGATCTGGCCGCCGTGCTGACCGAGGTCGCCCCGACCGGTCCGGTGGTGCTGGTCGGGCACTCGCTGGGCGGCATGACGATCATGGAGTACGCGCACCGGCACCCGACGGACTTCGCCGCCCGGGTCGCCGGCCTGGTCTTCGTGGCCACCACCGCCGAGGGGCACACGCACACCGCGTACGGGCTGTCGCCCCGGATCACCCGGCTGATCCGGTTGGCCGAGACGACCGGGGCGGGGGTGCTGGCCCGCTGCGGCTCGTGGCGCCCGCCGCGCGCCCTGCTGCGGGCGCTGCGGCCGAGTCTGCGCTGGCTGCTCTTCGGTGACCGCTGCGAGCCGGTGGACATCCGGTTGACCACTTCGGCGGTGGCGCACGCCTCGCTCCGCTCGATCGGCGGGTTCCGGGCGTCGATCGGGGTCCAGCACCGGTTGGCGACCCTGGCCCGGCTCGGTGACGTACCGGCCGCCGCGCTGGTCGGTGACCGGGACCGGCTCACGCCGCCCCGCTGCGCCGAGTCGATCGCGGACGCGCTGCCCACCACCGAGCTGACCGTCTGCCCGGGTGCCGGGCACATGCTGATGATGGAACGCGCCGACGAGGTCAACGCCGCCCTGCTCGGCGTGGTACGCCGGGCGCTCGTCGCCGGTACGCCCGCCGATCATGGACTTGTGGTGGGTGACAGAGGCCACGAAGGGTAGCCAGTCGGGCACCACAACTCCATGATCGGCGAAGACCCCGGCGGTGGCCGGGGTACTGCCCCGTACCCTCTTCAGGTCACCCTGACCTGCGGCCCGGCGCCGCCCGGCGGCCCCGCCCCGCCGCCGACATCCGGTAGGAGCTTGCGCGTTGACCGATCAGACCACGCTGCAACAGGAGATCGCCGCCGAGCAGCGTCACCTCGACCGGGTGTACGCCCGGCTGGCGGAGTTGCGCCGGTCGGCCGCGCGGGCCGAGCGGGACGGCTACCGGCTGGCCCGGGTGGGCAACTTCGGGGCCCTGGTCGAGCGGGACGCGATGGTCTTCCACGCCGCGCGGCGCCGGCACGCGCTGGACGCCGAACACGAGGGGCTGGTCTTCGGCCGGTTGGACCTGCGGGACTCCTCGGTGCTGCACGTGGGGCGGCTGGGGGTACGCGGCGCCGACGCGGAGACCCTGGTGGTGGACTGGCGCGCCCCGGCCGCCGCCGCGTTCTACCGGGCGACCGCGCAGCAGCCCCTCGGGGTGGTCCGCCGGCGGATGATCCAGTCCGCCGACGAGCGGGTGACCCGGATCGAGGACGACCTGCTCGACCCGGCGGCGGCCCCACCCGGTATGCGGGTGGTCGGTGACGGCGCACTGCTGGCCACCCTGGCCAAGGCGACCGGTCGCGGCATGCGGGACATCGTGGCCACCATCCAGCGGGAGCAGGACGAGGCGATCCGCTCCCCCGGGTCGGGGGTCACCGTCGTCTCCGGCGGGCCGGGCACCGGCAAGACCGCGGTCGCCCTGCACCGGGCGGCGTACCTGCTCTACTCCGACCGGAGCCGGTTCGCCGGGGGCGGGGTGCTGGTGGTGGGCCCGTCGGCGGTCTTCGTCGAGTACATCGCCTCGGTGCTGCCGTCGCTGGGCGAGAACGCGGCCACCCTGCGCTCGCTCGGTTCGCTCTTCCCCGGCTTCACCGCGACCCGGACGGACCCGACGGCGGTCGCGGCGGTCAAGGGTTCGCTACGGATGCGCCGGGTGCTGGAACGGGCGACCCGGGACGCGGTGCCGGACTCCCCCGCCGAGTTGCGGCTGCTCTACCGGGGTGAGCTGCTCCGGCTGACCCGGGCCGAGCTGGACGCCGTCCGGACCCGGGCGCTGCCCCCCGGTGCCCGGCGGAACGAGGTCCGCCGGGCGGGGTTCGACGGGATCTTCGCCGCGCTCTACGCGCAGGCCCGTCGGCTGCGCATCGGCAGCCTGCCGGACCAGCGCAGCTTCGAGGACGAGTTGGCCGAGCGGACCGACTTCCGGGACTTCCTCAAGGCGTGGTGGCCCCGGCTGCACCCGTGGCACGTGCTGCGCTGGTTGACCGACCCGCAGCGGCTGCGGTCGTACGCGGGCGGCATCCTCTCCGCCGCCGAGATCCGGTTGCTGGTCGAGGCGTACCGGACGCTGGACGCCGACGGGCCGACGATCGCCGACATCGCGTTGCTGGACGAGCTGGACGCGCTGCTGGGCAAGCCGGTGCGGCCGGCCCGGCGACGGCGGGACCCGTTCCAGCTGGCCGGCGGGGTACGCGAGTTGAGCACGCACGCCGAGCGCCAGCGGGCGGCCCGGGAGGCGGCCCGGGAGCGGCCGGAGGACTACCGGGAGTACGCCCACGTGGTGGTGGACGAGGCGCAGGACGTCTCGCCGATGCAGTGGCGGATGCTGGGCCGCCGGGGCCGGTTGGCGTCCTGGACGGTGGTGGGCGATCCGGCGCAGACCGCGTGGACGGGTGACCCGGCCGAGCTGAACCGGGCCCGGGACAAGGCGCTGGGCCGGCGCAGGCGGCACGAGTTCACCCTCTCCACCAACTACCGCAACCCGGCGGAGATCTTCGCGGTAGCGGCCGAGACGATCCGGGAGGTGCACCCGGAGCTGGTGCTGCCCCGGGCGGTCCGGTCCACCGGGGTCGCCCCGGTGCGGCGTACCGTGCCGGCCGCCGACCTGGCCGACGCGACCGTCGAGGCGACGACCGCGCTGCTCGCCGAGGTGGAGGGGACGGTCGGGGTGATCACGCCGGTGCCGCGCCGGGACGAGGTGGCCGGCTGGCTGGCCGGGCTGACCGATGCCCGGTTGCAGGTGGTGACCAGTCTCCAGGCCAAGGGCATGGAGTACGACGGGGTGGTGCTGGTGGCGCCGGGTGAGATCCGGGCCGATTCGGAGTCCGGGGTGCGCACCCTCTACGTGGCGCTGTCCCGGGCCACCCAGCGGCTCACCACCATCGACCCCCGGTGAGTGACGAAGTATTCACCACCGGTTGGTTGAACATATAGCAATGTGAGCATAGGTTGGAGCGACGACGGAGCGGTCCCCGACGGGAGGGTGGGTACGTGGGCGGCGGTCATCATCACCACCACGGGCAGGCACGCCCCGGCGCCCACCCGCACCGGGGGCGGCTGTGGGCAGCATTCGCCCTGCTCAGTGGCCTGATGCTGGTGGAGGCGGTGACCGCCCTGGCCACCGGCTCACTGGCCCTGCTCTCCGACGCCGGGCACATGTTCACCGACGTGCTGGGCATCGGGATGGCGCTCGCCGCGATCACCGCCGCCCGGCGCGCCACCGACGATCCGCAGCGGACCTTCGGCCTGTACCGGCTGGAGGTACTCGCCGCGCTGGCCAACGCGGTCCTGCTCTCCGGCGTGGCGGTCTACGTGCTGGTCGAGGCGGTGCAGCGCTTCGGTGCACCGCCGGAGGTACCCGCCGGTCCGGTGCTGTTCGTCGCGGTGCTCGGCCTGCTCGCCAACATCGGCGCGTTCGTGCTGCTCCGGCCGGGCGCCGAGGAGAACATCAATCTGCGCGGCGCGTACCTGGAAGTGGTCGGTGACCTGCTCGGGTCGGTCGGCGTCATCGTCGCCGCCGTGCTGATCGCGGTCGCCGACTGGTGGTGGGCGGACCCGCTGGTCGCGGTCGGGATCGCGGTCTTCATCCTGCCGCGCACCTGGCGCCTCGGCCGGGCCGCCGTGCGCATCCTGGTGCAGGCGGCACCGGAGCACCTCCAGGTGCCGGCGGTCCGGGACCGGCTCTGCGCGGTACCCGGGGTGTCGGACGTGCACGACCTGCACGTCTGGACGCTGACCTCCGGCATGGAGGTGGCCTCGGCGCACCTGACCATCGACCCGGGCGCCGAGTTGGGCACGGTACTGACCGCCGCCCGGACCGCTCTGCACGAGGAGTTCCACATCGAGCACGCCACCCTCCAGATCGAGCCCGGCTCGGCCCCGGGGGCCTGCGGCCGGGTGGAGTGGTGACGCAACGGCCGGGGCCGGATCGGGGTGGAGTGGTGACGCGGCGGCCGGGGCCTTGCCGGGAGCGCCGGGGACGGCGGCGGCGGGACGGCGCCGGGCGGCGGGACCAATCTCCCGGGTTTAGCGGCACCTTAAATCTTTCGGGGGTATTGTCCGGAACATGCCGGACAAGTGGGTAGAAATACCCCGTACCGCTCTGCCGAGCGCTGCGGGGCACCCACCGCCCCCTGTAGGCTCACCACCGGCCCCCGCCGGGCGGCGCCCTCCGGCGCCTGCGGTGGCCGCCGCCTAATCGCCTCGTGCGAGCCGGGGAACCACGTACCTGGGGTGTATCCGCGCCAGCGGTAGGGATCTTCCGTCCCGAACCCGTCAGCTAACCCGGTCGGCGGCTGACGGAAGGACATCTGTATGCCGATACCCGCACGACGTACCACCGCCCGGATGGCGGCCCTGCTCGCCGCGACCCTCGCCCTCGGGGTCGCGACCGCGCCGGTCCCCGGCGCCCAGGCCGCCGTCGGTACCGCCCTCGCGGCACCGGCCCCGGGCAGCGACGACGAGGGCGGCACGCCGACCCTCCGGGCGCAGCTCGAAGCGGCCAGCAAGGGCTTCCTCGACGCCCAGGCCGCCCTGGACAAGTCGACCCGACGCCAGCAGGAACTGACCAGCCAGCTCAAGGTCATCGAGGCGGATCTGACCGTCCGCAGCACCAAGGTCGGCGAGATGGCCGGCGTGGCGTACCGCACCGGCCGGCTCGGCCCCATCTCCGCACTGCTCGGCAGTGGTTCACCGGACAGCTTCCTGGACCGGGCCGCCGCACTCGACGCGGTCGCCGCGCACGAGGACCGGCAGCTACGGGACCTGATGGAGACCCGCGACCAGCAGACCCGGGCCAGGGCCGCCCTGGACAAGGAGGTCACCGAGCAGCGCCGGCAGGTCGCGATCATGGCCAAGCGCAAGCAGCAGGCCGAACGGGCCCTGCTGGTGGCCAGCCGCTCCAGCAGCAGCGGATCCAGCGCCGGCCCCACCTCCACCACCTCGGCCTCGGCCAAGCCGGCACCGCGTAACCCCGACGGCTCCTGGCCGAGCGAGTCGTGCAGCGTCAACGACCCGACCACGTCGGGCTGCATCACCCCCCGCACCCTGCACGCGCTCAACCAGGCCAAGGCGGCCGGGTTCACCCGGTACGTGTCCTGCTACCGCAACGGCGGGTCGGGCGAGCACCCGAAGGGACGGGCCTGCGACTTCGCCGCCCAGAAGAGCGGGTTCGGCGGGGTGGCCACCGGCGGCGACCGGACGTACGGGAACAACCTGGCGGCGTACTTCGTGAAGAACGCCAGCCGGCTCGGTGTGCTCTACGTGATCTGGTTCAAGCAGATCTGGCTACCGAGCAGTGGTTGGAAGTCGTACAGCGGGGCGGGTGGCGACCCGTCCAGCGACCACACCAACCACGTGCACCTCTCCGTCTACTGACGCGACGCGCCCCGCTGGCCGGTCGGAGCTGTTCCGACCGGCCAGCGGCGTGTCCGGGGTGGGTCAGCCCCTGCCGGGTGCCGCAGTCCTCAGACGCTGTCCAGGGCCGCGCCGAGGCGGGCGGCGAGGGTCAGGTGCGCCGCCCGGGCCTGGCGCAGCGCGTACCCGAGGAGCGGGGCGGGCGCGGCAAGGGTGATCTCCACGTCGATGCGTACCTGGTCCGGGCCCTCGGGGCGGATCCGCGCGTGGTTGCGGACCCGGGTGCCGCTCCACTGCCGGGCCACCACCACGACCTCCTCGGTACTCGCGGTCAGCACGTCGGCCCGGTAGGAGACGGGCAGTCGGAGCGGGCCGAGGGCCACCCGGTCGGTGACCGTGTAGCTGGCCCGGCTGCCCGGGCGGGTGGGCCG
>NZ_WVUH01000314.1 GCF_017614955.1 Micromonospora echinofusca
CCCCGGGCGCGGTGTGTGGGTGGTGCGGGGTCAGCTCACCGGTACCGGGGCGGGCCAGCTGCCCTGGAAGACCCCGCTGGGGGTGGCCGTCCGGGTGAGGCCGCCGAAGAGCTGGTCGACCCGGGCGGCCTCGGTGGCGGCCGGGTACGGGTTGGTGCAGCTGGTGCCGGCGCTGCCGCCGGACATCAGCAGCGAGCACTGGCCGTTGTAGTTGTCCGGCAGGCCCAGGATGTGCCCGATCTCGTGGGTCATGATCCGCAGCGGGCTGTACTGCTGGGCCTGGTAGGTGTCGATGTAGACCCGCCCGTTGCCCAGGCTGGTGCGCACGGCGTACGAGCCGCCGCCGTAGATCTGGTAGATCCGCAGGTTCGTCCCGCAGTTCGACATGTTGATGTTGTTCGTGTAGTTGTTCCAGATCGACGCGGCGGAGTGCGCGGTGCTGGTGAAAGAGCCCGCCTGGCTGACGTCGTAACAGATCGTGGTGGCGAGGGTGCCGGCGGCCGATGCCGGGGACGCGGCGAGCGGCGCGCCGACGAGGGCGATGGCGCTGGCTGCCAGCGTGGCCAGCAGTCGGTGGATCCTGCGTGCGGACATGGGCTGACTCTCCAATCCGAGGGGGGCGGCGGACGAGACGAGTCTATGTATTCGCATACGTCAATGAAAGATGTCTTTCTCGGGGTTGATCTGATATGACGGAGCGTGATCAACCGGCCAGGGTGACCACCTCGTCGGCGCAGCCCCAGCCCAGGGTCACCCCGGCACCCCCGTGCCCGTAGTTGTGCACCAGCCGGGTCCCGCCCGGCAGTCCCACCGGGTCCACCTCGACCCGCGCCCCGCCGTGGCGGGCCGGTCGCAGCCCGACGAGCTGGCCGATCTCCCGGGCCCCGGCCAGCTCCGGCACCAGCGCGGTGCACCGGCGCAGGATGGCCGCACCGGTTGCCGGGTCGGCGGTCAGCCCGGTGGCCCCCTCCTCGAACGTGCCGCCGAGCACCACGTCCGCGCTGCGCGGGTGCACGTAGGCGAGCCCGGCGGGATTCTCCTCGTCGCGTACCGAGACGACCAGGCCCGGGTTGTCGACCAGGACGATCTGCCCCCGGACCGGGTACACGGCGGGGTCGTCGGCGAGCCGGCCGGCGGCCAGCCCGGTCGCATTGACCACCACCGGGGCCAGCTCCGCCACCTCGGCCAACCGGTCCAGCCGGCGCCGTTCGAGCACCCCACCGGCGGCGGTCAGCCGCGCCACCAGCCAGGGCAGGTAGTACGACATCTCCACCGCCGGCACCGTGTACCGCTGCACGGCGGCGTACGGGCCGCATCCGTCGTGCCCGGCGACGTCCTCCTGGGTGAAGTCCGGCACCGCCGAAGCCCACCAGGGCGTGCCGTCCGGCGGGGTCCGCAGCACCGCCCGGGTCGGCCGGAGCACCACCCCGGGTACCCCCGCGCCGGCCTGCCGGGCCAGCTCCGCGTACGTCCGTTCGGCCCAGCGCAGTACCCGGGGGTCACCGGTGGTGTGGGTGGGGTACCACACCGCCGCCGCGACCCGGGACACCGTCCGCTCCGGCCCGTCGGCGGTCACCACCGCCACCCGGGCCCCAGCCTGCTGCAGCCGGACCGCACTGGTCAGGCCGACCACGCCCGCCCCGACCACCACCACGTCGTACAACCGACACCTCCCGCTCGTGGTCTGCCGGTCGCTCCCGTGACGGCCGGCGACAGGACCGGTCCTGCGGCCGGTCGCTCCCAGCGAAGCGCAGCCGGGGCGACGGCGTCCAAGACCGGCATGGTCGCGTGCGATAAGCGGAACTTATGCTCACCGTCATGGATCTGCGCCGGCTCCGGTACTTCCTGGTCCTCGCCGAGGAACTGCACTTCACCCGGGCCGCGACCCGGTTGCGGATCGCCCAGCCGGCGCTCAGCCAGCAGATCCGGGCCCTGGAACGGGAGGTCGGCGCCGAGCTGGTGACCCGGAGCGCCCGGGGCTGCGCGCTCACCCCGGTCGGCCGGGTGGTGGCGGAGGAGGCCGCCGCCCTGCTCGGGCAGGCCGCCGCCGCGCAGGAGCGGATCCGGTCGGTGGTCGCCGGGCAGGGCGGGCGGCTGCGCCTGGCGTACACCCGCTCGGCCCGGGGTGGCCGGGTGGATGCCCTGGTCGCCCTGTTCCGCGAGCGGTACCCGCAGGTCGAGGTGGTCGCCGAGACCGGCTGGACCGCGCTCAACGTGGCCGGGCTGCTGGCCGGCCGGCTGGACGTCGCGTTCGTCCGCCCGCCGCTGCCCGAGCCGGAGCTGGCGTGCCGCTTCGTCGACACCGAGGAGCTGCTGCTCGCCGTGCCCGCCGACCACCCGCTGGCGGCCCGCCGCCGGATCCCCCGCGAGCTGGTCGTCGGCCTGCCGGCCGTGATGTGGCCGAGGGGGAACGGCCCCGGGATGTACGACCGGACCGTGGGTCAGGTCTGGCCGGACGGCGGCTTCCACCTGGTCCGGCACGAGCCCGACGACGAGCAGCTGCTGCGGGCGGTCGCCGAGGGCGGGGTGGTCGCCGCGGTACCCGCCGGCCGGGCCCGGGACCTGCGCCTGCCCGGGGTACGGCTGCGCCGGTTCACCGCACCCGTGCCGACCGTCGACATCGCCCTGGCCTATTCCCGTCGCAGCCCGACCGGCCTGGTCCGGCGTCTGGTGGCCCTGCTGGAGGCCGCCACCGGCCGGGTGGCCCCGGAGCCGGCGGCGACCGACGACGCCGGAGGTCGCGGTGGGCGAAATGGGCCGGGTGTCCCCGCCGGGGAACCGATACGATGAGGCGAACGTCCACACGTCGCGCCAGCTGGGCCGGTCGCCCGACCGGCGGTCACGCCGGCGCGGCACCGAGATCGAGAGCAGGTGGCGCAGGGCCCACGGGCCCGACCTATGACCGGCACCCCACCTCCCGGCCAGACCCGGGTGCAGACCAGGATCACGGTTCCCGACTCGAAGATCATGGTCAACCTCCTCGGCCCGGGCGACGAGATCCTGCGACTCATCGAGCGCTCGGTCACCAGCGACGTGCACGTGCGGGGCAACGAGATCACCATCTCGGGCGTCCCGGCGGACAACGCCCTGGCCGAGCGGCTCTTCACCGAGCTGTTGGAGCTGATCCAGAAGGGCGAGACGCTGACCACCGACGCCGTCCGGCGTACGGTCGGCATGCTGGAGCAGGGCGGCAGCGAGCGGCCCGCCGAGGTCCTGACCCTCAACATCCTCTCCCGGCGCGGGCGCACCATCCGGCCCAAGACGCTCGGGCAGAAGCGGTACGTCGACGCGATCGACGCGCACACCATCGTCTTCGGCATCGGCCCCGCCGGTACCGGCAAGACCTACCTGGCCATGGCGAAGGCCGTCCAGGCGCTCCAGGCCAAGCAGGTCAACCGGATCATCCTGACCCGGCCGGCGGTCGAGGCGGGTGAGCGGCTCGGTTTCCTCCCCGGCACGCTCAACGAGAAGATCGACCCGTACCTGCGCCCGCTCTACGACGCGCTGCACGACATGCTCGACCCGGACTCGATCCCGAAGCTCATGGCGGCCGGCACCATCGAGGTGGCTCCGCTGGCCTACATGCGGGGCCGTACCCTGAACGACGCGTTCATCATCCTGGACGAGGCGCAGAACACCACGCCCGAGCAGATGAAGATGTTCCTCACCCGGCTGGGCTTCGGCTCCAAGATCGTGGTGACCGGTGACATCACCCAGGTCGACCTGCCCGGCGGGACGACCAGCGGCCTGCGGGTCGTACGGGACATCCTGCAGAGCGTGGAGGACGTGCACTTCGCCCAGCTCTCCAGCTCCGACGTGGTCCGTCACCGGCTGGTGGGGGAGATCGTCGACGCGTACGCCCGCTGGGACGCCGAGCGGGAGAGCCAGCAGGCGCAGAGTGTGCACGCCGTGCCGGGGCGTACCGCCCAGGGCGGGCGGGCCGGTCGACGCCGCTAGATCCGTCAGGGGAAGCAGTTGTCCATCGAGATCGCCAACGAGTCCGGCGTCGAGGTCGATACCGACGCCGTGCTCGCCGTTGCCCGGCACGCGCTCGACGAGATGGGGGTCAACCCGCTCGCCGAGCTGTCCGTGCTGCTGGTCGACATCGAATACATGACCGAGCTGAACCATCGCTGGATGGGCGGGGACGGGCCGACCGACGTGCTCGCCTTCCCGATGGACGAGGGCAGCGTCGACCACGGCCCGGGGGAGTCCCCGGCCGGGGGTGAGCCGGCGCTGCTCGGCGACATCGTGCTCTGCCCGGAGGTGGCGGCCAAGCAGGCGGTCACCGCCGGGCACACGCCCGCCGACGAGCTGCACCTGCTCACCGTGCACGGCGTGCTGCACCTGCTCGGGTACGACCACGCCGAGCCGGAGGAGGAGCGGGAGATGTTCTCCCTCCAGGACCGGCTGCTGGCCAGCTGGCGGGCGGCACGGGCCCGGTGATGACACCGGCCCATCTGGTGGCCGGGGCGGGCACCGGGCCGGCCCCGTGGGCCGCCACTGCCCCGGCCAACCTGCCGGACCTGCAACTGCTGTTCTTCGCCGCCGGGCTGGTGGTGCTCGCCGGGGTGATCGCGATGACCGAGGCGGCGCTGGCCGCCGTCTCCCCGGCCCGGGCCGCCGAGCTGGCCCGGGAGGGGGTCCGGGGCGCCCGTACCCTCCAGATCGTCGCCGCCGACGTGGTCCGGCACCTCAACCTGCTCCTGCTGCTCCGGCTGCTCGCCGAGCTGACCGCGACGACCCTGGTGGCCCTGGTCGCGGTCGACTCGTTCGGCGCGGGCTGGACGGCGGCGCTGGTCACCGCCGGGGCGATGACCGTGGTCAGCTTCGTGGTGGTGGGGGTGGCCCCGCGTACCCTCGGCCGGCAGCACGCGTACGCGGTCGGTCGGGCGGTGGCCCCGCTGGTCCGCTGGCTGGGGCGGGTACTCAACCCGCTCGCCTCGCTGCTGATCCTGATCGGCAACGCGGTCACCCCCGGTCGGGGCTTCCGGGAGGGGCCGTTCGCCACCCAGGTGGAGCTGCGCGAGCTGGTCGACCTGGCCGAGCAGCGGGGGGTCGTGGAGCACGGCGAACGCCAGATGATCCACTCGGTCTTCGCGCTCGGCGACACCATCGCCCGGGAGGTGATGGTGCCGCGTACCGAGATGGTGTGGATCGAGGCGCACAAGACGCTGGCCCAGGCGCGGGCGCTCTTCCTGCGCTCCGGGTTCTCCCGCATCCCGGTGGTCGGGGAGAGCGTGGACGACGTGCTCGGGGTGGTCTACCTCAAGGACGTGATCCGCCGGGCCCAGGGCGGTGACGCGCGTACCGACGCGCTGCCGGTCGCCGAGCTGATGCGTGAGGCGACCTTCGTACCGGAGTCCAAGCCCGTCGACGACCTGCTCTCGGAGATGCAGGCGGCCCGCACCCACCTGGTGATCGTGGTCGACGAGTACGGCGGGACGGGTGGCCTGGTCACCATCGAGGACATCCTGGAGGAGATCGTCGGTGAGATCACCGACGAGTACGACGTCGAACGGCCACCGGTGGAGCGTCTCGACGACGGGGCGGTCCGGGTGACCGCCCGGCTGCCGGTGGAGAACCTCGGCGAGCTGTTCGACGTCGAACTCCCCGCCGACGAGGTGGAGACCGTCGGCGGGCTGCTCGCCCAGGCGCTCGGCCGGGTGCCGATCCCCGGGGCCGAGGCCGAGGTGGGCGGGCTCCGGCTGATCGCCGAGGGCACCACCGGCCGACGGAACCGGATCGACACCGTACTGGTGCGCCGGGTCGAGCCGGAGCACGACCGGGACACGTCGGGTCGGCCAGACCCGGGGGACTCCCGCAGCAACCAGAACCGCACCGAGGAGAGGCAACCCGCAGATGCCTGAGTCAACCGCCCCTGTCGACGCGATCCAGCCGGTACCCGCCGAGCTGAGCGCGGAGGACGACAAGCTGGTCATCCTGGCCCGGGGTGCCCGTGGCCGGGTGGGTGCGGTCGAGGGCGCCGCCGTCCGGGACCAGGACGGTCGGACGTACGCGGCGGCCAGTGTCTCGCTGCCGTCGCTGACCATCACCGCGCTCCAGCTCGCGGTGGCCTCGGCCGTCGCGGCCGGGGCCACCCGGCTGGAGGCGGCCGTGGTGGTGACCGAGGCGTCGACCCTGGACGGGGCGGGGCACGCGGCGGTCCGCGACCTCACCGCCGACGCGCCGATCCACGTGGCGGCGCCGGACGGCACCGTGCTCGGCACGGTCGTCGCGTGAGTACGCGCGGCAGCGCCCCGGGGGGCGCACGCAGTGGCGGCCGGGTGGACCCGCGTGGCGGCGGCCCGGCGGGCGATCCGGCGGACCGTCCCTACCGGGCGGGGTTCGCGTGCTTCGTCGGCCGGCCGAACGCCGGCAAGTCGACGTTGACCAACGCGATCGTCGGCCAGAAGATCGCCATCACCTCGAACAAGCCGCAGACCACCCGGCACATCATCCGGGCGGTGCTGCACCGGCCCGACTCCCAGCTCGTACTGGTCGACACCCCGGGTCTGCACCGGCCGCGTACCCTGCTCGGCGAGCGCCTCAACGACCTGGTCCGGACCACCTGGAGCGAGGTGGACGTGATCGGCCTCTGCATCCCGGCGGACGAGCCGATCGGGCGGGGCGACCGGTTCATCACCGGGGAACTGGCCGAGTTGAAGGCCACCGTGCTGGCCGTGGTCACCAAGACGGACCTGGTGGACCGCAAGCGGCTGGCCGAGCAGTTGCTCGCGGTCAGCCGGCTGGGCGACTTCGCCGAGGTCGTACCGGTCAGTGCGGTCTCCGGCCACCAGGTGGACACCCTGGTCGACGTGATGACCACCTACCTGCCGCCGTCGCCGCAGCTCTATCCGGACGACATGCTCACCGACGACCCGGAGCAGGTGCTGGTCGCCGAGCTGATCCGGGAGGCCGCGCTGGAGGGGGTACGCGACGAACTGCCGCACTCGATCGCGGTGGTGGTCGAGGAGATGATAGCCGAGGGTAACCTCACCAAGATATACGCTGACGTCTATGTCGAGCGGTCGAGTCAGAAGGCGATCGTGATCGGGGCGCGGGCCAGTCGACTCAAGGATGTCGGTACCCGGGCCCGCCGGCAGATCGAGGAACTGCTCGGCACCCGCGTCTACCTGGACCTTCACGTGCGGGTGGCGAAGGACTGGCAGCGGGATCCGAAGCAGTTGCGCAAGCTCGGTTTCTAATCGACGAAAGTGTTACATCACATCGATATGTGATTTTTCACTTTCGCACCGGGCTGCCAGGAAGCTTCAAGGCGGGTCGCGGAGGGTAGGGAACTGCACAGGCCCTGCCCCCGGACATAGATACAGGCTTATGCGAAACCGCTACCTGGACCTGCTCCGCTTCCTTGCCATCGTCCGTGTCGTCGTCTACCACGTGACCGGTGCCGCCGCGTTGACCCTGGTCTTCCCGGCGATGTCGGTGATGTTCGCCCTGGCCGGCTCGCTGATGGCCGCCTCGCTGGACCGTACCGGCCCGTCGGCGGTCGCCCGGCGGTTGCGCCGCCTGCTGCCCTCGCTCTGGGTACTCGCAGCGGTCTTCGTGCCGGCCATGGTGCTCACCGGCCTCCCGGCCGACGGGAAACTGCTGCTCTGGGCGTTCCCGATCAGCGACCCGTCGGCCAACGGCTGGGGTGCCATCGCGTTGAGCGTGATCTGGTACCTGCGGGACTACCTCTGGTTCGTGCTCGTCTCACCGGTCGCCCTCTGGCTCTTCCGCCGTGCCCCGCTGGCCACCCTGCTCGCCCCGTACCTGCTGCTGGTCGTGGTGGAACTGCGGTTCGCGGCCACCGCCCCGGCGGTGCTACGGGACTTCGGTCTCTACTTCGGCGCCTGGCTGCTCGGCTTCGCCCACCACGACGGCATGCTCCGTCGGCTCTCCCGGCGGGTGCTGGTACCGGTCACCGGCGTGCTGGCCACGGCGGGCGGCTGGTGGATCCTCACCCACCCCGGGGCCCGGGGGTACGACCTCAACGACATCCGGCTCGGCAACGCCCTCTGGTCGGCGGCGTTCATCCTGCTGGTGCTCGGCATCGTGCCCGCCCGCGCCGCCTGGGTCGATCGGAACGCGCTGGTCAGCCGGCTGGTGACGATCGGCAACCGGCGGGCGTTGACCATCTACCTCTGGCACATGCCGTTCGTGGTGGCGCTGACCCCGCTCTCCATCCGCCTCGGCTGGTCCCCGACCGATCCGGTGAGCCTCGCGGTCCGGGTGGTCGCGGTCTTCGCCCTGGTCGGCCTGGTGGTGCTGCTGGTCGGCTGGGTGGAGGACGTGGCCGCCCGGCGTCGCCCCGAACTGCTCCCCGGCGGACGGCGTACGGCCGGAGCCCCCGTGCCTCCGGCCGTCCCC
>NZ_WVUH01000315.1 GCF_017614955.1 Micromonospora echinofusca
GGGTACCCCCACCACCGTCGCCCCCACCCGTCGCCGGGTCGGCGTGCTGGTGGCCGCCCTGCTCGCCGGTACCGGACTGCTGGCCGTCTGGGCACTCACCCTGGGTGACTACCCGATCGGCCTGGCCGGGGCGGCCCGGGCCGTGGTGGGCGCCGGTCCGCAGGCGGACCTGCTGGTGATCCAGCAGTGGCGGCTGCCCCGGGTACTGGCCGCCCTGCTGGGCGGGGCGGCCTTCGCGGCGGCCGGGGCACTGTTGCAGTCGTTGCTGCGCAACCCGCTCGCCTCACCCGACGTGATCGGCATCAACATGGGCGCCACCGTCGCCGCCGTGGCCAGCATCGTGCTCGGCGTGCCGGGCCTGTTCGTACCCGGTGGGGCCCTGCTCGGCGCGGTCGCCGCCGCACTGCTGCTCGCGGTGCTCGGCTGGCGCGGCGGCATCGGCGCCGACCGGCTGGTCCTGATCGGCATCGCGGTCCAGGCCGGGCTGTACGCGGTCAAGACGTTCCTGCTGCTGCGCTGGCCCGACGACGTGGTCCAGCAGGCGGTGATGTGGACCATCGGCACCCTCTACAACCGGACCTGGTCGGAGGTGGCGGTCGCCGCCGGCGCACTCGCCGTGCTGCTGCCCGCCGCCCTGCTCCTGCTGCGCGCCCTCGGCGTGCTCGACCTCGGCGACGACCTGGCCACCGGGCTCGGCCTGCGGGTACGCCTCACCCGGGCCGGCATCCTCGCGGTCGCCGTCGGCTTCGCCGCGATCGCGGTCGCCCTGGCCGGCCCGCTGCCCTTCGTGGCCCTCGCGGTGCCCTTCCTGGCCCGGCTGATCGCCGGCCCGCTCAGCCCGGCGACGTTGCTGCTCGCGGTGGTGCTCGGCGCGGCGCTGCTGCTCGCCGCCGACGTGGTCGCCCAGCACGCGCTGCCCACCGCGCTGCCCGCCGGGGTGGTCACCGCCTCCGTCGGCGCCCCGCTGTTCTTCTGGCTGCTCTGGCGGCACCACCGCAGGGAGGCATGACGTGACCGAGTTGACCGGCCGCGACCTCACCCTCGCCTACGACGGGCGGGTGGTGGTCGACGGCGTCGACGTCGACCTGCCCGCCGGACGGTTCACCGTCATCGTCGGGCCGAACGCCTGCGGCAAGTCCACCCTGCTGCGTGGGCTGGTCCGGCTGCTCGCGCCGACCCGGGGCGCGGTCCTGCTCGACGGCACCGACATCAGCCGGGTACCCACCCGGGAGGTGGCCCGGCGGATCGGCCTGCTGCCCCAGTCACCGGCGGTACCGGCCGGGCTGACCGTGGAGGCCCTGGTCCGGCGGGGCCGCTTCCCGCACCAGGGACTGCTGCGCGGCTGGACCCGGGCCGACCAGGAGGCCGTCGACCGGGCGCTGGACCGGGCCGGCATCGCCGCGCTGCGGACCCGTGAGGTCGACGAACTCTCCGGTGGTCAGCGCCAACGCGCCTGGATCGCGCTCACCCTGGCCCAGGAGACCCCGCTGCTGCTGCTCGACGAACCGACCACCTACCTGGACATCCGGCACCAGTTCGACGTGCTGGACCTGGTCGCCGGCCTGGTGCACGAGGGCCGGACGGCGGTCGCCGTGCTGCACGACCTCAACCAGGCGTGCCGGTACGCCGACCAGCTCGTGGTGCTGAAGGCCGGCCGGGTGGTGGCCGCCGGCCCGCCCGCGCGGGTCCTCACCGCCGACCTGGTCACCGACGTGTTCGACCTGCCCTGCGACCTGATCCCCGACCCGGTCACCGGTACCCCGCTGGTGGTGCCGCACGACCGGCGCCCGCACCGCCGACCGGCCGTCGAGGCCGCCGGCACCGTCACCGGCTGACGCCAGCCCATCCATGGTCACCCACTGACCGCCAGCTCACCGAGAAAGGCTCCCCATGCGTTCCGCCCTTCTGCGCCGGCTCACCGCCGCGCTCGCCCTCGGCGCCGTCCTCGGCCTCACCGCCGCCTGCGGCGGGGACACCGACACCGACCCGGCGCCGACCGACGCGGCGGCCGGCTTCCCGCGTACCGTCCCGCACGCCATGGGCAGCACCACCATCAAGACCAGGCCGGAACGGGTGGTCGTGCTGGACACCCCGGAGGCCAGCGCCGCCCTGCTGGCCGGCGTGAAGCCGATCGCGGCGGTCTCCGTCGACCCGGTCAACAAGACCTACCCGGCGCACGTGCGCGCCGAACTCGACGGGGTGCCGGACGTCGGCCCGCTCGCCGAGCCGAACATCGACAAGATCCTCTCGCTCAAGCCGGATCTGATCATCTCCTCGAAGCAGCGGCACGAGAAGATCTACGACCGGCTCAGCCAGATCGCCCCGACCGTCTTCGCCGCCACCCCGGGCAGCGGCTGGCAGCAGAACATCAGCCTGTTCGCCCAGGCGATGGGGCGGGAGAAGGAGGCCGAGGCGGCGCTGACCGCGTACAAGGCGCGGGCCAAGGCCCTCGGTGAGGCGGTCAAGGCCAAGAACAACGGCACCATGCCGACCTTCTCCATCGTCCGGTTCGTCGACGGTCCGACCCGGCTGTACCAGCCCAGCAGCTTCAGCGGCACGGTCCTGGCCGACGCCGGCCTGGCCCGCCCGGCCAGCCAGCAGGACGCCACCGCGGTGATGACCGAGATCGGACCGGAACTGATCGAGAAGGCGGACGCCGACTACGTCTTCGTCTGCGCCTACGGCGACCCCGCCAAGACCCAGCAGGCCGCCGTCCAGGCCAGCCCGCTGTGGAACAGCCTGACCGCGGTGAAGAACCAGCGCATCGTGCCGGTCAGCGACGACACCTGGATGACCGGCATCGGCGTGCAGGGCGCCCACCTGATCCTCGACGACATCGCCAAGGCCGTCGGCGTCGACGCGCCCCGCTGACGGGTAGCCCCGTGCACCTGCGGGCCCGGGCCGACCAGGCCCGGGCCCGTGGCGTCCGGGTGCCCCGGACGGTACCGCCGCCCGGCCCCCCACCGCTCAGCGGACCAGCAGCAGCGCACCGACCCCGGCGGCGGTACCGACCAACGCCAGCACCGCCCCGGTGGCGCAGAACCGACCCAGCGGTATCCGTACCCCGGCCGCCCGGCACCGCTCGTACCAGATCAACGTGGCCAGGGACGCCCACGGGGTGGCCAGCGGACCGACGTTCACCCCGATCAGCAGGGCCAGCAGCACCGTGGTGTCCGACGCCCCGACCACCGCCTCCCCGGCCACGTACGCCGGCAGGTTGTTGACCAGGTTCGCGGCCAGCCCACCCACCGCCGCGGCCCGGACCGCGCCCACCGCGCCCGCGTCGGTGCCGACCAGCGCGGCCATCAGGTCGTGCAGGCCGTACCGGCCGATCGTCCCGACCACCAGGAACAGCCCGGTGACCAGGACCAGCAGGCGCCACGGCACCAGCGCCGGACGCAGCGCGCGCCGGGCCCGCAGCCCGAAGGCGAGGACCAGGACCCCCGCCGCCGCGCCGGACGCGACCCCGATCGGTACGCCGACGAGGATGCCGACCACGAAGAGCAGACACGCCGCGACCGCGACGTGGTGCAGCACCCGGTCCGCCGGTACCGGCCGCTCCGGCCGGGGGAGGTCGCCGGACGCCGGCCGGGCGGGCCGCCAGTACCAGTACCAGAGCAGCACCATCGTCACCGCGACCGCCGCGAGCTGCGGTAGCCACATCCGCCCGGCGTAGGCCACCGGGGTCAGCCCGATCCGGTCGGCGGCGAGGATGTTGGTCAGGTTGGCGACCGGCAGCAGCAGGCTGGCCGTGTTCGCCAGCCACACCGTGGTCATGGCCAGCGGCAGCGCCGGCACCGCCAGGCTCCGGGCCAGCGCGAGCAGGACCGGGGTGAGCAGGACCGCCGTGGTGTCCAGGTTGAGCGTGGCGGTGGTGACCGAGGCGAACCCGACGCAGAGCGCGAAGAGCGCCGCCCAGCTACCCCGGGCGGCGGTCGCGAGCCGGGCGGCGAGGACGTCGAACACCCCGGCGGCGGCGGTGAGTTCGGCGAGTACCACCACGGTGCCCAGGAAGAGCAGCAGCGGCACGATCCGGGCGAGGGTCGCGGTGGCCTCCGCGCCGGGGAGCAGCCCGGTCGCCACACAACCGGCACCGGTCAGGGCCAGTCCCACCGCCACCAGGTCCAGCACGTGCCACCGCCGCCACCGGGACCGGCCCGGGGTGGTGGACGGGGCGGTCGTCGGAGGCGGTCCGGTCGACGGGGAGACGGGCGCCACGGTCGCGGATCATCGCACATCGACCGGCTGACCAGGGCCGGTCCCTTCCCGCCGGACCCGGGAGGGGCGACCGGGGAACGCACGACCGTGCCCGCCCCGGGAGGAGGAGGCGGGCACGGAGGATCAGGTGCGCGGCGGTTCAGCCGGCCGGCGGGTACGGGTCACCCTGGTAGGTGTACTCGGTCTCGATCCGTCCGTCGGCGGTGTGCACGACGAGCTGGCTCGGTTCGCTGGCCCGGGCGGCCTTGCGGCCCGCGTCGACCGCCACCTGCTTGGTGTCGTACGTGCCGACCTCCCGGCCGCCCTGCTCGACCTTCCACCGGCCGCTGTTCGGTACCACGTGGTATTCGGTCCGCTTCATGTCCGCCCCTTTCGTCTCCCTCGACCGGTCAGATACCCCCACCGGCCGGCCGGAAACACGCGATCGTCCACACCGGTACGCTCCGGCGGCGCCAACCGTCCACACCGGCTGGACAACCGGGGAGCAGGCTTCTAGCGTCCTGTGGTTATGCGACGAGGGCTGGTTCTGCGACGACGTGTGGTACTCGCCGGAGTGCTGCTGCTGGCGATGGCCGGCTGCGCCGACGGCGCGGCGGCCCCGACGGCGGCCACCACCCCGGCCGGTCCGGGCGGTACCCCGGACGGCGCGGCGGCCACCGCGCCGGTCGGCTCGTCCCGGCAGACCCCGGCCGAGATCGACCGGACGCTGGCCAGCCTGCGCCGCGTCGACGACCTGCCGCTGTACGAGATGACCTACACCGGGGACTACGACCCGACCACCGGCCTGGACCCGGCGCCGACGTCGCCGTTCGGCTGCTCGCTCTTCGTCGCCTCCGGGGACCGGGACCGGCCGTTGTTCGCCCGCAACTTCGACTGGGACCCGCATCCGGCGATGCTGCTGCGCACCGACCCGCCGGACGGGTACGCCAGCGTCTCCGTGGTGGACCTGCACTACCTGGGGATCGACGGTGCGCCGCAGCCGGGTGACCGGCGGCTGCTCGACGCGCCGCTGCTGCCGTTCGACGGCATGAACGAGCGGGGCCTGGCGATCGGGCTCGCCGCCGACGACACGGCCACCGCGACGCCGGAGCCCGGGAAACCGAAGGTGGGCAGTGTCCGCATCCAGCGGCTGGTGCTCGACCAGGCCGCCACGGTCGACGAGGCGGTGGCCATCTTCGGCCGGTACAACCTCGACTTCGAGGGCGGGCCACCCCTGCACTACCTGCTCGCCGACGCCAGTGGTGCCTCCGCCGTGGTGGAGTTCGTCGACGGACGGATGCGGGTACAGCGCGGTACCGGCCCCTGGCAGGCCCTGACCAACGTGCCGGTCATCGGGGTACCCGCCGACAAGCTGCGCACCGACCGCCGGTACGCCACCATCGAGGCGGCGTTGACCCGCTCCGGTGGCCGGGCCGACGCGACCGCCGCCCTCGGCATCCTGACCGACGTCGCCCAGTCGCACACCCGCTGGTCGGTGACGTACGAGCTGCGCACCGGTGCGGTCCGGCTGGTCGCCGGGCAACGGTGGGCGAAGACGTACCAGTTCCAACTCGCCGGTTCCTGACCGCGCCGGGCTGCTGACCGCGCCGGGCGGCCCGGGGTGTCAGCGGTGTCCGGAGGTCGGCCGGGTCCGCCGGTCCCGCCCGGTGTGCCCGCGCCGGACCGGGGCGAGCGGAAGTGCCCCCCAGTGCGCCGGGTGGGCCAGTGCCGGCGACAGCCGGGTGGTCCGGTCACCGCGTGCCGCGTCGAGCTGGGCCTGGACCAGGAAGATCGCGTCCCGCAGGTCCGTGCCGCGCAGGTCCGCCCCGCGCAGGTCCGCCCCGATCAGGTCGGCGCCCCGCAGGTCCGCCTGACGCAGGTCGGCGCCGATCAGGTACGCCCCACGCAGGCTGGCCGCGCGCAGGTCCGCGCCGCGCAGGTCGGCCCCGATCAGGTCGGCGCCCCGACGGTCGGGTCCGGGGCGACCGTGGCGGGCCCGCGCCTGCTCGCTGGCACGCAGCAGCAGCCCGTTCACCCGCTGCCGTAGCTCGCCCACGTCCAGCGCGAGCAGGTCGGCCGGGGTGCCGGCGGTACGGGCAGCGGTGTGCTCCCGGGCGGCGGCCAGCTCGGCGGCGAGCGGCGCGTCCGGGGCCAGGGTCAGCGCCTCGGCGAGGTACCAGAGCAGTTCGTGCAGATGCCGCATGACCGCGAACACCTCGAACATCTCGCCGGCCCGCTGGGGCGCGGTCCGCCAGTTCCCCGTCGGGTAGGTGACCTGGGTGACCTGCTGCCCGGCACCGAAACAGTCGAAGACCGTGCAGCCCGGAAAGCCCTTCTGCCGCAGCTGCGGGTGGATGCCGCAGCGGAAGTCGGTGGCCAGGTTGCGGCAGGGCTGCCCGGCGGGCTTGTCGACGGCGAAGTCCGCCGAGCGGGCGAAGGCCGGTGCCACGCAGCACAGCCCGGCGCACCGGGCGCAGTCGGCACGCAGGTGACGCCGCTCGTCGCCGGACGGGTGGGACGGGGACTGCGCGGACACTGCGACGGATCTCCTGCCGGTCGGAAGCGCGGCTGAGCCTACCAACCCGCCGTCCGGTCCGCGCCGTCCCGTCGGGCCGGTCGGGCCGTCCGCCCGGGGCGGCTATGCGGGCCGGGTCCGTCGCCCGCGTAGGACGTCGATCACCTCGTCCAGCCGCCCCTGCCGGGTCAGCAGCCGTAGCAGCGGCCCGGCCGCGCTCCAGTCGTCGTCGTTGAGAGCCGCCCGCAGCACCGGTACCGCGTCGTCGGCCCGGCCCTGGGCGGCCAGCAGCGTCGCCAACTCCGCGCGGGCACTCGGTTCGCCCTGGTCGACGGCGCGGCGCCACCACCGCTCGGCCTCGACGTCCTGGCCGTCGGCGTGCAACAGTCCGGCCAGCCGCGTCGCGGCGTGGCCGTCCCCACCGTCGGCCAGGGAGCGCAGCTCACCGAGGCGGCGTCGTTCGGCGAGCAGTTCGACCAGGACGCTGCGCGCCGATCCGGCCCCCCGGGCGGCCAGCCGGCGCAGGTAGTTGGTGGGATCGGGTACCGCGGAGAGCCCGGCCGGAGCCGAGTCGAAGAACCGCTTCCCGCCGAACTCGGCCCGTAACCGGTCGTCGAGATCGTCGGCGAGGTGGTGCATGTCCTGGACGGCCATGGCGAGATGGCTGGGCTGGAAGTCCTCACCCACCACGGGGACCGAGGCCCAGACCGTGTCGCCGGTGCAGTAGACCCGACCGATCGGCAGGTCGTTGGTGTGCTCGGAGAGCCGCCGGTAGAGACTCTCGCTGGGCTGCACCCCGGTGAGCAGCGGAGAGAACACGTCCACCAGCGGCGGGTCCTCCTGCGCCCGTACGAAGATCATGGCGGACCCGGCGCGGATGCCGATGTTGCCGTCGGAGTCCATCCGGAGCTGGTCGGGCGGGGTGTCCAGCAGCCCGGTCAGGACGGCCTTGACCCGGTCGAGCAGTTTGTCCCCCTGGGCGGCGTCGGCGTGCAGCCGGGCCGCGTCGAAGCCGGCCGCTCCGCTGGGCCCCGCCCGGGTCACCGGTCGGGCGGCCAGCGCCGCCGCCAGTCGGGTACGGGCGGGCAGCGGGTAGGACGCCGTGGTGGTCGACGGCCGGGCCGCCAGGGCGTCCACCAGGCGGGCGAGGAAACCGTCATGCGCCGTCATCGGAGTGTCCTCCCGGGGTGTCCAGCTCCCGGCCGGGGGGCTGGTCGAGCACCCGGATCTGGTCGAACATCTTGGCGATGACCAGCGGCGCGGTGACCCCGAGGATGAAGGTCGCGAACGGGTCGTCGGCCACCCCACCCGCCCCGGCGGCGGCCGCCAGGCCGGTGCCGGCGAAGGTGCGCAGCGACACGGCGAGCAGGACGATCGGCCGGTCCCGTCGGTCCCGCCAGGGCCACTGCCAGCGCCCCTTGGACTCGGTGCTGGGGCGCATCATCGCGTACAGGTTGAGCGCCTCGGCGACTCCGCTGCCGACCAGGCCCCAGATCGCGGCTATCCACAGTGGCACGTCCCTACCCTACGCAGGCCCCGCCTCCGTACGTATCGACGGGGTTGAGGTCGGTCGGGAGGCTCTGCTCAGCCCCTGTCCGAACTGTACGC
>NZ_WVUH01000316.1 GCF_017614955.1 Micromonospora echinofusca
GCTCCCGCCCGCCGCAGCGGTCCGACCCGCCCGGCGCCGGTACCCCCGGCGTGTCAGGCCAGGTCGAGAGCCCGCGCGGCGGCCAGCACGTCGTTGCCGATGGTGCTCGGCGCCGGGGCGGTGGAGATCGCCCACTCCGGGTCCTTCAGCCCGTGCCCGGTGACCGTGCAGACCACGGTCGACCCGGCCGGTACCCGACCGGCGGCACCCTGCTGGAGCAGACCGGCGACGCTGGCCGCGCTGCCCAGCTCGACGAAGACACCCACCTCGCGGGCGAGCAGGCGGTACGCGGTCAGGATCTCCCGGTCGGTGACCGAGGCGATCAGCCCGCCGGAGGCGTCCCGGGCGTCCACCGCCTTGGTCCAGCTCGCCGGGTTGCCGATCCGGATGGCGGTGGCGATGGTGGACGGCTCCCGGACCACCTGACCGGTCACGATCGGCGCCGCCCCGGCCGCCTGGAAGCCGTACATCCTCGGGGTCCGCGTCGCGTTGCCGGCGGCGTGGTCCTCGGTGTAGCCCATCCAGTAGGCGCTGATGTTGCCGGCGTTGCCGACCGGCAGGCAGTGGATGTCCGGCGCGTCGCCGAGCGCCTCGACGATCTCGAACGCGGCGGTCTTCTGGCCGTGCAGCCGGTCCGGGTTGACCGAGTTGACCAGCGCCACCGGGAAGTCCTGGGCGAGCTTCGCGGCGAGCGCCAGGCAGTCGTCGAAGTTGCCGCTGACCTGGAGCAGCCGGGCCCCGTGCACCAGGGCCTGGGCCAGCTTGCCCAGCGCGATCTTGCCCTGGGGGACGAGCACCGCGCAGGTCAGCCCGGCGCGGGCCGCGTACGCCGCGGCGGAGGCGCTGGTGTTGCCGGTGGAGGCGCAGATGATCGCCTTGTTGCCGACCTCGACCGCCTTGGACACGGCCATCGTCATGCCCCGGTCCTTGAAGGAACCGGTCGGGTTGGCCCCCTCCACCTTCAGGTAGACGTCACAGCCGAGCCGGGCGGAGAGCACCGGGGCCGGCAGGAGCGGGGTGTTCCCCTCGTGCAGCGTGACCACCGGGGTCGCCTCGGTGACCGGCAGCCGGTCCCGGTACGCCTCGATCAACCCACGCCACATGTCGCTCTCCCTGCCTGCTCAGGCCCCGTCCCGGCGGGACGCGACCAGCCTGACCCAGCCTTCCCGCCGGGCCTGCGTCGCACCCGGCACTAACCACCTGTCGGGAAAGATCCACCGTCGGGGCCGGGCCCCCGGGCGGTGGACCGGGGCTCGGGAACCATCCGCCCCGCCGGTCGGACGGGGCTCGGGAACCACCCGCCCCGCCGGTGACCGGTGCTCAGGAACCGCCCTCGACCCGCAGCACACTGGCGATGGACCGGACGATGTCCAGCCGCCGCAGCTCCTCCACGGTCGCCGCCAGCGCCGCGTCCGGGGCCATGTGGGTGACGATGACCAGGGTCGCGTCGTCGTTGCGGCCGGACTGGCGGACCGTGGCGATCGACACGTCGTGCCGGGCGAAGACCCCCGCGACGGCGGCCAGTACGCCCGCCCGGTCGGCCACGTCCAGGCTGACGTGGTACCGGGTGACCGCCTCCCCCATCGGCCGGATCGGCAGGTCGGCGTACGCGGACTCGCTGGCCTGCCGGACCCGGGCCAGCCGGTTGCGGGAGACCGCGACCACGTCCCCGAGCACCGCGCTGGCGGTCGGCGCGCCACCGGCCCCCCGGCCGTAGAACATCAGCTGACCGGCCGCCTCGGCCTCCACGAAGACCGCGTTGAAGGCGTCGCCGACGCTGGCCAGCGGGTGGCTGAGCGGGATCATCGCCGGGTGCACCCGCACGCTGATCGACTCGGTACCGGTGGAGTCCGGCCCCCGGGAGGCGATGCAGAGCAGCTTGATCGTGCAGCCCATCCCCTTGGCGCTGGCCATGTCGGCGGCGGTGACCTCGGTGATGCCCTCGCGGTACACGTCGGCCGCCCCGACCCGGGTGTGGAACGCCAGCGAGGCGAGGATCGCCGCCTTCGCGGCGGCGTCGAAGCCCTCCACGTCGGCGGTCGGGTCCGCCTCGGCGTACCCCAGCTCGGTCGCCTCCTCCAGCGCCTCGGCGAACCCGGCGCCGGTGGCGTCCATCGCGGAGAGGATGAAGTTGGTGGTGCCGTTGACGATGCCGGTGACCCGGGTGATGGTGTCGCCGTGCAGCGACTCGCGCAGCGGGCGCAGCAGCGGGATGGCCCCGGCCACGGACGCCTCGTAGTAGAGGTCGGCACCGCCCTCGGCCGCCGCGTCGTGCAACGCGGCGCCGTCCTCGGCGAGCAGGGCCTTGTTGGCGGTCACCACGCTCTTGCCGGCCCGCAGCGCCTCGACCAGCCAGGTCCGGGCCGGCTCGATACCGCCGACCACCTCGACGACCACGTCGACGTCGTCCCGTTTGACCAGGCCGAGCGCGTCGGTGGTGAACAGCGCCGGGTCGACCGGGAGGTCACCCCGGTCCCGGCCGAGCCGGCGGACGGCGATGCCGGCCAGCTCCACCGGGGCGCCGATCCGGGCGGCGAGGTCGGTGGCCTGCTCGTGCAGGAGCCGGACCACCTCCTGACCGACCGTCCCGCAACCCAACAGCGCCAACCGCACAGGTGTTGTCATCCCACGTCCAATGCCAGCAGGTCGTCTTCGGTCTCCCGCCGGACGATCACCCGGGCCACACCGTCGCGGACGGCGATGACGCCGGGCCGGGGTACATGGTTGTAGTTGCTGGCCATGCTCCGGCAGTACGCCCCCGTACCGGGTACGGCGAGAAGATCTCCGGGCTGCACGTCGGCGGGCAGGAATTCATCCTTCACGACGATGTCCCCCGATTCGCAATGCTTTCCCACCACCCGGGCAAGAATGGGCGGGGTGGTGGAGGTCCGGGAGGCGACCGTCGCCGAGTAGGACGCGTCGTAGAGGGCGGTCCGGATGTTGTCGCTCATCCCACCGTCGACGCTGACGTACGTCCGCAGGCCGTCCACGTCCTTGACCGTGCCGACCTGGTAGAGCGTGAACACCGCCGGGCCGGCGATGGCCCGGCCGGGCTCGATCGACAGGTGCGGTACCCGCAGCGCCAGGGCGGCGCACTCGTCCTCGACGATCCGGTGCAGCCGCTTGGCCAGTTCCTGCGGCGTCGACGGGTCGTCCTGGGTGGTGTACGCGATCCCGAAGCCACCGCCGAGGTCCAGTTCGGGCAGCTCGACGCTGCGGGCGTCGCGGATCTGCGCCTGGAGACCCAGCACCCGGCGCGCGGAGACCTCGAAGCCGCTGGCGTCGAAGATCTGCGAACCGATGTGCGAGTGCAGCCCGCGCAGCTCCAGTACGTCCTCGTCGACGATCCGCAGCGCGGCGGCCAGCGCCGACCCGCCGGCCAGCGAGAAGCCGAACTTCTGGTCCTCGTGCGCGGTGGCGATGAACTCGTGGGTGTGCGCCTCCACCCCGACGGTCACCCGCACCAGCACCTTCGGGCGTACCTCCCGGTCGCGGGCGAGCGCGGTCAGCCGCTCGATCTCGTCGACCGAGTCGACGATGATCCGCCCCACCCCGGCGTCCAGCGCCCGGGCCAGCTCGGTCACCGACTTGTTGTTGCCGTGGAAGCCGATCCGCTCCGGCGGCATCCCGGCGGACAACGCCACCGCCAGCTCACCGCCGGTGCAGACGTCGAGGTGCAGGCCCTCCTCGTTGATCATCCGGACCACCGCCCGGCAGAGGAACGCCTTGCCCGCGTAGTACACGTCGTCCCCGCTGAACGCGGACCGGAAGTCCCGGCAGCGGGACCGCAGGTCCTCCTCGTCGAGGACGTACACCGGGGTACCGAACTCGGCGGCCAACGTCCGGACGTCCAGCCCGCCGACGGTGAGCGCACCGTCGGCACCCCGGGCCACCGTCCGGGGCCAGAGCTGCGGGACCAGGGCGTTGACGTCGACCGGGGTACGCAGCCAGGCCGGCCCCCGGCTGCCGATGTCGCCGTGCAGGGCACCGGCCTCGTGTGCGCGCATCGGGAACTACATCCTTTCCGGGGCGGAGACGCCGAGCAGGTGCAGCCCGTTGGCGATCACCGTACGGGTGGCGTCGTTGAGCCAGAGCCGGGCCCGGTGCAGGTCGGTGACCTCCTCGTCGCCGTGCGGCAGGACCCGGCAGTTGTCGTAGAACCGGTGGTACGCCCCGGCCAGCTCCTCCAGGTAGCGGGCGACCCGGTGCGGCTCGCGCAGCTCGGCGGCGGAGGCCACCACGGCCGGGAACTCGCCCAGCGCCTTGAGCAGGTCGTTCTCCTTCTCGTGGGCGAGCAGCTCGGGACGGAACGCGTCCGCGTCGCCCCGGTCCAGCCCGACGTCGGCGGCGTTGCGGGCCACGCTGGCGGTCCGCGCCGCGACGTACTGCACGTAGTAGACCGGGTTGTCCCGGGTCGACCGGGTCCACAGCTCCACGTCGATGTCGATCGGCGAGTCGCTGGAGTACCGGGCCAGCGCGTACCGGGCGGCGTCCACGCCGATCGCGTCGACCAGGTCCTCCAGGGTGACCACGGTGCCGGCGCGCTTGCTCATCCGCACCGGCTGCCCGTCCCGGACCAGGTTCACCAGCTGCCCGATGAGGATCTCCAGGTTGACCGCCGGGTCGTCGCCGAAGCAGGCGGCCATCGCCTTCATCCGGCCGATGTAGCCGTGGTGGTCGGCACCCAGCATGATCACGACCCGGTCGAAGCCGCGCTCCCGCTTGTCCAGGTAGTACGCGCAGTCGGCGGCGAAGTAGGTCCACTCGCCGTTGGACTTGCGCAGCACCCGGTCCTTGTCGTCGCCGAAGTCGGTGGTCCGCAGCCAGACCGCGCCCTCGGAGTCGTAGATCCGGCCCTGCTCGCGCAGCCGGGCCAGGGCCAACTCCAGCTCACCCCGGTCGTGCAGGTCCTTCTCGTTGAAGTAGGTGTCGAACTCCACGCCGAACTGGGCCAGCGAGGAGCGGATCTCGTCGAACATCAGCGCGACGCCCTCGACCCGGAAGATCTCCTGGGCCGCCGCGTCGTCGAGCTGGCGTACCTCGGGCCGGCGGGTGGCGACCTCGGTGGCGATCTCGGCGATGTACGCCCCGCCGTAGCCGTCCTCCGGCGCCGGCTCCCCCTTTGCCGAGGCGAGCAGCGAGCGGGCGAACCGGTCGATCTGCGAACCGGCGTCGTTGAAGTAGTACTCGGTACCGACGTCGGCGCCGGTGGCCCGGAGCAACCGGCTCAGTGCGTCGCCGACCGCCGCCCACCGGACCCCGCCGATGTGCACCGGACCGGTCGGGTTCGCCGACACGAACTCCAGGTTGAGCCGCTGGCCGGCGAGCCGGTCGGAGCGGCCGTAGCCGGCGCCGGCCAGCACGATGGCGCGGGCGAGCTGCCCGGCGGCGGCGGCGTCGAGCCGGATGTTGAGGAAGCCCGGCCCGGCGATCTCCACCGACTTGATCCCGGGCGTCCTGACCAGCTCGTCCGCCAGTGCTCCGGCCAGCTCCCGCGGCGGCAGCCCGACCCGTTTGCTGAGCTGGAGGGCCAGGGTGGAGGCGTAGTCGCCGTGCTCCGGGTTACGGGGTCGCTCGACGGCGGTCGTCTCCGGCAGCGCGGAGTGGTCCAGCCCACGGGCGGTGAAGACGGCGTGGGCTGCGGAGAGGACGAGGTCGGCCAGTTTCGCGGGAGTCACCGAAACATGCTAGCGGGGGTAGACTCGGTCACCCGGCGGCGACCCTGCTGCGTACCGTGGCCCGCCACTCCCTGACCGACCGACCTGACGAGGCACGATGAGCATCAGCACCCCGGGTGGCGACCAGCGCCGTCCGTCCGTGGTCAGCACCGGCAAGAAGCCGGCAGCCGACCGGCCCGCGGCCGGCGGCAAGCCCGGCACGGGCAAGGCCGGCTCCGGTCGCCCGGCGGGCGCTGCCCGCCCGGCCGCCGGTGGCGGCAAGGGCCCCCGTAAGCCGCTGGCACCGGTGAAGGTGAGCCAGGGCCGGGCCTGGGGCCCGATCGCGCTCTTCGTCGCGGTCGGTGTGCTGGCCGCCGGCATCATCGGGTACGGCGCCTGGGCCGCGTTCCAGGGGTCGAAGCCGTGGGAGGAGCGGGCCAGCGGCATCGACGGCATCGTCAACTACCGCAAGACCGAGCCGAAGATGGTCGAGGGCGGCAACCACGTCTCCGGCTCGATCAACTACCCGGTGAAGCCGCCGGTTGCCGGGCCGCACAACGCCGCCTGGCAGAACTGCATGGGTGACGTCTACGACGCCCCGATCGCCAACGAGCACGCGGTGCACAGCCTGGAGCACGGCACCGTCTGGATCACCTACCGTCCGGGCCTGCCCGCCGACCAGGTCGCCAAGCTGACCGAGAAGGTCCAGGGCAAGGAGAAGATGATGCTCAGCCCGTTCGAGGGGCTGGACAAGGCGATCTCGCTCCAGGCGTGGGGCTTCCAGCTCAAGGTCGACAACGCCGACGACAGCCGGATCGACGAGTTCATCCGGACCCTGCGGGTCAACGCCTCGATCGAGGGCCCGAACGCCAACTGCGAGCAGGGCATCACCGCGACCGGTACCACGCCGCGGAACCTCGGCGAGCAGATGCCGGCCCAGCAGTAAGAGGGACTGACCGATGACTGCACCCGCGACGGCGGAGACCGAACGGACCACGGACACCCCGACCGTCGACGGCGACGGCCGGGGGGCCGGGGGCCGGCGACGGTTCGGCGTCCTCGTCCTCGCTCTCGCCGTCGTGGTCGGTCTGCTGCTGGGGTACGCCGGGGGTCTGTTGACGCCCCGGCTGACCCGGCCGGGTGACGCCTCGGTGGAGGCCGGTTTCGCCCGGGACATGTCGACCCACCACGCCCAGGCGGTGGGGATGGGCCTGATCGCGTTCCAGCGCGCCACCGACCCGGAGGTACGCCAGATCGGGGTGGACATCGCCACCGGTCAGCAGGGTGAGATGGGCACCATGCAGACCTGGCTGCGCTCCTGGGGGCTGGACCCGACCGGCTCGCAGCCACCGATGGCCTGGATGCCGGACGGTGACGGTCTGGTGCGCAACGGCCTGATGCCCGGGATGGCCTCGCCCGAGGAGATGGCGAAGTTGCGCGCCACGCAGGGGCGTGAGCTGGACATCCTCTTCCTGGAGATGATGATCAGACACCATCTCGGCGGCATCCACATGATCGACGGGGTGCTCGCGGCCAGTGCCGAGCCGGACGTGGTACGCACCGCCCAGACGATGAAGAACACCCAGCGCACCGACCTGACCAACCTCCAGGCGGCCCTGAAGCGGCTACGCGGCTGAGGCCGTAGCGGAGGCGGACGACGACGGGCGGGGTGATCGCGGCAGCGGTCACCCCGCCCGTCTTGGTGGCCCCTGGGTAGCCCTCGCCCTGCCTCCGGCGGTCACGGCCGATCCGCTCGACCCGGACACAAATTCCGTTTAGTACCTTTTGGGAGTTAATCCCGCCTACGTGCTTTAGAGACTTTTCTCCCTACATATCGTGACCAGTAGGGATTCGTGCTCGTTGCCCCAGACGTGGGGGTTGCACTGAGAGACGCGCGGCGTTCGGTCACCAGTTGGTGCCGACGCCACACCATCGGCGGTGACGGAGCGGTGGCAGCCGCCCGTCGCGGACAGCGGCCGGGCGAGCCGGGAACACTCAGCCGCGAAGAGGAACTAGAGCTGATCGACGTGCTCCGGGGCACCTACCCGGACACCTTCGGCCTGACCGACGAACTGTGGACGCGGCAGAGCCTCGCCGCCCTGGTGCAGCGCCGGTTCGACCGGCCGCTGGACGCCACCGACCTGGGGGCGTACCTGCGGGCCTGGGGGGTCGGGCCGCGCGAGCCCCGGGAACGGGCCTGCGGGCTCTGCGTCGACGCGGTGGAGCGTTGGGTACGCGTCGACTACCCGGCGATCAGCCGGGCCGCCCAGGAGCACGGCGCCGAGATCTACTGGATCGGCCGGATCCGGTTGCGCGGCACCATGCCGGCAGCGGACGTGATCTCGGCGGTCTCCGCCCGGGGCCGGGTACGTTTCATGATCACCACTCCGTCGGTCGACCCGCCGCTCCCCCGGGACTTCCTGCTCCGGCTCAGCGGCGAGGAGGGCGACCCGGTGCACGTCATCGTGGACGGCTCCTGGCCACGGGGCGAGTGGCCCCGCCGGCTGCCGGCCCGGATCACGTTGCATCCGCTGCCCAGTTGCGGCCGCCTGACCCCACCCTGACCCCGTCGATCATGGAGTTGTGGTGCCCCACACAAGGGGCGATACCGGATGAACTCCCCACCACACGTCCATGATCGACGGGGTCAGGG
>NZ_WVUH01000317.1 GCF_017614955.1 Micromonospora echinofusca
GCCCCCCGGTAGCCCCGACCGAAGCCGGCCCGGTCGATCAGCCAGGCGGCGCTGACCTTCACCACTCCCCCGGTACCCGGCCAGGCCGGCGGTTCGCCCAGGTCGGCGGCCCGTTCCCGGAGCAGGTCGTACCCGGCCTGGTCGAGGATGGGGTTGGTGAAGAACGAGCCGACCGACCAGGTGTCCGGGTCGTCGGCGTCGAGCACCATGCCCTTGCCGGCGCGCAGGGTCAGCACGGCGGCCCGGGCCCGGTCCAGCGGCACGCGCTCCCCCACCTCCACGCCGAGGGCGCGGGCCAGTTCGGCGTACCGGACCGGCCCGGACAGCGGCGAGCGGGTCAGCCGGAAGTCCACCGCCAGGACCACCCAGCGGTCGCTGAACCGGAAGATGCTGGAGCGGTACGCGAAGCCGCAGTCGGCGCCGCCGATCTCGTCGACCGTGCCGTGGTGCCGGTCGTACACCTGCACGGCGGTCACCGTCTCGGCGACCTCCTGCCCGTACGCGCCGACGTTCTGGATGGGCGTGGCACCGGCCGAGCCGGGGATGCCGGAGAGGCACTCAAGCCCGGACCAGCCGTTGCCGACGGTGGTCGCGACGAGGTCGTCCCACGGCTCACCGGCCTCGACCCGGATGGTCACCGTGTCCGCGTCCTCGGCGACGACGCGGTACCCACGGGAGCGGACCAGCACGACGGTGCCCGGGAAACCGATGTCCCCGATCACCACGTTGCTCCCACCCGCGAGGATCAGTACCTGTTCGGCGCGACCCTCCGCTTCTCGTACGTTCTGTACGATTTCTTCGGCAGTCGTCGCCACGGCCAGCCGCCCCGCCACTCCACCCAGACGCAGCGTGGTGTATCTGGCCAGAAATCTGGCGTCGGCAGGTTCGGTGAGGGCCGTCCGCTGGGCACTAACGTCTGACACGCCTTCACCCTAGGCTGAGATGCAGCCGCGCCGCCCACTGGTACGCCGGTCGCCTGGAAGGATCACGATGAGCAGACTGCACGGCAGCAAGGACTTCTGGCTCGGGGCGCTGCGGGTCGAGGGGCCGGCCTTCGCCTCGGCGGTGGCCGAGGCGCCGCCGCAGACACCGGTCCTGTCCTGCCCCGGCTGGACGGTCAGCGATCTCGCCCACCACCTGGCCCGGGGGTACGCCTGGGTCCGTTCGTTCGTCGGTTCGGGCACGACCAACCCGCCGGCCGGTCCGAGCGGGGAGACGCCCCCCGGGGTGAGCCCGGTGCAGCACTTCCAGCAGGAGTACGACCAGTTCATGGTGCTGCTCGACGGGCTCGACCCGGAGTCGCCGGCCTGGAACTGGGCGCCGCAACCGAAGAAGGCCGCCTTCTGGCCGCGCCGGATGGCGATCGAGACCGCGGTCCACCGGTGGGACGCGCAGCTCGCCATCGCCGCCGGTGAGCCGATCGAGGCGAAGCTCGCCGCCGACGGGGTCAGCGAGGTGCTGGACACCTGGCTGCCGGCGGGGCGGCGGCAGCACTCCGGGCAGTGGCACGGGGTGATCCAGTTGGTGGCGGCGGACGCCGGCCAGGAGTGGTACCTCCGGCTGCGCGGTGCCGGGGTGGCCCTGCTGGACACCGACACGATCCTGGACAGCGACGACCACCATGCCCGGGCGCACGTCACCGGCACCGCCAGCGACCTGCTACTGGCGCTGTACGGCCGGATCGGTTTCGAGATGCTGGAGGTCACCGGCGACCGCACGCTGCTGGACGGGCTGCGGACCGGCTGACCGGACGGGCTGCGGACCGGCTGACCGGACGGGCCGCAGACTGACCGGACGGGCCGCAAACTGACCGGGCAGGCGGCAAACTGCTCGGGCGGGCCAGAATGACGGGATGCGTCCCGTCGTGGCAGAACCCGTCACCACCGACCGGCTCGTGCTGCTCCCCCTGGCGGTGGCGCACGCCGCCGAGTTGGCCGGGGTGCTGGCCGACCCGGAGCTGCACACCTTCATCGGCGGCGTCCCGGCCCGCCCGGACGAGCTGCGCTCCCGCTACCGGCGGCTGGTCGCGGGCTCGCCGGACCCGCAGGTCGACTGGCTGAACTGGGCGCTGCAACTGACCGGGCGAGACCACCTGACCGACCCGGTCCGAACGACCGGCACAGACCGGCCGAGCGGGACCGACCGACCGACCGGCACAGACCGGCCAGCTGGCCCGGGCCGGCTGGTCGGCACGGTCCAGGCGACGGTGTCCCGCGCTGCGCCCGACGCGGTCGCGGAGATCGCCTGGGTGGTGGGGACCGCCTGGCAGCGGCAGGGCATCGCCACCGAGGCGGCCCGGGGGCTGGTCGACTGGCTCCGGCAGCAGGGGGTCGGCCGGATCGTCGCGCACGTCCACCCCGACCACCGGGCGTCGGCCTCGGTCGCCACCGCCGCCGGCCTCGTCCCCACCGACCACCGGCAGGACGGCGAGGTCAGGTGGGTCCTGCCGGACGGTACCCGGACCGGCTGACCGGTACCGATCCACCGACAGTAGAGAGCGCTCTCTTGACATCCCGCCGGAGGGGCAGCACCCTGTCGTGAGAGCGCTCTCTCAGAGCGCTCCAGCGCACCCCACCACCAACCCTAGGGGGACCCTGACATGGGTGTCATTCCGCGTCGACGGTTCGCGGCCGTGGCCGTCGCCCTGGCCGGCGTGCTCGTCGCCAGCAGCGCGTGCGGCGGCAGCGACGATTCGCAGCAGGCCGACGGGCCGATCACGCTCACCGTTGACGTCTTCGGACAGTTCGGATACGAAAAGCTCTACCAGGAATACATGGCCGCCAACCCCAACGTGAAGATCGTCGAGCGGGGTACCGGCAGCAACCTCGACGAGTACTCGCCCAAGCTGACCCAGTGGCTCGCCGCCGGCAAGGGCGCAGGTGACGTGGTCGCCATCGAGGAGGGCGTGCTCGTCGAGTACAAGGCCAACCCGCAGAACTTCGTCAACCTGCTCGACCACGGTGCCGCCGACCTCAAGGGCAACTTCCTGGAGTGGAAGTGGAACCAGGCGCTCACCGCCGACGGCAAGCAGCTGATCGGTCTCGGTACCGACGTCGGCGGCATGGCGATGTGCTACCGCACCGACCTCTTCGCCAAGGCCGGGCTGCCCACCGACCGGGAGGCCGTGTCGAAGCTCTGGCCGACCTGGGCCGAGTACATCGCCACCGGTGAGAAGTTCAAGGCCGCCAACACCGGCGCCTCGTTCCTCGACGCCGCCACCAACACCTTCAACACCATCGTGCTCCAGACCGCCGGCAGCGGACCGGGCTACCACTACTACGACACGCAGAACAACCTCGTGGTGGACAGCAACCCGGCGGTGAAGGAGGCGTACGACATCACCATGGACATCGTCGACTCCGGGCTCTCCGGCAAGTTCGGCGCCTGGTCCGAGGAGTGGGTCTCCGCCTTCAAGCAGGCCAAGTTCGCCACCATCGCCTGCCCGGCCTGGATGACCGGGGTGATCGAGGGCAACGCCGGCCCGGACGCCAAGGGCAAGTGGGACATCGCCCGGGTCCCCGGCAACGGCGGCAACTGGGGCGGCTCGTTCCTCGCCGTGCCGAAGCAGAGCAAGCACCAGGAGGAGGCCGTCAAGCTGGCCAAGTTCCTGACCAGCCCGCAGGGACACATCGGCGCGTTCCAGGCCAAGGGCCCGCTGCCCTCGTCGCCGCAGGCACTCGCCGACCCGGCCATCACCAGCTCGAAGAACGCGTACTTCTCCGACGCCCCGGTCGGTCAGATCTTCGCCGAGGGCGCCAAGACCCTGAAGCCGGTCTACATGGGCCCGAAGAACCAGGCCGTCCGGACCGAGGTGGAGAACGCCGTCCGGACCGTGGAACTGGGTCAGCGTAACGCCGAGCAGGGCTGGCAGGACGCGGTCGCCAACGCCAAGAAGGCCGCTGCCAAGTAACCCTGGAGAGGAACGCCGCCATGACCGTCCACCTGGACGCGCGGCCGCCGACCGTAGAGGCCCGGGCGCAAGCCCGGGCCCCCCGGGTCCGGTTCAGCCGGTTCGACATGAAGTACTCGCCGTACCTGTACGTCGCCCCGTTCTTCGTCCTGTTCGGGATCTTCGGGCTCTACCCGCTGGTGTACACCTTCTGGGTCTCCCTGCACGACTGGGACCTGCTCGCCGTCGACCACGAGTTCGTCGGTCTGGCGAACTACACCGCCTTGATGGGCGACACCGACTTCTGGCACTCGGTCGTCAACACGTTGGGCATCTTCGTCCTCTCCACGGTCCCGCAGATGCTGCTCGCCCTCTGGCTGGCCAACCTGCTCAACCGGCAGCTGCGGGCCCGGACCACGTTCCGGATGGCGGTGCTGATCCCCAACATCACCTCCACCGCCGCCGTGGCGATCGTGTTCAGCGCGCTCTTCGGCCAGCAGTTCGGCATGTTCAACTGGATGCTCGACCTGGTCGGGCTGGACCCGATCGGCTGGAAGACCAACCGGTACGCCTCCTGGGCGGCCATCGCCACGATGGTCGACTGGCGGTGGACCGGGTACAACGCACTGATCTTCCTGGCCGCCATGCAGGCCATCCCGCGTGACCTGTACGAGTCGGCGGCCATCGACGGGGCCCGGTCGGCCCGGCAGTTCTGGTCGATCACGGTTCCGCTGCTGAAGCCGACGATCATCTTCGCGGTGATCATCTCCACCATCGGTGGACTCCAGCTCTTCACCGAGCCCCGGATGTTCCACGCGGGCACCAACCCGATCCGGGGCGGACCCCTGCGGGAGTCGCAGACGATGACGATGTACATGTTCGAGAACGCCTTCGCCCCGCACTTCAACTTCGGGTACGGCTCGGCGGTCGCCTGGTTGCTCTTCGCCCTCATCGCGATCGTGGCGCTGATCAACGTCCTGCTGATCCGCAAGCTCGGCGGCAGCGTGACGGGGGAGGACTGAGATGGCCAGCAGCAGACTCTTCGCGGCGAGCCGCCTGACCTACTTCGCGTTGATCGTCACCGGCATCATGTCGATCTTCCCGATCTACTGGATGTTCGTCGTCGCCACCCGGTCCAGCGACGCGATGGGCCAGCTCCCGCCCCCGGTCACCCCGGGCGGGAACTTCGGCGCCAACGTGGCGAAGCTGTTCGGCAACACCGACGCGTACTTCCTCACCGGCCTGATCAACTCGGCGATCGTCGCCGTCTCGGTCACCACGTCGGTGGTCTTCTTCTCCACCCTCGCCGGGTTCGCCTTCGCCAAACTGCGCTTCCGGGGCCGCAACGCGCTGCTGGTGGTGATCGTCGCGACCATGATGGTCCCCACCCAGCTCGGCGTGATCCCGCTGTACATGCTCATGACGAAGCTGAACTGGAACGACCGGCTGCCGGCGGTCATCGTGCCGGCCCTGGTCACCGGGTTCGGGGTGTTCATGATGCGCCAGTACGCCAGCCAGGCGGTCAGCAACGAACTGATCGAGGCGGCCCGGATGGACGGCTGCAACACCGCCCGCATCTACTGGAACGTGGTGCTGCCGGCACTGCGGCCGGCGGCAGCGGTACTCGGGTTGCTGACCTTCATGACCACCTGGAACGACTTCCTGTGGCCGTACGCGGTGCTCAACGACCCGGAGAACCCGACCGTGCAGCTCTCGCTGCGGGCCCTCTCCGACGGCTACTACACGGACATGTCGCAGGTGTTCACCGGCACGGCGATCGCCACCCTGCCGCTGCTGCTCGTGTTCATCCTCTTCGGCCGCCAGATCATCGGCGGCATCATGGAAGGTGCGGTCAAGGCTTGAACGAGATCCGTTTCCCCGAGAACTTCGTCTGGGGCGCGGCCACCGCCGCCTTCCAGATCGAGGGCGCCGCCCAGGAGGACGGGCGCGGCGCGTCCATCTGGGACACCTTCTGCCGCACCCCGGGCAAGGTGTACGCCGGGCACACCGGCGACGTCGCCTGCGATCACTACCACCGGTACTCCGACGACGTGGCACTGATGGCGGAGCTGGGGCTCCAGGCGTACCGGTTCTCGGTCGCCTGGCCCCGGATCCAGCCGGACGGCACCGGCCCGGTCAACCCGCGCGGCCTGGACTTCTACGACCGCCTGGTGGACACGCTGATCGCCCGGGGCATCGACCCGATCGTCACCCTCTACCACTGGGACCTGCCGCAGACGCTCCAGGACCGGGGCGGCTGGCTCAACCGGGAGACCGCCGAGCACTTCGCCGAGTACGCCGCGGCGGTCCACACCCGGCTCGGTGACCGGGTCCGCACCTGGACCACCCTCAACGAGCCGTGGTGCTCGTCCTACCTGGGGTACGGCAACGGGGTGCACGCCCCCGGCCAGCAGGACCCGGCGGCGGCCTTCACCGCCATCCACCACCTGCTGCTCGGCCACGGCCTGGCGGCCGGGGCGCTGCGCGCGGCCGGCGTGCAGGTCGTCGGCATCACGCTCAACCCGACCGACGTGCAGCCGGCCGACCCGACCAGCGCCGACGACGCCGAGGCGGTCCGTCTGGTGGACGGGATGCACAACCGCATCTTCCTGGATCCGCTGTTGAAGGGCGGCTACCCGGACGACATGCTGGCGCACGTCGCCCGGTACGTCGACCCGGCGACCTTCATCCGTGACGAGGACGAGAAGACCATCGCCGCGCCGATCGAGCTGCTCGGGATCAACTACTACTCGCCCACCTACGTCGCCTGGCGGCCCGGGGCGGCGGGTGACGACAAGTACCCGGGCACCGAGGGGCGGGTGCACTTCCTCCCGGCCACCGGTCCGGTCACCGACATGGGCTGGCTGATCGAGGCGGACGGACTGACCCGCCTGCTGGAGCGGCTCGGCCGGGACTACCCGGGCGTACCGCTGATGATCACCGAGAACGGTGCGGCCTTCGCGGACCGGCCGCGCTACGACCCGTCCGTGGACGACGGCGAGGTACGGGACCCGGACCGGATCGCCTACCTCGACGGGCACCTCCGCGCCGCGCACACCGCGCTCGCCCGGGGGGTGGACCTGCGCGGTTATCTCGTATGGTCACTGCTGGACAACTTCGAGTGGGCGGAAGGGTACCGTAAGCGCTTCGGAATCATCCATGTCGACTACCTGACCCAGCGGCGGACGCCCAAGGCGAGCGCCCGCTGGTATCAGGAGGTGATTGCCCGGAACGGGCTGTGACGATGGTGGGGGGTGGCATGACGACCGCGCAGCGGCCGACGCTGGAGGCGGTGGCCCGGCGGGCCGGGGTCTCCCGTGCCACCGTCTCCCGCGTGGTGAACGGCTCCACCACGGTCGCCGAGGAGATCCAGGAGGCGGTCCGCCGGGCGGTGGCCGAGCTGGGGTACGTGCCCAACCTGGCCGCCCGCACCCTGGTCACCCAGCGGACCGACTCGATCGCCCTGATCATGCCGGAGGCGGCCACCCGGGTCTTCTCCGACGACCAGGTCTTCCCCGGCATCATCCAGGGCGTCAGTCAGGAGTTGGAGGCCGCCGACAAGCAGCTCGTGCTGATGCTGGCCGGGTCGGCGGCCGGCCACGACCGGGTCGAGCGGTACACCCTGGGCCGGCACGTCGACGGGGTGCTCTTCGCCTCGCTGCACGGCGCCGATCCGCTGCCCGGCACCCTGGCCCGGGCCGGCATCCCGGCGGTGTGCAGCGGGCGGCCCCTCGACGACTCCGTCCCCTACGTCGACGTCGACCACCTGGGCGGGGTGAGCCGGGCGGTGGCGTACCTGCTCGACGCCGGTCGGCAGCGGATCGCCACCATCGCCGGCCCGCAGGACATGGTGGCCGGTATCGAACGGCTCGCCGGTTACCGGGACACCCTGGCCGCCGCCGGGCATCCGCCGCTGGTCGCGGTCGGCGACTTCACCCGGGAGTCCGGGGCGGCGGCCATGCGGCAGCTCCTCGACCGGCACCCCGACCTGGACGCGGTCTTCGCCGCCTCCGACCTGATGGCCCACGGCGCGCTGCGTACGCTGCGCGAAGCCGGTCGACGGGTGCCGGACGACGTGGCGGTCATCGGCTTCGACGACATCGAGATGGCCGCCTACACCGACCCGCCGCTGACCACCGTCCGCCAGCCGATCAAGGAGATCGGCCGGGAGATGACCCGGTTGCTGCTCCGGATGGCCACCGGTCAGCCCTTCGAGCAGACCGTCATCCTCCCGACCGAACTGGTGATCCGCGAATCCGCCTGATCCGGATCTGCACGCGCCGGTCGGGCGCCGGCCGGGGCTGTGCGGGGCCCGGCGTCAGCCGGTCGACCGGCACCGGCGCCAGGGCACCGACACCGGGGCGCCGGGGCACCAGGGCCGGGGC
>NZ_WVUH01000318.1 GCF_017614955.1 Micromonospora echinofusca
CTGGCGAGACTGGTCAACTCCCTCAAGGGCGTGTCGAGCCGGCGGATGCGGCAGGAGTTCCCCGACCTCGCGCGCCACTACTACCGGGCCAACAAGCTCTGGTCGGGCTCGTACTTCGCAGGCTCCGTCGGCGGCGCACCGCTGAGCGCCGTGCGTCGGTACATCGAGCAGCAGAACCGTTCGGTTCAAGGCACTGCTCGGGTCTTGGCGGCCCCCCGGCGCGGGCCTTCACCCCCGCCCTGAAGGGCGGAGCACTGGCCCGCAATCCGGTAGCCGTGTGGGTTGACCCTTCGGACGTCAGGCACGTCCGGGGCGAGGCCGCGGGTTCAGTGGCCCGAACTCGTCAACGCAGATCACCCGCCCGTCGCCGGGCGGGTGATCGTAGAGGTCCCGGATCCGGCGCATCGTGAACTCGGGGGTCGGTGCTGGCCTTCCACGTCTTCGTCGCCGGCCAGAAGACCCCGCGTTCGTGCAGGACCGCCGGATGGTCTCGAAGCTGATCGTCACGACGTAGCCGGCGTCGATGAGGTGGTCGCGGAGCTTGGCCAGCGACCAGCAGGACGGTTCGCCGAGAAACCGGGGGTCGCACGGGGCGATGACGCAAATCCAGTCACGGGTCTGCTCATCGATCCGCCTCGGTGCGCCCCCGCTCCATTCGGGTCCAGTGCGTCGAATCCCCGACCGTTGAACACAAGGCGCCGTCTGCCCAGTCCTCGGAGAACCGGCGGCGGTGATGTCTCGTCACGCCAGTCTGCACATGCTGCTTTCCGCCTTGTGCTGCGACCTGCGCGTCGACGGGTGGGACAGGTCACCTCGTGTGACGGCTGCGGCGACGACACGTTCGGCGCGACGGCGGCGCATCCGCAGAACTGAAGCCGTCACGCCGTGCTCGGCGGCCAAGTGCTCGATCAGCGCGTCACCGAACCGGGTCGCGCTGATCAGCTCGGCGGCGTCAGCGGTGATCAGGCCGGCGGCGGCTGCCCGGCCGAGCAGCAGGTCCGGGTGCCCGTAGGGCATCCTCGGTGAACGTGATCCCGTAGGCAGCTCTGGCGGCAGCTCCTCACCGTCGTCGGCTTTGACAACCGCCGCGCCCGCGCGCCACGCCGCCCAGCACAGCCGCAGCCACAACCGGGGTGGCGCGAGATCCGCCGTCCGTAGAGCATGCAGGAAGCCGGCCAAGACCTCGGAGTCCACATCCTCAGCGTACCGGGCATAGCCGCGGCTGATCTTCGCCGCGAGGCGCGTCAGCGCGGGCAGAGCCACACCGATCGCGCCGACGACCCAGGCCGGTCCCTTCTCGCGGGCGTGGTAGGCGAGCTGCCGCCACAGCTCGTCGGTGGTGCCGCTGTCGTAGCGCTCGTGCACCAACAAAGTGCGCAGCTCGTCCAGCGGCATCGTCGTGTCCGGCAGACCCGGCACCGGCCGGGCATCGAACACCAGTGGCGCCGGTTCGCAGGTCAGCAGCGCGAATGCCTTCTCGGCGGTGGTCAACGCCGTGCCGGCCGTTCTCGTGCGGGTGGTCACTGCCATGGTGCTGCCCCCTTCGAGGTGGAGCGCTTCGCCGTGTGCGAAGGCCCACGACCCGTCATTGGGACAGCCCGACCTGACACCACGAGTGTCTGTCAGACCGGGACAGGCCATGCCAGGTCCACCGTTGTGCGGCCGGACACTCGCCCACCATCACGTTCGTCAGGTGGCGGGGCAGACAGGCCCTGTCAGATCGGGGACGGGTTCGATCGGCCTGTCAGCGACGCACTGGGAATCGTCAGTACGCCCCGCCGGTCCGGGGGCCACCGCGCCCATGACCGATAGAACCCCTCACCGTGCACCGATCCCCGTCGGGGACGTGGTGCCCGGCGACCCACCCGTGCCGGTCACCGTGTGGCCGGTACCCGCCCCGCAACCGGGCGAGAGCATGTCCAACGCGATGGGCATACGGCTCGTCCACAACCTCACCCACCCGTCCGATCTGGTCGTCGACCTGGCCGACGGGCCGCAACTGGCCCGCGCGATCATCGCCGCACACCGCCGCAGCCACCTACAAACGGTCCGCTCGACCGGCTGGGGCCGGGAGGCGGCAACGCTTGTCGTCACCGGCTGGCCGGCCCACGATGCCGCGTCACCGGTCGAGTTCTTCGTCCGCTGCCGGGCCAGTCTCGTGCCGGGCGGCAGCGTCGCAGTGCTGCTGCCACACGGCGACATCATCACACCGGCCGACGTCATCATCGCCGCCAGGCAAGCCGGCCTGGCCTACCTGCAGCACATCGTGGCGGCCGACCGACCGCCACAGCGCGGACAGCACGTACAACTTCACATCCACACCGACGTGCTGATCATGACCCACAGCGCCGGAAACCGAGGCACCGATGCCTGAGCCCCTACCGGTCACATCGCTCTGGTTGACCTGCCAACAACCCGCCCGGGACCAGCGACAGGGACGCTACGTCCCGCAGACCTCCAGCCACCCCGGCAAGATGCTGCCCCACCTGGCCGCACACGCCATCAGCTCCTACACCGCAGCAGGCGAGCTCGTGTTCGACCCGATGTGCGGATCCGGCACCACCCTGGTCGAGGCCATGCACCTCGGCAGACAGGGAATCGGCATCGACATCGAACCCCGGTACACCGCGCTGGCCGAAACCAACGTCACCCTCGCGGCGTCGCAGGGAGCCACCGGCACCGCGCTGGTGCTCACCGGCGACGCCACCGGCCTGCTCGATCTGGTACCCACGTCCGCGGTGGGTCGGGTGAGTCTCGTGCTCACCTCACCACCGTACGGACGCGGCACCCACGGTCTGGTCAAGACAACCAGTTCCGGGGTACGCAAACGCAACCACCACTATGGAGACCGCAAACACGGCAACCTCGCCTACACGAACTGGTCCCGCCTGCTCGACGGGTTCGCCGCGATCCTGGCCGCCAGCTACCAACTGCTGCGCCCCGGCGGGACCGTGGTGATCACCTGCCGGCCGGTACGCCGCCAACGCGACGACCTGATCGACCTACCCGGTGAACTACTGGCCATCGCCCAGTCGGTCGGACTGGTCCCCGTGGAACGGTGCGCGGCGATGCTCGCCGCGTTCCGTGACGGGCAGATCATCCACCGGGCCAGCATGTTCGGGCTGATGGCGGTCCGCCGCGCCCGCGCCCAAGGCATCCCCGTGCACCTGATCGCGCACGAGGACGTGCTGGTCCTGCGCCGCCACTGAACCCTGCCCGAAGGCTCCGTAACCCGCAACGTACTCCGGGAAACGAGACCCGGGCGGCCGTGGCCGAACCGCCTATCGGCCCCACGGCCGCCCGGCCAGGCGCGGGAAACGAGAGTCCTTTGACCGGTTGGCGGCCGCCCCGCCGCGCAGAGGTTGAGCGTACCTCGAAGACCAACGCCGGCCACTCGGCCGCGCGGGCCTGTCGAGCTGGGGTTTGCTGCCCCTAGGCTCGCCCAGTCACGTCGACGGAAAGGAACACGAGTAAGGCGGGGAGATCGTCAACGACCGTCGATGGCGATGTCCGTCGGGCAACACTGGCCCGCGCACTCACCGACAGGGCAATGGTGCTGGTCACCGGACACCGATACCCCGATGCGCTGAACCTCCCCGACTGCATCTGGGCGGGCCACCACCAGGATTCGCGCTCTCCGCGCATGTAGGGCGTGATCAGGCGGCCTCGTCACCGTGCACGAGCCATTGGCGTACCGCTGACAGATCAGCCTCGGTCAGTCCCACGTACGGATCGACAGTGCGCAGCAGCGCCCGCGTCGGGTGATGAGCCGCCACCCACCGCCGGTCAGCGTCGGTTGTTTCGTCATCGAGCCAGACGAAGGGACGTCCGGCCGCCCACCGGATCAGGTACTCGGTCTTCCAGTGCAGACGAGGTGCCGGATCCTCGTCGGCATCCGGCCACTCGACGACGGGTAGGTCCGGAAGCCCGAGGCGCGGCGAGAGGACCTCGTTCGCCTGCGCCATCCATGTCGTTGCCCACACCAACTGGCAGCCCAGCGCCAACAGCCTACGTCCGTCATCGGGGTCCAGCCGACTGAGCAGAGGGTTGCCAATACCGTCCAATGACCAGGTGACGTCGCTGCCAGAGGAATGGTTCCAACCCGCAGGCCGGGCTTTGAACGGGAGCAGCGGCCCGTCCACATCGAGGAAGAGTAAAGGGCGGTCAGTGTGGCCGGACATCACCCGCGAACCGTATCGGAGGCCATCGGGGCTGGGGCGGGCTCGCTCCCAGGTGACGGCAGCGGCGCCGTGACCACTGGGAACGCCGACGGTGGACGGGAGGCCGTGAGTGCCGATGACCAGCGGCACGGTGCCTGGCCGTCCACGGGGATTGGTGATCTTCATGAGGCAACGGCACGCGCTCCTTCAGCCGCTCGGCCTCGTCGCGCAGCCGGGCATCACAGGGCTCACCAGGCTTGCCTCCAGGCGGCTACGTGACCGGCGGCCGGCTCCGCAACATCGCGGCTACCGACGCCACTGGCATGATCTCCGACGTGATCATTCCCGGCTACCTGGATGGCTACGACCCGCCGATCGTGCGGTCACCGCTGGTCGACGGCTCCGAGATGATGTCGAGCCACCTGTTCTGGCCCGCATTCCTCTACACCGTGGGCGGGTCCGCATCGGCGCCGGCTGCCTTCCACGTCGACACCGCCGATCTGAGCGAGTTCATCGACGTCCTTCTCGATCCCCACGACTGGCCGGTCTTCTCCATGTCGCTGGCAGGCCGCAGCCGCCTGCACATCATCATGCGTAACGTCGAAGATGACAGCGGCGTCGACTACCTCCTTGACCCCGATACCGGTGGTAATCCGATCCAGCTCGCCGCGATGGATGGGCATTTCCGAGGCCCTGCGCTCGCGTGGCCGGAACTCGTTGCCGCTGCCCAGCAGCCAGAGCAGAACCACACCGTAGCTGAGCGGCTGCTCCTGCTGCTGCCAGCCTGCGCCGACAGCGACCGGCCCAGCCTGGCCGTCGACATGGTGGCGCAGGCATTGGTTGCCCTCGGCGCCTGCTCCAACGTGCGCCAGACCAGCATGGAGCTGCTCGACAATCGTCGGTACTGGACCTCGTGCCAGTGGACCACCGTCAACGGAATCCGCATCTGCCTCGGACCGCATGCGTACCGCCGTCCTGGGAGTGAACTGGCGCCGGCCGACCTCCGCCTCATCACGGACGTATTTGCGCCACCGGATGTGCAGCATCTGTAGCCGACGCCAAGGTGCGCCTGGTGTCTCGCGCCAGCACTCTCGGCCGAGAGACGCTCGACGGCGGACACGAAGCAGTACGGGTACCAGGTCGCACTATCGCGGAATCTTTGATTGTCAGAGATCGATAGGAACGGCATCGATCCAGTACTTGACCGAGACATCGCGACTTCCGCTGCGACTCTCGTGAAACTCCTGGACCCGCTGCTCGGCCTCATGCCTCGTCAGAAAGGCCGCCACGGCGCCGGGCCGATACTCCCCGTCGCTGCTGTGCTGGAAACGCGCCATCACAATGTAAAGCCAGCGCCCCCTGTCGCCTGCTCGGCGGATCGGCAAATCGGTTACCGTTGCGGTCACCACTTCTTGCGCCGATGCGTACCTGGCCGTCAACTCCCCATCGGGGCCGCCCCCCAGTACTCGTCGCCGCCAAAGAGGTGTCCGGCCGTCGGAGAGATCAGCAGCGTAAGGACTCGGCTCCCAGCACTCGCCATCGTCTTCGCAGTATCCGGCAGCGAGGCAGACGACATGATCCCCGACCCCATCGGGGCCGACCAGTTCGAGCACTTGCCAGCCACCGTGTGGTCGATGCATCCTGTCGAGGATCTCCTCGGCGACCCGCTCGGTGGCTACCTGTACCCGCAATGTCGGGTAGCTTAACTGCCGCAGGTACATGGCATCCACTGGCTTGAACAGAAGATCAATCCTCGTTCGCGGCCACTTGTCGGTCGCCGGAGCACCGTCGGCATCTGTCCCTTCCGGATATAAATCTGGGTCCGTGTCCGGGTCATACTTCACGCTTCGGAACAGCAGTCGGCTGTGCGATCCGGAATACCCCCAGAGCGAGAACGGTCAGTCCCACTCGAACAGCACGGCTCCAGGCCGCATCTGATGATCGACGACCCATCTTTCCGGCATGACGCAGAACCCTACCGCGATGCGGGCGACAGCAGCGCCCAGTCCTCGATCTGGAGCAGGCCGTAGAAGGGTCCGGCTCCACCGAATCGGCCAAGCCCACCATGCCCGACCGTGGTGATGAAGCCGCGATAGTCCGGCGGCAGCCTGACGCCATGGTGTTTCTCGAAGACAGCGACCGCGTCTTCCGACAACGCCGGGCCGATCCGGAAGCGGTGGACATCAGCACCGAACATCACGGGCCCGCCGGGCAACGACGCCGCAGCTGCCACCTTCGACGCCACCCGTGCCAGCCTCGCCGACAGCTCACCACGCTCATCCAGCATCCGGGTAGTCAACCAGCATGCCTAGCGGACGACCTTCCCAGTCACGTCGTCAGGCCCGGGCCTGCTGCAGGTGACGGCGAAGGCGCCGCGGCCGAGAACCAGCGAGACACCCGGGGTGTACGAGACGTCGTGAGCGGTGGTGAACGCGGCGGTGTCCAGCGACAGGCTCGCGGGTTCCGGGAAGCTCACGGCTCGTAGTCCCCATGTTCCGTCACGGTCGGGGACGGCGAGGTTGACCATCGTGGAGGCGTTGCGTAGAGCCCCGTCTGGGGCGCTGGGGGCGGTGTAGGTGGCCAGTGTGAGCTGGGCTTTCGTTGGCAGGTCGACCACTGGGGACGGGGGCGGGCTGTCCGGAACCATCGTTCGGGTCCAGTGGTCGTCTGCGAACCGGTCCGCGGTCCGGCCTGCCAGGCGAGGGCTGCCGGCGATCCACTTTTCGGCGAGCCGCCGGAACGTGTGGTCGCGCGTCGCCGGGGGCTGACGGGCGGCGGTGAGTACGTCGGTGTCAGCGCCTGCGAGGACGTTGCACAGCTGCGGCAGTGGAATTCGGCCGACGAGTTTCGCATACCGCACGGAACGGATCTCCAGCATCGCCTGGTGGAGCACGATGGCAGCGTCCCGGGCTCCGTCTCGCATCGGAGTCCGCCCGCCGTGCCCAGGCTTGCGCCCGGCGGGGCGGCCGTGTGGGGTGCCCGCGTCCGCGATCCTGCCGATGTGCGACAGATGCCACGACGGGTCGTCGAACCCGACGGTGGCCGAGGCGGCGCGGAGGTGGCTGCGGGAACCGACGCGGACCTCGACGGTCGCGGCATCGGCGGTCAGGGTCGCACCGCGCTTGTCGCCGCTGTCGAACCGTACCGTCTGAACGCCGGTGAGAAACAGGCGCACGACCGGGTCTTCCTGCTCGCCCGGGCTGGCGTAGCGACGCGAAGCCGCCAGCGCGACATGGCCGCGTAGCTCGTCGCCAGCACGTTCCACCGTAACGGCCCGGACCTCGGCGCGGGCGAGGTCGTAGTCCTTCGCGATGTCGGCGACGGCCGAAGCGGTCAGCGGCGTGATACCGGGCTGGACACGCCCGAGGTGATCGCGGTAGTGCACGGCACGCTGGGAAGTCCGGGGCAGCAAGGGCTCCAGCCGGTGTCCGGCGATCGCGGCCTGCTCGATCATCCACGCCCGGCGGGACGGCCCGAAATCTGCCATCCACGCGAGGGCAGCTTTCGCGCGCCGCTCACGCCACCATCCCGGGCGGGTGAGCGCCGTGGTGAACAGCGCGAAGGTGTTGTTGTCCCAGACGTCCGCGATCGTGGCGATGGTCTGCCGGTCGAAGCGGCGGCCATCGGCCGCGAGCTCCCCGATGTGGGCCACCGAGCGGTCCAGCAGGGCGGCGAACATCGATGTGGCAGAAGTGCCGGTCACGGTCGGAAGCCTACGGTGCTGCCCGCCATGGCCTTCGTCAACGCCGCCCTGTCCACGAATCGGCGCGGCGATGGCGCTCACTCACCGGCGACGCCGCCGGCCTGCCCGGTCCGGTACCCGCGTCCGCAGTGGGTCGGGTGAGTCTCGTGCGCACCTCGCCGCCGGGTTGTCAGGTTCTGCCAGACGACCGCACCTGACAGCACAGCCAGCGGAGCTGCCGGTGCGGCTAGCCTGGAGGTTCTCCCTACATTTCACATGCCTCTGATCCGACGCCTCGCGACGGCACCACGCCCACCACGTTCGGTCGGCCGCCGCCGCACAGCCTCGGAACCGGCATTCATGAACCCCCACCCCTTATCGCCGAGGTCCGGCATCCCCGCC
>NZ_WVUH01000319.1 GCF_017614955.1 Micromonospora echinofusca
GCCCTCACCTCCCCCGCCGTGGCCGCCCCGGAGAAGTCCGGCGCGGTCGACCTGGACGTGCTGTTCGTCAGCGCCCACCCGGACGACGAGGCCAGCAGCCTGGCCACCCTCGGCCAGTGGAAGGAGAAGCACGGCACCCGCTCCGGGGTCATCACGATCACCCGGGGTGAGGGTGGCGGCAACGCTATCGGCCTGGAGGAGGGCCCGCCGCTGGGCATCATCCGGGAACGCGAGGAACGCACCGCGATCGGCATGGCCGGCGTGGAGAACCTGTACAACCTGGACCGGGTGGACTTCTGGTACACCGCGTCCGCGCCGCTGAGCGAGCAGATCTGGGGACACGACGAGACCCTGGCCCAGATCGTCCGGGTCATCCGGCAGACCCGGCCCGAGATCATCATGACGATGAACCCGTCACCGACCCCGGGCAACCACGGCAACCACCAACAGGCCGCCCGGTTCGCCGCCGAGGCGTACGCCGCCGCCGGTGACCCGACCGCCTTCCCCGAGCAGTTGAGCACCGAGGGACTGCGCCCGTTCCGGCCGGCGAAGCTGCTGAAGACCGGCGGTACCGGCACCTCGTCGGCCGGCCCCGCCTGCGCCACCAGCTTCACCCCCACCGTCGGGACCGACCAGGTCTTCGGCATCTGGGAGGGCACCCTCAGCGCCTCCGGGCAGACCTGGGGCCAGATCGAGACGGCCGCCGCCCGCGAGTACAAGTCGCAGGGCTGGGGCAACCGGGCCGAGGCACCCACCGACCCGGCCCGGATCCGGTGCGACTTCTACACCCTGATCGACAGCCGGGTACCGTACGACGCGACGGACACCTCGCCGGAGGCGATCCTGCGCGGCTCGGTACTGCCCGCCGTCGCGGGCGGCCTGCCGCAGGGCACCGAGTTCCACCTGACCACCGACCGCTTCGACGCCGCCCCCGGCGACACCCTCACCGTCACCGCGCACGTCCGGTCCGCCGACAAGCGGCTCAGCCGGCCCCGGGTGGAACTGCGGGCCCCGGAGGGCTGGCAGGTCAGCGGGGACGGCTCGCTGGGTACCTCGGTCGGTGACCGGGAGCGGACCGCCACCTTCACCGTCACCGTGCCCGCCGACGCCACCGCCAACCAGCAGCGGCTGCTCTCCGCCACGCTGACCACCGACGGTCAGGGCACGGGCCGCACCGACGAGGCGGTCCGGGTGGTCGCCGGGGTACGCGGCACCCTGGAACCCCTGCCCGAGGTGGGCATGTTCCGCGACTGGGCGGCCGGCTCCGGCAACTCCGCGCTCGACACGCTGATCAAGCCGGTCCTCACCCTCGGCTCCGGGCAGAGCCGCCAGGTCCGGGTCGACCTGCGCAACTTCTCCGGCAGCACCCAGCAGGGTGCGGTCACCCTCGGCCTGCCGGCCGGGTTCGCCGCCGAACCGGCCACCGCCACCTACAGCGGTCTGGCCGCCGGGGCGAGCGGGTCGGTGACCTTCACCGTCACCAACACCGACGCCAGCCTGCCCACCGCCAACGCGGGCGGGGTCAACGGCGACTACCCGATCACCATCACCACCACCAGCACGCTGGACAGCACCGTCGAGACCGGTGCGCTGGAGATCGTGCCGACCACCGTCGTCCCGCACGCCGGGCACGACCACGCGGTGGACGGCGTCGAGCACGCCGGCGAGTACCCGGGCCCGACGCTGGACCTCTCCCGGATCTGGGAGGGCGAGGCGACCACCCCGCAGGACGCCTCCGCCACCGGCAAGATCGCCTGGACCGAGGACGCGCTCAAGGTGATCGTGCACGTCACCGACGACACCCTCGGCCGCAAGGTGGTACCGCAGGACTGCAAGCGCCAGCGGCGTACCGACAGCGTCGAGATCATCGTCGACCCGAAGGGGAACTCGACCGACACCTCGACGGCGTTCAAGGCCGGCATCTTCCCGGTCACCGACGACCCGGCCAACGGTGACCCGCCGTGCTGGCAGCGCGACGCCGACAACCGGCAGGGCCCGGGGGCGCAGACCGCGCCGGGGATGACCGTGGTCAGCAAGGTCAGCTCGCCGTACACCGGTTACACCATCGAGACCAGCATCCCGTTCGCGGTGCTGCCGGACGCGGTGGACCCGGCCCGGATGGGGCTGAACATCCTGATCTACGACTCGGACACCCAGGACCTCAGCTCGCAGTCCCGGCTCGGCTGGTCGACCTTCACCGGCGTCCGCGCCGACCCGTACCGGTACGGCCTGGCCACCCTGCCCGGGTACACCCCGGCGGCCCGCCAGCCGAGCACCCCGGTCTTCCCCGACACCGCCGCCCGTAGCGTGCACAGCCCGCAGACCATCGCCCAGTCGGTGGTCGACGGGGTCGCCCCGGCCGCCGTACCCCGGCTGCCGGAACGGGCGCTGACCCTGAGCAAGGTCCAGGCCGTGCCCGGCGGCGTCCAGGTGACGGTACGCGCCGACCGCACCGGCACCGCCTACCTGTACGCCTGGGACGGCGACGTCGACCACGGTGCGCTCACCGTCGAGCTGCGCGCCGGCCAGCCGCAGACCGTGCTGGTACCGACCGACGGCAGCGACGTCAGCTCGGTACTCGCCGCGTTCGAATCCGACGGTCGGGCGCTGGCCCGCCAGGCGGCGGTGAACTGACCCGCTAGGAGCGACCGGCAACAGGGCGGTAGCTCCAGGACAAAGGTCGGTAGCTCCAAGGCAGTAGGGCGGGGTCCGGTCCTCCGGGCCCCGCCCTACTGGTGCGCCCTACCCTGCCGCGCCCCGCCGGGGACCGCCAACTGCGACCGACCGCCGCCGTCTTGCCCTTGATCGTTTGCAGCCCAGCTGCACTTCGACCGGCGTGTCGTACCGCTCAACGACAAACGATCAAGCGCCCGGAGCACGACTGACGCCACGAGGGCTCGCGCCGCTCGCGTTAGTCCCGACTCGACGTGGTGCGGGGCGGCTAACCGGTCGACAAGGTCGTGGCGCAGCCTGAGGTGTTAACAAGGGGCCCTTCCTCTACCGAAAACGTTAATAGGGGGCCCTTCCTTACGGTTCCTCAGCGCAACCGGTAGACCGAGATCCGGCCGTTGGCGAAGACCGGCTCGGCCAACTGGTCCAGCTCCGGGGCCACCCGGCCGACCTCGTGGTCGGCGACCAGCCAGCGCACCCCGTGCCGGTCCCGCAGGTCCGCGAGGCCGGCGGCGGTCGGCGCGGTGAACGCGGTGTCGTTGGCCCGCAGCAGGTCCTGGTCCCAGAACGGCGCGTACGCCCCACCCGGGCGGCTCACCATCCTCGGCGCGAAGGACCAGCCCTCCAGCAGGACCGCCCGTTCGGCGTACGCGCTGAGCCAGAACGACCGGGCGTCGCACCACCCGTTGACCACCGCCCGGCAGTGCACGTTCGTGGCCACCACGTCACCCGGTGCGCTGTGGTCGCGTACCCAACGGGCCGCCTCGACCCGGCTGGCCGGCATCGGCACCACCGCGTACGCCCCGCCGTTGGGGTACTTCCGGGCGGCGGCGGCGTCCATCACCAGCCCCGGCGTACCGGCCACCAGGATGCCGGTGAGCAGCACGACACCCCCGGCGCCGACGAGCCGGGGCCGGTGCCCGGTCACCACCACCCAGAGCAGCGCCCCGAGACCGGCCAGCGCGACCAGTGCCCCGGTCCAGCGCAGCAACGGCAGCAGGGGGGCGTACGCCGCGCCGGGCTGTACCGTCGCCGGGTTGGCGAGCTGGATGCCGGTGAGCAGACCGGCGAACCCGACCGCCGCGACGACCAGCCCGGCCACCGCACGCCGGCCCAGCCGGGCCCGCTCGACCAGTTCCAGGTAACCCCAGGCGGACAGGAGCACCCCGAAGGCGAAGCCGGCCCGGACGAAGTACTGGTTGCTGCTGCCCGGGTGGCCGACCAGGAGGTAGATCGCCGGCCCGGCCAGGGTGCCGCCGAGCAGGAAGAGCTGCACCGGTTCCAGCCGGCCCCGGCGCAGCCACAGCAGCACCGGGATCCCGGCCAGCCGGAGCTGCATGTTGAGCAGGAACGCGCCGAAGACCAGGACCCAGAGCAGCCCGGTCGGGCCGGTGTCCCCGACGTAGGTCCGCAGCCCGGAGAACGGGTCGACGGTCACCCCGTGACTCTCGAAGGCGAACAGCACCGCCGTGGCGAAGACCTGGGCGGCGAACGTCAGCCCGGCGGCCACCAGTACCGGCCGGACCAGTCGGCGGCGGACCACCAGCAGTACGGCGGCGGTGAACGCCAGGGCGGCCAGGGTCACCGGTACGGAGCTGGCCTTCGCCCCGGTCGAGGCGGCGAGCAGGAGCCCGGCCAGTACCCAGGCACCCGGCCCGATCCACGGCACGCGCGGCGCTCCCCCGCCGGCCCGGCCGGTCGACGCCGCGTCCGCGCCGGGCGGGGCGGTACCGGCGGCCAGCCGGTCGGCGAGGACCACGATCAACGCGATCAGCAGTACCCAGCTGTACGTCATCGACGGGCTGCCCCAGACGATGAAGGTGGCCTGGGTGCCGAAGAGCTGGCGTACCCCGTTCTCGTAGCCGAACTCGCCGACGGTGAACATCAGCACGGCGGCGACCGCCCCGGCGTACGGCCGGCCGGTGACCCGCCAACCGGCCACCGCGATCAGCACGGCGGCCAGCGCGCAGAGCGCCGGTACGCCCAGCCGGAAGAAGACCACCGGCAGGTCGGTACCGCTGAACAGGCTCGCCGCCGCCAGGTGCGCGAAGCCGAACCAGTGGTAGTGCAGGGGTTCCCCGGCCACCTGGGGCACGTCCAGCGGGACCTGGTGGGTGGCCGCTCCGGCGATGGAGAGCTGGAAGGCCAGGTCGATGTACTGCGCCTGTCCCTCCCCGGTGGGCAGCACCGGGTTGGGCCGGAAGAACGACTCGGCGAGGTAGAGGGTGAACCCGGCGACGACCGCCACCACGGTCCACGCCCAGCCGGTCGGCACCGGGGTGTACCCGCGTACCCACCAGTGCCGGCGCAGGACCGGTACGGCGGCGAACGGCACCGCCACGGCGAGCGGCCAGAGCCAGAGCCACCGCTGCACCCCGAGGGCGGTGAACCCGGCCCACGCGGCCAGCTCCAGCACCAGCCCGACGGCGGCGCCCATGGCCAGGTCCTCGACCAGGGTGTGCGGCCGGCGACGCAGCGCCCGGTAGACCAGCGTGCCGGGGAGCAGCACACCGGCCAGCGCGTACCCGGTGTAGCGGAGCACGTCGGCCGGTGGGGTGCCGGTGGCGAGCAGCGTCCCGGCGACGAAGAGGTACGCCGCCAGGGCCGGTGCGAACCGGCGGGCGGCCGGGGCGGGGCGTACGTCGGGCCGGGTGGCGCCGGCCCGGTCGTGCAGCGCGGTCACCGGAGCGTGTCGGCCAGCAGGGCCGGGTCGGTGACCTGGGCGCTGCCGGCGGCGTCCCGGGCCGGGGCCCCCTCGGCCGTGCCGCTGACCGTGGACTCCCCGGTGGTGGCGGTGCCGGACGGCTCCCCGGCGGTGACGGTGCCGGACGGCTCCCCGGCGGTGACGGTGCCGGACGGCTCCCCGGCGGTGTCGGTGGCGACGAAGTAGGCGGGGCGGCCCTGTACCGCCGTGTAGATCCGGCCCACGTACTCGCCGAGCAGTCCCAGGCAGAGCAGCTGCACCGCACCGAGGAAGAGGACCGCGACGTAGAGCGACGGCCAGCCGGTGACGGTGGCCCCGGCGAACCAGGCGATCACCGCCACCACCACCAGCAGGCCGCAGATGACCACCCCGGCCAGCCCGAGCCAGGTGGCGATCCGCAGCGGGGCGGCGGAGAAACTGGTGACGCTGTCGGCGGCCAGCCCGACCATCCGGGAGAACGGGTACTTTGTCCGGCCGGCGGCCCGTTCCTCCCGCAGGTAGCCGACCTCCCCGCTGGGGAAGCCGAGCCAGGGCACCACCAGTCGCAGCACCGGGTTCCGTTCGGGCAGGTCCCGCAGCGCCTCGACGGCGACCCGGCTGAGCAGGCGGAAGTCACCGGCCTGGGCGGGTACCTGCTTGCCCACCAGGCGGCGCATCAGCCGGTAGTAGAGCCCGGCCGTCCAGCGCTTGAAGCCGGTGTCGGAGCTGCGGTCGGCGCGTACCCCGTAGACGATGTCCAGCTCGTCGGTGCGGGCCCGGTCCAGCATCTGCCCGATCACCTCGGGCGGATCCTGGAGATCGGCGTCGATGCTGACCACGTACCGGCCCCGGGCCCGGAGCAGGCCGGCGAGCAGGGCGGCCTGGTGACCGCTGTTACGGCGCAGCCGGAGTACCCGCAGTTGCGGCCACTGCGCCCGGAGCCGGGACAGGCCGGCGGCGGTACCGTCGGTGCTGCCGTCGTCGACGGCCACCACCTCGTACGGCTCGTCGAGGTCGTCGAGCACGCCGCGCAGTCGCCGGACGAGCAGCGGCAGCACACTCTCCTCGTTGAACATCGGCACCACGACCGAGAGGATCGGCTCCGGCGGCGTCACGGCTGGACCCCCGTCTGGTCAGCTTGCGTCGGACAGCCGAACGCTACCAGGAGTACTGGTGAGCGGGATCACGCCAGCACCGGCCCGCCCCGGGCCCGTGGACCGCCGCACGGGGCAGGGGCCCCGGCGGCGGCCGATACCGTCACCGGACGCACGAACTCGCCGGCAACCCGGTGACCGGGACCGGGGACCGGCCGGTCGGCCGGGCCTTCCCGGCGAGTACCGCCGCGAGCCCGGTCATCGACGCGGGGCTGGACGAGTAGGTGGCCAGCAGCACCTTCGACTTCGCCTGGGCGAGCAGGTACGGGGTGTCCATGGCGACGGTGATCGCGGCGTCGGCCCGCAGGTCGCCGGCCCCGTCCCCGTAGCCGACCAGGTGCACGACCGTGCCGCCGGCCGCCGTCACCGGCACCCCGGCCGCCTTGAGCGCCTCGGTGAGCAGGGCCCGGGTCCGGTCCCGTCCCCCGGAGGAGCTGACCGTGACCGGGCCGCGTACCGCCGCCGAGGTGCAGGAGCCGCGCAGGACGGTCACCGCGGCGGCGGCCAGCCGGTTGGCGGCGTCCCGGTGGGCGGCGCTGTCCAGCCCGGCGCCGTCCGGCGCGGGGGCGGTGGCGAGCCGGAACTTCAGGGTCAGCACCCGGGTCACCGCCTCCACCATCCGGGTACGCGGCACGGTGCCGTCGCGCAGCGCGGCGAGCAGACCGTCGTACGCCTGGGTGACGTTCGGCGGCATCAGGATCAGGTCGTTGCCGGCGTTGACTGCCCGGACCGCTGCCTCCCCGGGTGAGTAGCGCTGGGCGGGAGCCATGTTCATCCCGTCGGTGACCACCACACCGGTGAACCCGAGCTGACCCCGCAGCACGTCGGTCAGCAGCTTCCGGGAGAAGGTGGCCGGTACCCCGGGGTCGATGGTCCGGGCGTCGAGGTGGGCCGACATCACCACGTCGGCACCGGCGGCGATGCCGTCCCGGAACGGCGGCCAGGCGCTCGCCGCGAGGGTCTTCTGGTCCTGGGTGAGGGTCGGCAGCTCGGCGTGCGAGTCGGAGGCGGTGTGCCCGTGGCCGGGGAAGTGCTTGAGGGTGGCGGCCACCCCGGCGGACTGGAGCCCCCGGACCGCGCCGGCGACCTGCCGGCCGACCGCCGCCGGGTCGCTGCCGAAGGACCGGGAGCCGATCACCGTGCTCCGGGTGACCAGGACGTCGGCGACCGGGGCGAAGTCGAGGTTCACCCCGAGGGCGGCGAGTTCCTCGCCGGCCGCCCGCCAGGCCGCCTCGGTGAGCGCCGGATCGTTGGCCGCCCCGGCGGCGAGCGCGTTCGGCAGCAGGGTCACCCCCTTGCTGATCCGGGTGACGATCCCGTACTCCTGGTCGATCCCGACCAGGAACGGGGCGCTGCCGGCGGGCAGCTTCCCGGCGGCGGTGCGCAGCCCGCCGGTCAGGTCCCGGACCTGTTCCGGGCTGTCCACGTTGGTGGTGGCCTGGTTCTTGTTGGTCGGGTCGTCGGCGGAGAAGCCGACCAGGATCACCCCGCCGAGCCGGTACTTCGCCACCATCTCGGCGGGCGTGTCCACCCCGGCGAGTTTCCGGTTGCCGGCGGCGGAGCCCGCCGACACCGTCGTGGCCGAGCTGCCGTAGGCGTACGGCATCAGCACCTGGCCGACCAGGTCCTCGTCGGCGAGCGTGCCGACCAGGGCGGCGGCCCGGGCGGCCGGATCGCCCCCGGTGGACGGGGCCGGGGCGGCCACCGACGCGGCGGCGGACGGGCTGGTGGAG
>NZ_WVUH01000031.1 GCF_017614955.1 Micromonospora echinofusca
GGACCGGGCGGGGATCCCGGCGTGACGCCGGAGGAGCTGCTCGCGGCCGACGCCGCACACGTCTGGCACCCGTACGCCCCACTGCCGCCGGCCACCCCGCCCTACCTGGTGACCGCTGCCGAGGGGGTACGGCTGCGGCTGGCCGACGGCCGGGAACTGGTCGACGGGATGTCGTCCTGGTGGGCGGCGATCCACGGGTACCGGCACCCGGTGCTGGACGCGGCGGTCACCGACCAGCTCGGCCGGATGAGCCACGTGATGTTCGGCGGGCTGACCCACGAACCCGCCGTGCGGCTCGCCACCACCCTGGTCGAGCTGGCCCCGGCCGGGCTGGAGCGGGTCTTCCTCTGCGACTCCGGATCGGTGAGCGTGGAGGTGGCGATCAAGATGTGCCTCCAGTACCAGCGCGCCACCGGCAACCCGGGACGGCACCGGTTGGGCACCTGGCGGGGCGGCTACCACGGCGACACGTTCCATCCGATGAGCGTCTGCGACCCGGTCGGTGGGATGCACCACCTGTGGACCGACGTGCTCCCCCGGCAGCTCTTCGCCGACGCGCCACCGGCCGGCTTCGACGCGCCGGTCGACCCGGCGTACGCCGCAGCGCTGCGTGACGCGGTGGCCCGGCACGCCGACGAACTCGCTGCGGTGATCGTGGAGCCGGTGGTGCAGGGCGCCGGCGGGATGCGGTTCCACCACCCGCACTACCTGCGGGTGCTGCGCGAGGTGACCCGGGAACACGGCGTCCTGCTGATCTTCGACGAGATCGCCACCGGGTTCGGCCGGACCGGCACCCTGTTCGCCGCCGAGCACGCCGGGGTCAGCCCGGACGTGCTCTGCGTGGGCAAGGCGCTCACCGGCGGGTACCTGACCCTCGCGGCGGCGCTGTGCACGCCGGAGATCGCCCGGGGCATCTCGGCCGACGGGGTGCTCGCCCACGGCCCGACGTTCATGGGCAACCCGCTCGCCTGTGCCGTCGCGAACGCCTCCATCGGGCTGCTGCGGGACGGAAACTGGTCGGCCGAGGTGCAGAGGGTGGGTGCGGGGTTGCGGGCCGGTCTGGCGCCGTTACGCGGCGCGCCCGGGGTGGCCGACGTACGCGTGCTCGGCGCGATCGGGGTGGTGCAGCTCGACCACGACGTGGACCTCGCCGCCGCAACCGCCGCGGCGGTGGCCGAGGGGGTCTGGCTGCGCCCCTTCCGGGACCTGATCTACACCATGCCGCCGTACGTGACCGACGACGCGGACGTCGCGCGGATCACCGCCGGGATGGCCGCCGCGGTGGCGGCGACGACCCGGTGACCGGGATGCCGGGCCCACCGCTCCCCGGCGGCGCGGCCGACCCACCCGGCGGCGTGACCGACGCACCCGGCGGCGTGCCGGGTCACCCCGGCGACGCGGCCGACCCACCCGGCGGCGTGCCGGGTCACCTTGGCGGCGCGGCCGAACCGACCGGCGGGTATGCGGCCGGACCACCCAGTGAGGAGAGGGCAGTGATGGAGAGCTTCGGCGAACGGTTGCACCGGGCGATGGCGGAGCGGGGACCGCTCTGCGTGGGTATCGATCCGCATCCCGGTCTGCTGGCCCGGTGGGGTCTCCCGGACGACGTCGAGGGGCTCGCGCGGTTCAGCGCGACGGTGGTCGAGGCGCTGGGTGACCGGATTGCGGTGGTCAAGCCCCAGTCGGCCTTCTTCGAGCGGTTCGGCTCGCGCGGCGTGGCGGTTCTTGAGTCAACTATCCGACAGTTGCGTGCTGCCGGCTCGCTCGTTCTGCTCGACGTCAAGCGCGGCGACATCGGCTCGACCGTCGCCGCCTACGCCTCGGCGTACCTTGATCCATCCAGCCCGCTGTATGTCGACGCGGTCACCGCGAGCCCCTACCTGGGAGTAGGTTCGCTCGCTTCGATGTTCGAGTCGGCCACCGCGCACGGCGGCGGGGTGTTCGTTCTGGCGCTCACCTCCAACCCGGAGGGCGCGGCGGTGCAGCGTGCCCGCGGTGCCGACGGGCGTACCGTCGCCCAGCGGGTCATCGATGAGATTTCCCAGCTCAATGTGGGTGCACAGCCGCTCGGGAGCTTCGGTCTGGTGGTCGGTGCGACGCTCGGCGACACCGGACACGACCTGACCCGGGTGGGCGGTCCGTTGCTCGCTCCGGGGCTTGGCGCGCAGGGCGCCACCGCAGCGGATCTGCGGACCGTGTTCGGTCCGGCGCTCCCCGCGGTGCTGCCGTCGTACTCCCGCGAGGTGCTCGGCGCGGGACCCGATGCGGGGGCGCTGCGGGCGGCGGCCGAGCGGGTGCTGGCGGACTGCCGGGCGGTGCTGCGCACCGCGTGACTGACTGATGACTCGGTCACTGTTCGAAGATCATCGCGCGCCCACGTTGCCGAAAGCTCCGTTGAACGCTAGTTTTCCCGGCGCTGGGAACCATGTACCCCTTTGGTTCCCAGCGTCACCACGTTTCACAGATGCGGCGGAGCGACCCGCCCGCCGCGATAGGGACCTGAGGAGAACTGGTGCCGCTCCCGTCACTGACCCCTGAGCAGCGCGCAGCCGCGCTGGAGAAGGCTGCGGAGATCCGCAAAGCCCGTGCCGAGCTGAAGGAGCAGCTCAAGCAGGGCAAGACCACCCTCGCCGCCGTCCTCGACCGGGCCGAGTCGGACGACGTCGTCGGCAAGCTGAAGGTTTCGGCCGTCCTGCAGGCGATGCCGGGCATCGGCAAGATCCGGGCGACCCAGATCATGGAGAAGCTCAAGATCGCCGACAGCCGTCGCCTGCGTGGCCTGGGCGACCAGCAGCGCAAGGCCCTGCTTGGGGAGTTCGCCGCCAACTGAACCACGGTGGCGTGTAGAAACAAGCAGTGAGCTTGGATGACGGGGCGCGCCCGGCCGCTCGGCTCACTGTCCTGACCGGACCCTCGGGGTCCGGGCGGGGCGGTGTGGTCGCGCTGGTCCGGGCGCGCTTTCCGTCGGTGTGGCTGCCCGTACCGGCCACCACCCGGCCCCGACGCCCGGGTGAGCCCGCCGACGCGCGGGTGTTCGTCTCCCGGCCCGTCTTCGAACGGATGGTCGGCGCCGGGGAACTGGTCGAGTGGGGTGCGTACGGCGACCACCTGTACGGCACGCCGTGGGCCCCGATCGCCGGTCGGCTGCGGGCCGGTCAGCCGGTGCTGCTCTGCCTCGACGCCGAGGGGGCCGCGCAGGTGCGGGCCAGGGCGCCGCACGCGCGGGTGGTGCGACTCGGGCCCCGTCCGGACACCGCACCGGGGCCGGAACCCGACACCGACGTCGTCCTGGCGTCCGACCTGCCCGAACGTGCGGTAGCCGACCTGGTAGGCTTACTCGGTTCTTCTTTCCTGACTCCGGCCCAACCGCGTGTCAGCACCGCCCGAGACGTCGGTTGAGAAAAATCAGAGGTAATTCTCCCGTGGGATCCATCGCCAACCCTGAGGGCATCACCAACCCGCCGATCGACGAGCTTCTGGAGAAGACGACGTCGAAGTACGCCCTGGTGATCTTCGCCGCCAAGCGTGCCCGCCAGGTCAACGCCTACTACAGCCAGCTCGGTGAAGGTCTGCTGGAGTACGTGGGGCCGCTGGTCGAGACCACGCCCCAGGAGAAGCCGCTGTCGATCGCGATGCGTGAGATCAACGCCGGCCTCCTCACGGCCGAGCCGACCGACCAGCCGTAAGGGCGTCCGCCGCCGATGTCCGCCGAGGTCGTACTCGGAGTCGGCGGCGGTATCGCCGCGTACAAGGCATGTGAACTGCTCCGGCTCCTCACCGAGTCGGGCCACCGGGTACGCGTCGTGCCGACCGCCTCCGCCCTGCGGTTCGTCGGGGCCCCCACCTGGGCCGCGCTCTCCGGTCGACCCGTCGCCGACGACGTCTGGTCCGACGTGCACGAGGTGCCGCACGTCCGGCTCGGTCAGCAGGCCGATCTGGTGGTCGTCGCTCCGGCGACCGCCGACCTGCTGGCCCGGACCGCACACGGGCTCGCCGACGACCTGCTCACCAACACGCTCCTGACCGCCCGGTGCCCGGTGGTGATGGCGCCGGCCATGCACACCGAGATGTGGGAGCATCCGGCCACCGTCGCCAACGTGGCCACCCTGCGCAGTCGGGGAGTACTGGTCATCGAGCCGGCGGTCGGCCGGCTGACCGGCGCGGACACCGGCAAGGGTCGGCTGCCCGACCCGGCGGCGATCTTCGCCGTGGCCCGGCGGGTCCTGGCCCGGGGCGGTACGTCCCCGGCGGACCTCGCCGGTCGTCGGGTGGTGGTCACCGCCGGTGGTACCCGGGAGCCGCTGGACCCGGTCCGTTTCCTCGGCAACCGCTCGTCGGGCAAACAGGGCTACGCCTTCGCCCGGACGGCCGCCGCCCGGGGTGCCCGGGTGACGCTGATCTCCGCGAACGTGGCGCTGCCGGACCCGGCCGGGGTCGACCTGGTCCGGGTCGGCACCACCGAGGAGCTGCGCGCCGCGACCCTGGCCGCCGCCGCCGGAGCGGACGTGGTGGTGATGGCGGCGGCACCGGCCGACTTCCGGCCGGCGCACTACGCCCCCGGCAAGATCAAGAAGCCGGCGGACGGTTCCGCCCCGGTGATCGAGCTGGTCACCAACCCGGACATCGCCGCCGAGCTGGGGCAGCGCCGCCGACCGGGTCAGCTGCTCGTCATCTTCGCCGCCGAGACCAGCGACGCCGAGGCCAACGGCCGGGCCAAGCTGGCCCGCAAGGGGGCCGACCTCATCGTGATCAACGAGGTCGGGGTCGACAAGGTGTTCGGCGCGGAGACCAACGCCGCGACCGTGCTCGGTGCGGACGGTTCCGTGCAGACATTTCCCGAGCAGCCCAAGGAGGACCTGGCCGACGGCGTCTGGGACCTCGTGGCGGCCCGACTGTCCGTCAATTCCTGACTCTTGCTCACCCTCGACACCAATACAGTCTTTCGGTGGCGGCAATGGCTAGACTGCCGCGCAACGAAACCGTCGAACGCTTAGGAGCGCCGTGGCACGCCGCCTTTTCACGTCCGAATCGGTCACGGAAGGCCACCCGGACAAGATCGCCGACCAGATCAGCGACGGTATTCTCGACGCGCTGCTGGCCCAGGACCCACACAGCCGGGTCGCGGTCGAGACCCTCATCACCACCGGTCAGGTGCACGTCGCCGGTGAGGTGACCACCAAGGCGTACGCCGACATCCCGACCATTGTCCGGGACACCATTCTCGGTATCGGCTACGACTCGTCCAAGAAGGGCTTCGACGGGGCGTCCTGCGGCGTCAGCGTTTCGATCGGTTCGCAGTCGCCGGACATCGCCCAGGGCGTGGACAACGCGATCGAGCTGCGCAGCGGTTCCTCGGAGAGCGCGCTCGACGCCCAGGGCGCCGGTGACCAGGGCATGATGTTCGGCTTCGCCTGCTCCGAGACGCCCGAACTGATGCCGCTGCCGATCGCGCTGGCCCACCGGCTGGCCCGTCGGCTCTCCGCCGCCCGCAAGGACGGCACCATCCCGTACCTCCGCCCGGACGGCAAGACCCAGGTCACCATCGAGTACGAGGGGCTGCGGCCGGTCCGGCTCAACACCGTGGTCGTCTCCAGCCAGCACGCGGCCGACATCTCGCTGGAGTCGCTGCTCACCCCGGACGTCCGGGAGCACGTCATCGCCCCCGAGCTGGACGGCCTCGGGCTGGACACCGAGGGGTACCGGCTCCTGGTCAACCCGACCGGCCGGTTCGAGATCGGTGGCCCGATGGGCGACGCCGGCCTCACCGGGCGGAAGATCATCGTGGACACCTACGGCGGGTACGCCCGGCACGGCGGTGGCGCCTTCTCCGGCAAGGACCCGTCCAAGGTCGACCGTTCCGCCGCGTACGCCACCCGCTGGGTGGCCAAGAACGTCGTCGCCGCCGGGCTGGCCGAGCGGTGCGAGGTGCAGGTGGCGTACGCCATCGGCAAGGCGCACCCGGTGAGCCTCTTCGTCGAGACGTTCGGCACCGAGACGGTGGCCGTGGAGCGCATCGAGAAGGCCATCGGCGAGGTCTTCGACCTGCGTCCGGCAGCCATCATCCGGGACCTCGACCTGCTCCGCCCGATCTACGCCCAGACCGCCGCGTACGGCCACTTCGGCCGCGAGCTTCCCGAGCTGACCTGGGAGAGCACCGACCGGGCCGCCGACCTCAAGTCGGCCGCGGGAGCCTGACCGGCACCAGGCGCAGCGACCGGCAGCCCGCGGCAGGGCTGCCGGTCGCTCGTGTCTGCGTCGACATGCCCCTGGCCCACCTCGACCGGCCCTTCGACTACCTGGTCCCGGCGGAACTCGACGACACCGCCCGACCCGGGACCCGGGTCCGGGTCCGGTTCGCCGGGCAGCTGGTCGACGGCTGGCTGCTGGACCGGGTCGCCGAGTCCGACCACGGCGGTCGACTGACCTACCTGGACCGGTTGGTCTCCCCGGAACCGGTTCTCGCCCCGGAGATCCTCCGGCTGGCCCGCGCGGTCGCCGACCGGTACGCGGGCAACCTCGCCGACGTGCTCCGGCTGGCCGTACCGCCCCGGCACGCCCGGGTCGAGCGGGAACCGGTCCCCGAGCCGGCACCCGCGCCCGACGGCGTCCCCGGCCCGTCAGCCGGCCGGACGCCCACCGACCCGACGGCGGCCGGCACCGGATGGCGGGACTATCCGGCCGGACCGGGATTCCTGCGGGCCCTCACCGCCGGCCGTCCGGCCCGGGCGGTGTACTCGGCGCTGCCCGGTGAGGACTGGGCGGCCCGGTACGCCGAGGCCATCGCGGCGACCGTGCACGGCGGGCGGGGCGCGGTGGCCGTGGTCGCCGACGCCCGGGACCTGGACCGGCTGGACGCGGCGCTCACCGCCGCCCTCGGCCCGGGGCGGCACGTCTGTCTCTCCGCCGCGCTGGGGCCGGCCCGGCGGTACCGCGCGTTCCTGGCCGCCCGGCGCGGCACGGTGCCCGTGGTGGTCGGCACCCGGGCGGCGATGTTCGCCCCGGTGGACCGGCTCGGCCTGGTCACCATCTGGGACGACGGGGACGACCTGCACGCCGAGCCGCGTGCCCCGTACCCGCACGCCCGGGAGGTGCTGCTCACCCGGGCCCAGCTCGCGGAAGCCGGGGCGCTGGTCGGTGGCTGGTCCCGCAGCGCGGAGGCGCAACTGCTGGTCGAGACCGGCTGGGCGAAGGAGATCGCGGCGACCCGGGAGACCGTCCGGGCGCGTACCCCGGCGATCGCGCCGACCGGCGACGACCCGCAACTGGCCCGGGATCCCGGCGCGGCCACCGCCCGGCTGCCCAGCCTGGCCTGGACGGCGGCCCGCAGCGCGCTGGCCGCCGAGACCCCGGTGCTGGTGCAGGTGCCCCGGCGCGGCTACCTCCCCTCGATCTCCTGCGCGGACTGCCGTACCCCGGCGCGCTGCCCGCACTGCGCCGGTCCGCTGGCGCTGGGCTCCGCCCAGGCCCCGCCGGCCTGCCGGTGGTGCGGCCGGGTGGTGGCCGGGTACACCTGTCCGCACTGTTCCGGGCGGCGGCTGCGGGCTGCGGTGACCGGCGCCCGGCGGACCGCCGAGGAACTGGGTCGGGCCTTTCCCGGGGTGCCGGTGCGTACCTCCGGGCGGGACGAGGTGCTCAGCCGGGTGCCGGCCGGGGCGCACCTGGTGGTGGCCACCCCGGGCGCCGAGCCGGTCGCCGACGGCGGGTTCGGTGCGGTGCTGCTGCTGGACGCCTGGGCGTTGCTGACCCGGGCCGACCTGCGGGCGGGGGAGGAGACGCTGCGCCGGTGGCTGACCGCCGCCGCGCTGGCCCGGCCGGCGGTGGCCGGCGGCCGGGTCGTGGTGGTCGCCGACGGGGCGCTCGTGCCGGTGCAGGCGCTGCTGCGGTGGGACCCGGCCTGGTTCGCCGCCCGCGAGCTGGCCGAGCGCCGTGAGCTGGGCTTCCCCCCGGCGGTCCGGATGGCCAGCGTCACCGGCTCGGCGGCGGCGGTCGCCGACCTGCTCGACGCCGCCCGGCTGCCCGACACCGCCGACGTGCTCGGCCCGGTGCCGGCCGAGTCCGACCGGGAGCGGATGCTGATCCGCGTCCCCCGGGCCCGGGCCGGCGAGCTGGCGGCCGCCCTGCACGCGGCCGCCGGGGTACGCACCGCCCGGCGGGCCACCGAGCCGGTCCGGGTGCAGGTGGATCCACTCGCCCTGTTCTGAGCGCGACCCCTCGCCGAAGGACCCGGCCCACGCCCGGACGGGCGACCGGGGCACCCCCGGCACGGCGGCGTTCCCCGGGTGGGGGTGGTGGCTGCGTGATAGCATCGCTCCTCATGCCCGGGCGCCCGGTGGCGCGACGATGGCGGGTCCGCGTCGATTCGACGCCCAAATCGATGATGTCAATCAGCCGGTGATCAGGGGTGCCAGTCGTGACCGTTCGTCAGTCGATCGTCTTCAACGGTGACCTCGGCAGCGGGAAGAGCACCGTCTCGGTGGAGATCGCCAAGCGGCTGGGGCTGCGCCGGATCAGCGTCGGTGACCTCTACCGGGAGATGGCCCAGCAGCGGCAGATGACCGCCCTCCAGCTCAACCTGCACGCGGAGCTGGACCAGGCGGTCGACGGGTACGTCGACCAGCTCCAGCAGGACATCGCCGACTCCGGTGAGCAACTCGTGGTGGACTCCCGGCTGGCCTGGCACTTCTTCCGCAACGCGCTGAAGGTGCACATGATCACCGAGCCCGGCGAGGCGGCCCGTCGGGTCCTGGCCCGCCCCTCCGGCCCGGCGGAGAGCTACACCTCACTGGCCGAGGCCAAGACCAAACTGCGGGAGCGCAGCGACAGCGAACGCAACCGGTTCATCGTCCGGTACGGCGTCGACAAGGCCCGGCTGCGCAACTACGACCTGATCTGCGACACCACCCGCGCCTCCGCGATGGAGGTGGTGGACCGGATCATCGCCGTCTACGAGGGCGAGCTGGGCGCGGACATCCTGCGCGAGGCGCCCCCGCTGCTGCTGCTCGACCCGGGCCGGGTCTACCCGACCGAGGAGATCCACGGTCTGCGTGGCCTGGAGAAGAGCGACCTGGTGGACCGGGTCCGCTCGGCCGGCGAGACGGCGCTGGAGCCACTGCGGATCGGCTACACCGGCGAGCACTTCTTCGTCGTCGACGGCCACCGGCGGCTCAGCGCGGCCCTGCGCAACGGCTTCCCGCTGGTGCCGGGCCGACTGGTCGCCGAGGCCGACGAGCCGATCGCCGGGGGCCTGACCGCGACCGAGTTCTTCGCCCAGGTGAGCGAGAGCACCATCCACGACTGGGAGGCCGTCCACGGGATCACCCTCCCGCCGCTGGAGCGGGGCCGCCCCGTCCTGGCCGCCGACCCGGCGTAGGGACAGGGCCGGTCGGGGCACTACGTAGACTGGTACGACCCAGACCGACCCGCCCTAAGGAGTCAACCCGCGTGACCGTTCAGCCCATCCGTCTTTTCGGGGATCCGGTGCTGCGTACGCCGGCCGAGCCGGTGGTCGACTTCGATGCCGAGCTGCGCCGGCTGGTCGCCGACCTGACCGACACGATGCGCGAGCAGAACGGCGCCGGCCTCGCCGCGCCCCAGTTGGGCGTGGGCCTGCGGGTCTTCACCTTCGAGGTGGACGACGTACTCGGTCACCTGGTCAACCCGGTGCTCGACTTCCCCGACGAGGAGGAGCAGGACGGCCCGGAGGGCTGCCTCTCCATCCCCGGGCTCTACTTCGACACCAAGCGCCGGATGAACGTGATCGCCAAGGGCTTCAACTCGTACGGCGACCCGATGCAGATCGTCGGTACCGGCCTGATGGCCCGCTGTGTGCAGCACGAGACCGACCACCTCGACGGCGTGCTCTTCGTGGACCGGCTCGACGGTGACGCCCGCAAGGAGGCGATGAAGGCGATCCGGCAGGCCGAGTGGTACGACCAGGGCGCCCCGCCGGTGGTCAAGCTGAGCCCGCACACCCCGGGCAACCCCTTCGGTCTGGGTCGGTGAGTGGCCGGTGCGCCTGATCTTCGCCGGTACGCCGGCTGTCGCCCTGCCCGCCCTGGACGCCATCGCGGCCTCCGGTCACGACCTGGTCGCCGTGGTCACCCGGCCCGACGCCCCGGCGGGGCGGGGGCGGGGGCTGGTCCGGTCACCGGTCGGTGCCTGGGCGGACGAGCGGGGCATCGAGGTGCTCACCCCGCAGCGGCCCCGGGAGCCGGAGTTCCAGGACCGGCTGCGCCAGCTCGACGTCGACTGCGTACCGGTGGTCGCCTACGGCGCGCTGGTGCCGCCGGACGCGCTGGCCATCCCCCGGTTCGGCTGGATCAACCTGCACTTCTCCCTGCTGCCGGCGTGGCGGGGGGCGGCGCCGGTCCAGCAGGCCGTGCTGCACGGTGACGAGTTGACCGGGGCCAGTGTCTTCCAGTTGGAGGAGGGGCTGGACACCGGCCCGGTCTTCGGCACGGTGACGGATCTGATCCGGCCCACCGACACCTCCGGCGACCTGCTGGAGCGGCTGGCGCACTCCGGCGCCGGCCTGCTGGTGGCGGTACTCGACGCGTTGGCCGCCGGGACGGCCCGCGCGGTACCGCAGCCGGCCGACGGGATCAGCCACGCACCGAAGCTGACCGTGACCGACGGGGAGGTCCGCTGGGCCGACCCGGCGTTCGCGGTCGACCGACGCGTCCGGGCCTGCACGCCGGCCCCGGGCGCGTGGACCACCTTCCGGGGTGACCGGGTCAAGCTGGGCCCGGTCCGGCCGGTCGCCGACGGGCCCGAACTGAAACCGGGGGAGCTGCTGGTGGAACGGGGACGGGTGCTGGCCGGTACGGCCACCACCCCGGTCGCCCTGGGCGAGGTGCGGGCGGCCGGTAAGCGGGCCATGCCCGCGACCGACTGGGCGCGCGGGGTCCGGGTCGCAGCCGGGGAGCTGTTCGCGTGACGGGCCCGCAGCCCTCCGGGGACACCGCCGGAGGCGGGCCGCGCCCGTTCCGGTCCGACCGTTCCGACCGGCCATCCCCCTCGGACCGGGCATCCCGTGCCGACCGGCCGGGGCGGTTCGAGCGGACTGACCGGGGGCGTTCCGACAGTCGTGGTCGGGTCGGCGGTGCCGGTCAGGGGCGGGACGGTCGCCCGCAGCGTCCGGCCCGACCCGCCGTCGACCTGCCCCGGCAGGCCGCGTACGAGGCGGTCGCGGCGGTGCACCGCGATGACGCGTACGCCAATCTGGTCCTCCCGGCGATCCTGCGTGACCTGCGGCTGCACGGGCGGGACGCGGCCTTCGCCACCGAGCTGACCTACGGCACCCTGCGGGTGCTCGGCACGCTGGACGCGATCCTGACCACCGCCGCCGGCCGGGACGTGCAGCGCATCGACCCACCGGTCCGCGACGCGTTGCGGATCGGCGCCTACCAGCTGTTGTACACCCGGGTACCGGCGCACGCGGCGGTCTCCTCGACCGTGGACCTGGTCCGTTCGGTGGGCCAGGGGGCGACCGGGTTCGCCAACGCGGTGCTGCGCGAGGTCGCGGGGAAGGACCTGGACACCTGGGTCACCCAGCTCGCGCCACCGATGGAGACCGACCCGGTGGGGCACCTGGCGCTGGCGTACAGCCACCCGGAGTGGATCGTGCGGGCGTTCGCCGAGGCGCTCGGTGGTGACCTCGCCGAGACCGGTCGACTGCTCATCGAGGACAACGAACGCCCGCCGGTGCACCTCTGTGCCCGGCCCGGCCGGGCCGACGCGGTGGACCTCGCCGACGAGGTGGGCGGCGCGCCGGGTGCCTTCTCGCCGTACGCGGTCTACCTGCCGGGTGGGGCGCCGGGCGAGCTGGCCGCGCTGGCCGACGGACGGGCACACGTCCAGGACGAGGGTTCCCAACTGGTCGCCAACGCCCTCGCGGTCGCCCCGCTGGACGGTGCCGACGCCCGCTGGCTGGATCTCTGCGCCGGCCCGGGGGGCAAGGCCGGGCTGCTCGGCGCGCTCGCCGCGCAGCGCGGGGCGTCGCTCACCGCCGTCGAGGTGGCCGAGCACCGGGCCCGGCTGGTCGAGCAGGCGGTCCGGGGACTGCCGGTCACCGTGCTGCACACCGACGGTCGTACGGTCGGCGCCGACCGGGACCTGCCCGAGGGCGGGTTCGACCGGGTACTCGTCGACGCGCCCTGCACCGGGCTCGGCTCGCTGCGTCGTCGGCCCGAGTCGCGCTGGCGGCGCCAGCCGTCGGATCTGCCACCGCTGACCCGGCTCCAGCGGGAACTGCTCACCGCAGCGCTGCGCGCGGTCCGACCCGGTGGGGTGGTGGCCTACGTGACCTGCTCCCCGCACACCGTGGAGACGCACGTGACGGTGACCGAGGCGGCCCGGCGTTCCGGGGTACCGGTCGACTTCGTCGACGCGCGTCCGTTGCTGCCGGCGGGGATGCCCGGTCTCGGTGACGGGCCGACGGTGCAGCTCTGGCCGCACCGGCACGGTACCGACGCGATGTTCCTGGCCGTGCTGCGGCGCGGCTGACGGGTCGACGCGTCGTCACCTGGTCCGACGCGGCGGTGGCGGTCGAACGTTTCCGTTCGGCCGCCACCGCCGGTTGCCGCTTCGAGCGGGTCCGCTCAGCGGACCGGTAGCAGCTTCGCCCCGTTGCCCTTGACCGACCTGGTCAGATCCCGGTCGCTGATCCAGACGAAGCACTGCACGCCCCGGTCGCCCTTCTCCCAGTCGTCCTCCCGGGGCGGGTAGAAGATCGAGCCGGTGCGGTACGCCAGCCGGGAGTCGTTGGGTACCTTGGCGAAGCTGGCGATCACCTTCCGGCAGCTCCGGTGGATCGCCTCGCTGTTGCGGACGAACGCGTCGTACGACGTGTCCGGCGCGGTGTAGGTACCGGCGTACTCGGACCGGTGCTTGCTGGTGCAGGAGACCGGCCGCATCGCGTCCACGTCGTCACCGGAGATCTTCGGCGAGAAGCAGGTGTGCGCCAGGGCCGAACCCTCCTTGAGCGCCCCGGTGAGGCTGCCCTTGCGCATCACCATGCTCGGATCGTCGAGACTGGTGATCTCGGCCAGGTCGCAGCGGAACCACCGGGCACCGCCGGCCCAGCCCGCCGGGGGCGGGAAGCCGACGTCGAGGCTGAGCCGCCCGCCGCGCCACTCGGCACCGACCGCCTTGCTGGCCGCCCGGTCGCATTCGGCGAACGCCGCGCGGGCCGCCGGGGAGTCCTCCGGCGGCGGGCTGGTGCGGTCGGCGTTCGCGCCGGTCAGGGTGCCGACGTGCACGGTCTCGACCTGGTGGCTCTCCGCGCAGTCGAGCGGGTTGTACCCGCTGAAGTATCCGGAGTTGTCCCACCGTGGCAGGCAGACGCCGGATTCCGGGACGAACTGGGTGGGTTCGCTGACCATCGCCCAGTCGTCGGTCAACTCGCCGTCGACCCCGGCCGGATTGGCGCAGCCGGTCAGGGCCAGCGCCACCGTCCCGCCCAGCGCCACAGCCGTCAGCCACCGTCGCATCAGATCGTCCTCCCCAGACCTCGACCGGTCATCGACGCGCCCCCGTGCGGTGAACCGTCGGCGCAGCAGCTTACGGCAACCGGCGCGCTCGGGCGGGCCCGTGCCCCCGGCCCGGGTCGGGTGTGGACACGACAACCGGACCGCAGCGTGCCGAGCTGCACCGTTTCTGCCGGCACGCCGTCCGGTCGGCTCGTCGCCGCACGAACACCGACCGCACCCGCCCCCTCACCGGCCGTTGATCATGAAGTTGTTGTCGCGACGCGCCGGGCGGAGTGGCAACAACTTCATGATCAACGAGGAGGGGCGCAGCGGCGGGGGCGCGTCGCCCGCCGGGCCGGCGTTCGTACACTGACGCGGTGACCGTACCGCCGCCCGTCATCGCGCCCAGCATCCTCGCCGCCGACTTCGCCCGTCTCGCCGAGGAGGTCCGTGCGGTGGAATCCGCAGCGGACTGGCTGCACGTCGACGTGATGGACAACCACTTCGTGCCCAACCTGACCATCGGTCTCCCGGTGGTGCAGAGCCTGCGGGCCGCGACCAGCATCCCGTTCGACGTGCACCTGATGATCTCCGATCCGCGTCGCTGGGCGCCCGGTTACGCCGACGCCGGGGCGTACAACGTGACCTTCCACGCCGAGGCGTGCGACGACCCGGTCGCGCTGGCCAAGGAGCTGCGCTCGGCCGGGGCGAAGGCCGGGCTGGCCATCGACCGGGACACCCCGATCGAGCCCTACCTCGACCTGCTGCCCAGCTTCGACACCCTGTTGATCATGACGATCAAGGCGGGCTTCGGCGGGCAGCGGTTCCTCCCCGAGCTGCTCGACAAGGTGCGCGCGGCCCGCCGGCACGCCGCTACCGGGCACCTGGAGCTGCGGATCGAGGTCGACGGCGGGATCGCCGCCGACACCATCGAGCAGGCCGCCGAGGCGGGTGCGGACGCCTTCGTCGCCGGTACCGCCGTCTACGGTGCCGCCGACCCGGCCGAGGCGGTACGCCGCCTGCGCGCCCTCGCCGAGGGGAGCATGCGGCCGGCGTGAGTGTCGATGCGGGTGACGAGCGGCCGGACCTGATCCTGGTCGTCGACGACGACGAGGACATCGCCCGGTTCGTCGCGTTCAACCTCAGGCTGCACGGTTTCGAGGTGCGGCACGCCAGCGACGGCCAGGAGGCCCTGGAGGTCATCGGGGAGCAGCGGCCGGACCTGGCGGTGGTCGACCTGATGATGCCCCGCATCGACGGGCTGGAGCTGACCCGCCGGCTGCGGGCCGACCCGATGACCTCCGCCCTGCCGGTGATCATGCTGACCGCCAAGGGCATGACCGTGGACAAGGTCAACGGGTTGAGCGCGGGAGCGGACGACTACCTGGTCAAACCGTTCGACACCGCCGAGTTGATCGCCCGGGTCAGCTCCACGCTGCGCCGGAACAAGGAGTTCCGGGAGGTCTCCCCGCTGACCGGCCTGCCCGGCAACAGCCGGGTCCGCCGGGAGATCACCGACCGGGTCCGCAACGGGGTCGACTACGCGGTCGGTTACATCGACATCGACCGGTTCAAGAGCGTCAACGACCGGTACGGTTTCGTCCGCGGCGACGACTTCATCAGCGCGCTCGCCCGCAGCCTGCACCGGGCGGTGGTCACGGTCGGCCTGCCACCGGCGTTCCTGGGTCACATCGGCGGCGACGACTTCGTGATCATCTGTACGCCGGAACAGGTCCGTCCGCTCACCGAGCGCGCGGTGGTCGACTTCGAGAAGGCCGCCGACTCGCTCTACGACCCGGTGGACGGCCGGCGCGGCTACGTCGAGCTGAAGGACCGGCGGGGCAACATCCGGCGGGCCGCCCTGGTCACCCTCTCGATCGGGGTGGCCCTCTCCACCGAGCAGCGGCGACTCACCGACCCGCTGGAGGCCATCGCGGTCGCGTCGGAGATGAAAACGGTTGCCAAGAGCCAGCCGGGGTCGTACGTCGCGGTGGACCGGCGGCGCACCTGAGGGCACCCCTCAACCGGGTGTGAACTCGGTCGCCGGGGTAGCGGAGCACCGGGGTGGACGTGTAACACTTCCACGGTACCCACCACGCGCTGGCGGGACTCGGTGTAATTCCGAACCGGCGGTGATCCACGGCTGCGGCCGTGGTAAGCCCGCGACCCGGTCGGCTCGTCCGCCCGGTGGACCTGGTGAGAATCCGGGGCCGACGGTTGAGGGCGGTTCCGACCGCGCTCAGACAGTCCGGATGGGAGACAGCGCGCGGGACGGACGGGTCCGTGGGTGGTCGATGCCGGCTGCCGTGCGGATCCTGCCGGGTCGGCTCCGCCGTACCCGGATCCTCCGCCACCGCCGCGTCGGCTGCACGGCCGGTCGCCTCCCGCCCCGCCCGCGCTCCCGGCGAGCCACGAAAAGGGGCAGGCGATGGCGAGCGTCTCCATCGACGAGGCGATGCGTCGCGCGATCGGTCTGGCCGCCCGCGGCCTCGGCACCACCAGCCCCAACCCGGTCGTCGGCTGCGTCCTGCTCGACCCGGCCGGCGAGGTCGTCGGCGAGGGCTTCCACGCGTACGCCGGTGGACCGCACGCCGAGATCGTGGCACTGGCCCAGGCCGGGGAACGCGCCCGGGGCGGCACCGCCGTGGTCACCCTGGAACCCTGCAACCACACCGGCCGCACCGGCCCCTGCACCAGCGCGCTGATCCAGGCCGGGGTCGCCCGGGTGGTGCTGGCCGTCACCGACCCGAACCCGGTCGCCGCCGGGGGCGCCGCCACCCTGCGCGCCGCCGGCATCGAGGTCGTCACCGGGGTACGCGCCGACGAGGCCGAGGCCGGCAACATCGCCTGGCTGCACGCGGTCCGACACGGCCGGCCCTTCGTCATCTGGAAGTACGCCGCGACCCTGGACGGACGGTCGGCGGCGGCCGACGGCACCAGCATGTGGATCACCTCCGAGGCGGCCCGGACGGACGTGCACGCCCTGCGCGCCACGGTCGACGCGGTCGTCGTCGGGGTGGGTACCGTCCTCGCCGACGATCCCCGGCTGACCGCCCGGAACCTGCGCGACGGCAGCCTGGCCATCCGGCAGCCGCTGCGGGTCGTGGTGGACAGCGCCGGGCGTACCCCGGTCGGGGCCCGGGTCCGCGACGGCGCCGCGCGCACCTGGGTGGCGACCGCCGCGGAGGTCGGCGCCGACCCGGACGGCCGGGTCGACCTGACCGCCCTGCTCGACCTCCTGCACGCCCGGGGGGTGCGCGCCGTGCTGCTGGAGGGCGGGCCGCAACTGGCCGGGGCGTTCCTCGCCGCCGGGCTGGTCGACCGGGTGATCGGCTACCTCGCGCCGAAACTGCTCGGCGCCGGTCCCGCCGCGCTGGGCGACGCGGGCGTGTGGACCATCGGCGACGTCATCGACCTGGACATCACCGACGTCACGCGGGTCGGACCCGACCTGCGGATCACCGGGCTGCCCCGCAGCCGGAAGGGCTGATCATGTTCACCGGCATCATCGAGGAACTGGGTGAGATCGTCCGGCAGGAGCCGACCGGGGCGGACTCGGTCCTGCTCACCGTACGCGGCCCGGTGGTCACCGCCGACGCCCGGCACGGCGACTCCATCGCGGTCAACGGGGTCTGCCTCACCGTCGTCGACACCGTCGACGGTGCCTTCACCGCCGACGTGATGGGCGAGACCCTGCGCCGGTCGTCGCTGGGCACGCTCACCGCCGGTGACCCGGTCAACCTGGAGCGGGCCGCCACCCTCGGCAGCCGGCTCGGCGGTCACCTCGTGCAGGGACACGTCGACGGGGTGGGCCGGGTCCGTGACCGGGAGCCCGCCGAGCAGTGGGAGACGGTCACCTTCGACCTGCCGGCGCCGCTGGCCCGGTACGTCGTCGAGAAGGGCTCGATCACCGTCGACGGCGTGTCGCTGACCGTGGCGGCGGTGGGGTCCGACTGGTTCTCGGTGGGGCTGATCCCCACCACCTGCGCGCTCACCACGCTCGGCCGACGGCAGCCCGGCGACCCGGTCAACCTGGAGGTCGACGTGCTGGCCAAGTACGTGGAACGACTGCTCGGCGACCGCGTCGGCACCCCGTCCACCCACGTCCCGATCCCGTCCATCCTTCCGGAGGCCCTGGCATGACCAGCAGTTTCGGCACCATCGAACAGGCGGTGGCGGACATCGCCGCCGGCCGGCCGGTCGTCGTGGTCGACGACGAGGACCGGGAGAACGAGGGCGACCTGATCTTCGCGGCCGAACTGGCCACCCCGGAACTGCTCGCGTTCATGGTCCGGCACACCTCCGGCTACATCTGCGTGCCGCTGACCGAGGAGGACTGCGAGCGGCTGGACCTGCCGCCGATGTACCACACCAACCAGGACCGGCGGGGCACCGCGTACACGGTCACGGTGGACGCCCGGGAGGGGGTGAGCACCGGTATCTCGGCGGCCGACCGGGCGCACACCATCCGGTTGCTCGCCGACCCGGCCACCGGGCCGGCCGACCTGGCCCGCCCCGGGCACGTGGTGCCGCTGCGCGCCCGACCGGGCGGCGTGCTGCGTCGACCCGGGCACACCGAGGCCGCGGTCGACCTGACCCAGCTCGCCGGGTTGCGGCCGGCCGGCGTGCTCTGCGAGCTGGTCAACGACGACGGCACCATGATGCGCCTGCCGGACCTGGAGAAGTTCTGCGCCGAACACGCGCTGACCCTGGTCACCATCGCCGACCTGATCGCCCACCGGCGCCGGACGGAGAAGCAGGTCGAGCAGGGCGCCTCGGCCCGGATGCCCACCCCGCACGGGGTGTTCCAGGCGGTCGGGTACCGCACCCACTACGACGGCGCCGAGCACGTCGCGCTGGTCTACGGCGAGATCGGCGACGGGGCGGACGTGCTGGTCCGGGTGCACTCCGAGTGCCTCACCGGCGACGTGTTCGGCTCGCTGCGCTGCGACTGCGGCCCGCAGCTCAACGCCGCCCTGGCCCGGGTCGCCCAGGAGGGGCGCGGGGTGGTGCTCTACGTCCGTGGCCACGAGGGACGTGGCATCGGGCTGCTGCACAAGCTCCAGGCGTACCAGTTGCAGGACCTGGGCCGGGACACCGTGGACGCCAACCTGGAGCTGGGGTTGCCAGCCGACGCCCGGGACTACGGCACCGGGGCGCAGATCCTCTACGACCTCGGGGTCCGCTCGATGCGGCTGCTCACCAACAACCCGGCCAAGCGGGCCGGGCTGGAGGGGTACGGGCTGACCATCAGCGGGCGGGAGGGGCTGCCGGTACGCCCGCACCCGGAGAACGTGCGTTACCTGCGGACCAAGCGGGACCGGATGGGGCATCTGCTCGACGAACTGGACGAGATCGCGGAAGGATCGGCGTAGTGGCGGGTTTCGGGGAACCGGGGGTCGAGGCGGTCGACGCCACCGGGCTGACCGTCGGGGTGGTGGCCGCCCGGTGGCACGGCGAGCTGACCGACCACATGGTGGAGCGGGCGGTGGCGGCGGCCGAGAAGTGCGGCGCGGAGTCGGTGGTACTGCGGGTCGCCGGCTCGGTGGAGCTGCCGGTGGTGGCCCAGGCGCTGGCCGGCCGCTGCGACGTGGTGGTCGCCCTCGGCGTGGTGGTGCGGGGTGCGACCGCGCACTTCGACTACGTCTGCCGGTCGGTGACCGACGGGCTGACCCGGGTGGCCCTGGACACCGGCAAACCGGTGGCGCACGGGGTACTCACCGTCGACACCATCGAGCAGGCCCGGGACCGGGCCGGACTGCCCGGCTCCGCCGAGGACAAGGGCTGGGCGGCCACCGTGGCCGCGCTGGACGCCGCGCTGGCGATCCGCTCGCTGTGACGTCGGCCCGGCCCGGGGACCACCCGGGCCGGCGGCGCGGACAGCCGGCCCGGCCCGGGGGCGATCCGGGCCGGGGCGCGGGCCAACGGGTCCACGGCGTGGACGACGGGCCGTCGCTCAGAGCCGGCCGGCGTCGATGATCCGGCGCAGAAACTGCCGGGTACGTGGCTGGACGGGCTCGCCGAGCACCTGCTCCGGCGGGCCCTGCTCGATCACCCGGCCACCGTCGAGGAAGCAGACCCGGTCGGCGACGTCCCGGGCGAAGCCCATCTCGTGGGTGGCCAGCACCATGGTCATCCCGTCCGCCTTCAGGTCCCGGACCATCGCCAGCACCTCACCGACCAGTTCCGGGTCGAGTGCCGAGGTGATCTCGTCGAGCAGCATCAGCCGGGGCGAGTTGGCCAGGGCCCGGACGATCGCCACCCGCTGCTGCTGCCCGCCGGAGAGCCGGTCCGGGTAGGCGTCCGCCTTGTCCGCCAGCCCCACCCGGGCCAGCAGGTCACGGGCCTGTGCCTCCGCCTCGGCGCGGTCGCGCCGGTGCACCCGGCGGGGCGCCAGGGTGATGTTGGCCAGCACGCTCAGGTGCGGGAAGAGGTTGTACGACTGGAACACCATCCCGATCCGGCGGCGTACCCGGTCCGGGTCGACCCGGGGATCGGAGATGTCCTCGCCGTCCAACTCGATGACCCCGTCGTCGATCTCCTCCAACAGGTTGACGCAGCGCAACAGGGTCGACTTGCCGGAGCCGGAGGCGCCGATCAGCGCCACCACCTCGTGCTCGGCGACGGTCAGGTCGAGGTCGGCCAGCACCGGCTGGCCACCGAACTCCTTGCGTACCCCACGGCAGGTCAGCACCGGCGGCACGGCGGTCACCTCCCGGCCCGGCGGGCCGCGCGCAGCGTCACCCAGTCGGTGACCGCGATCAGCGGGATCGCGAGCAGCACGAACAGCACCCCGGCGACGATGTACGGCGTGTAGTTGAAACTCTCGGCGGTGGCGATCTGGGCTGCCCGGACCGCGTCGATCGGCCCGGCCAGGGAGACCAGCCCGACGTCCTTCTGCAACGCCACCACGTCGTTGAGCAGCGGCGGGGCCACCCGGCGGACCGCCTGCGGCAGGATCACGTGCCGCATCGCCTGCCGGTAGGTGAGCCCCAGCGAGCGGGCGGCGGCGAACTGGCTCGGGTGCACCGACTCGATGCCGGCGCGGAACACCTCGGCCAGGTAGCCGCCGTAGGTGACGATCAGCGCGAGCGCACCGAGCACCAGCACCGACGGGGTACCGGCCAGCCGCAGGCCCGGCACACCGAGGGTCAGCAGGTACAGCACGATGATCAGCGGCAGGCCCCGGAAGGTGTACGTGTACCCGGCGGCCAGCGCCCGGACCGGGAAGAAGACCGGCCCGCGCAGGGTCCGCAGCAGCGCCACCAGCAGCCCGAGCAGCAGCGCGCCGACCGCGCAGCAGACCAGCAGCCGCAGGTTGAGCCAGAGCCCGGTCAGCACGTCGGGCAGCGCGTCCCGGGCGATCGTCGGATCCAGGAAGGACCGCCGGACCCGGTCCCAGCCGGGCGCCCCGGTCACCGCGACCACCAGCAGGGTACCCAGCACCGCGGTCGACGCCGCGGCGACCAGCACCGAGCGGACGGTCTGCCGGCGCCGGTACGCCAGCCGGCGGCGCTGGACCGCGGAGGGGACGTGCGCGGTCAGCGTCACGTCAGCTCGACGGCCCCGGCTGCCTGGGCCAGCCAACGCCCTTCGAGTTCGGTGAGCCGACCGGTGTCGCGCAGTTGACCGACCGCCCGGCTGACGCAGGAGGTCAGCGGGGAGTTCTTGTCCAGCAGCAGGCCGAACGCCTCCGGTACGCCCACCTGCGGCACCTGCCCGACGATGGTGGCGTCGGTGAGCTCCGCCCCGGTGATGTAGAAGGCGGTCGGCAGGTCGACCACGATCCCGTCCACCTGCCCGTTCTGCAACGCCTTCTTGGCGTCGTCGTTGCTGTTGTAGACCTGCGGCCTGACCGTCGGCTTGATCATCTCGGTGATCGCCTGGTAGCTGGTCGTCCCGACCTGGGCGCCGAGCCGGGCCGTGCGCAGGTCGGCCAGCGACCGCCTGCCCGCGATCTTCGAGGACTTCAGCGCGATCACCGCCTGCCGGGCCAGGTAGTACGGCGTGGAGAAGTCGACCGCCTGCTTGCGTGCCTCGGTGATGGAGAACTGGTTGATGTCGAAGTCGAACTCCTTGGGCCCCGGTGCGATCGCGTTGTCGAACCGGACCCGGACCCAGGTGACGTCGCTGCGGGCGTACCCGAGCTGCTCCGCCACCGCGTAGGCGACGGCCGCCTCGAAGCCCTCGCCGTTCTCCGGCTTGTTGTCCTTGAACCACGGCTCGTACGCCGGCTCGTCGGTGGCGATGGTGAGCCGCCCCGGTGTGCGGGTGCGCAGGTCGTCCTTCGTGCAGGAGGCGCGGGCCGGCTCCGGGGCCGGGTCGTCGCTCTGGGGGGCGCACGCGGTGAGCGCGGCGAGGACAGCGGTGACGGCGGTGACGGTCGCGGCGGCGACCGGAGCGCGGCGGGCCATGGCGGACAGCATAGGCGTGATCTCGACAGGCATCCATACAGTAACCCACCGGCCGGGTAGGGAAGGTGGAACGGGGGTGCCCCGGTGCCCCGGTGCCGATCGGCCGGCTGCGAGAATCGGATCCCGTGAAGACGTTCGAGGAGCTGTTCGCCGAGTTGCAGGCGAAGGCCGCAGCCGGCACTCCGGGCTCGGCGACGGTGGCCGCGCTGGAGCGCGGGGTGCACGCGATCGGCAAGAAGGTCGTCGAGGAGGCGGCCGAGGCGTGGATGGCGGCCGAGCACGAGGGCCCGGAACGGGCCGCCGAGGAGATCTCCCAGCTGCTGTACCAGGCGCAGGTGCTGATGCTCGCCACCGGCCTGGACCTGAAGGACGTCTACCGACATCTGTGAGTGCCCCACCCGACGACCGGATCCGATCCTTTCGTAAGGAGCACTCGATGCTGCGCGTCGCCATTCCCAACAAGGGCACCCTGGCCGAACCGGCCGCCGCCATGCTGCGCGAGGCGGGCTACCGCCAGCGCACCGACAGCAAGGACCTCGTCTGCCGGGACGAGGGCAACGACGTCGAGTTCTTCTACCTGCGTCCCCGGGACATCGCCACCTACGTCGGCTCCGGCGACCTGGACCTCGGCATCACCGGCCGGGACCTGCTGGTCGACTCCGGCGCCCCGGCCGAGGAGGTCATCGACCTCTCCTTCGGCCGGGCCACCTTCCGGTTCGCCGCCCGTCCGGACCGGATCGGCTCGCTGGACAGCCTCGGCGGGCACCGGATCGCCACCGCGTACCCGGGCGTGGTCGAACGGCACCTCGCCGGACAGGACGTCAAAGCGGAGATCATCCGGCTGGACGGGGCGGTGGAGAACGCCGTCCGGCTCGGCCTGGCCGACGTCATCGCCGACGTCGTCGAGACCGGAGCCACCCTGCGCCAGGCCGGGCTGGTGGTCTTCGGTGAGCCACTGCTGCACTCCTCCGCCGTGCTGGTCCGGCGCACCGGTGCCCCCGGCTGCGCCCAGGCCGACCAGCTGCTCCGCCGGCTCCAGGGCGTCCTGGTCGCCCGCCGGTACGTGATGCTCGCCTACGACGTCCGCGCCGACCTGCTGGAGCAGGCCACCGGCCTGACCCCGGGCATCGAGTCGCCGACCATCTCCCCGCTGCACCGGGAGGGCTGGGTGGCGGTGCAGGCGATGGTCCGCCGCGACGACGTGCACCGGATGATGGACGAGCTCTACGACCTCGGGGCCCGGGCCATCCTGGTCACCAACATCCACGCCTGCCGGCTGTGAGACGCCGTCCGGCCGGAGGCCCCCGCCCGACCGGCGGGGGTGTCCTGCCGGGCTGGCTGGCCCTCGGACTGGTCGTCCTCGGCGGGGTGGCCTCCGCCGCGCAGGGCCTGGTCAACGCGGAGCTGGGCGAGCGGGTCGGCAGTCCGATGATCGGCGCGGTGGTCAACAACCTGGGCGGCTGCCTGGTGATCGGCGTCGGGTTGCTGCTGGCCCGGCCGGTACGCGCCGCGCTCACCGGGCTGCGGCACGCCGGCCTGCCCTGGTGGGCGTACCTCGGCGGGCTGGGCGGCGCGGTGATCGTGGTGGTCGCCAGCTACGTCGTACCGGTGCTCGGGGTGGCCCTGTTCACCATCGCCCAGGTGGCCGGGAACAGCTTCGGCGGGCTGGCCGTCGACCGGACCGGGCTGGCGCCGGCCGGCCGACTGGCGCTCACCCCCGCCCGGCTGACCGGCGCGTTGCTCGGTGTCGGCGCGGTCGCGCTGGCCCAGATCGGTCGGCCGCTCGGCGACCTGGCGGTGGGGCCGGTACTGCTCGCCGTGGCCGGTGGGATCGCGGTCGCCGGGCAGGCCGCGCTCAACGGCCGGGTCGGCGCGGTCGTCGGCGGGCCGGCGGCCACCGTGGTCAACTTCGCCGTCGGTACCCCGGTGATCCTCGCCGTCGCCGCCCTGGCCGGTGCGTTCGGCAACCTGGCCGGGTTGCCCTGGCCGGCGCAGCCGTACCTCTACCTGGGCGGCCTGTGTGGCGTGGCGATCGTGGCGGCGCTGCTGGTCGGGGTCCGCTCGGTGGGGGTGCTGCGCACCGGTCTGGCCCTGGTGGCCGGGCAGCTGGCCGGTGCGCTGCTGCTGGACGCGGTGGTGCCGACCGGGCCGGGGCCCGGTCTGCCGGTGCTGGCCGGTGCGGTGCTCACCCTGGTGGCGGTCGTCGTCGCCGGCGTCGGCCGGCGTCGACGGTCGGAGCCGGTCGTACCGACCGAGCCGGCCGAACCGGATGGCAGACTGGTCGGGTGAGCGATTCCGACGTCGTACGCCTGCGACCCCGCCGGATCCGGGTGGTGTGCTGGTCCGTTGCCGTGGCGCTGGTGCTGGTCGCCAGCGTCTCGGCCACCGCGATGACCGGCTCGACCGGCAACGGCTTCGGCACCTTCCAACGCGGCGACCAGGTCGCCATGGTCGGGCTCGGGCTGCTCGGCGCGCTCGGTGTGCTGCTGCTCACCCGGCCCCGCGTCGAGGCGGACACCCGGGGGATCCGGGTCCGCAACGTGATCGGCTCGTACGAGCTGCCCTGGGAGGTCGTCCGGGGGGTGCGCTTCGACCGGGGCGCCCCGTGGGCGAGCCTGGAGCTGCACGACGACGACCTGGTACCGATGGTGGCCCTGCAGGCCGCCGACCGCGAGCTGGCGGTGGCCGGGGTGCGGGCGCTGCGCCGGTTGCACCAGGACCGGCTGACCGCCCTGGCCGGCGGTTGACGTGACACCGCCCTGGCTGGCGGTGACGTAACCGCCCGGGTCGGCGGTTGACGCAACGGGCCCTGGCTGGGTGGACCCGGGCGCAGGTGGTAGTGTTGTCCGGTCGACCAGGCTGCGGGCTTTCGCCCACGCAGCCATGAAGCGGAGCGCCTGCTCCCACCCGAGTCACCCACGGTGTCCGGGTCCGGTCACCGGTTCGGAATTATTTCCGTGCCGGATGCGCGATCATTGGATCGTGCCGACCGGTCGAGCGGGCCCTGGCATGCGCCGGGGCCTTCTGCTTTCCGGGTCGCTCCCACCCGGGAGCGCGCGGGGTCGCACCTGTGGAGATTTCGGACTCGAGGAGGCCCCATCAGCGTCGAACCACGCGTGAACGAGCAGATCCGGGCACGTGAGGTCCGACTGGTCGGCCCCGAGGGCGAGCAGGTGGGCATCGTCCCACTGGAGCGCGCCCTGCAGCTGGCCGCGGACGTCAGCCTGGACCTGGTCGAGGTTGCGCCGATGGCGCGCCCGCCGGTGTGCAAGCTCATGGACTTCGGCAAGTTCAAGTACGAGAGTGCACTCAAGGCGCGCGAAGCCAGGCGTAACCAGCAGCAGACCGTCATCAAGGAGATGAAGCTCCGGCCGAAGATCGACCCGCACGACTACGAGACCAAGAAGGGTCACGTGGTGCGGTTCCTCAAGGCCGGCGACAAGGTCAAGGTGACAATCATGTTCCGCGGTCGGGAGCAGAGCCGCCCGGAGCTGGGCTACCGGCTCCTGCGCCGGCTCGAGTCCGAGATCTCGGAGCTGGGGTACGTCGAGGCCGCTCCGAAGCAGGACGGTCGCAACATGATCATGGTTTTGGCTCCGCACCGAGCCGTCAAGGCCTCCGCCACGGCGGCCCGGGCGGGATCGGCGCGCGAGCGGGAGGCCAGCGCTGCCGAGGCACCGCTGACCGAGGCACCGCCGGCCGAGGCGGCCGGACCCGCCGGGACCACCGGCGAGTAACAGGGGAGAGACGTTTCACATGCCGAAGATGAAGAGCCACACGGGTATGGGCAAGCGGGTCAAGGTGACCGGCCGTGGCAAGATCGTGGCCCAGCAGGCCGGTCTGCGTCACAACCTGGAGAAGAAGCCCTCCACCCAGACCCGCCGGCTGACCGGCACGGTCGAGTTGGCCAAGGCCGACGTCAAGCGAATCAAGAAGCTGCTCGGCCGCTGACGCGCGCCAACCCGGACTGAAGGAGTAACTCGAGATGGCACGCGTCAAGCGGGCTGTGAACGCCCAGAAGAAGCGTCGTACCCTGCTGGAGACCGCCAGCGGCTACCGTGGTCAGCGCTCCCGGCTGTACCGCAAGGCCAAGGAGCAGGTGCTGCACTCGATGCAGTACGCCTACCGGGACCGTCGTGACCGCAAGGGCGACTTCCGGCAGCTCTGGATCACCCGGATCAACGCGGGCGCCCGCGCCAACGGGCTGACCTACAACCGCCTCATCCAGGGCCTGAAGCTGGCCGGGGTCGAGGTCGACCGGAAGATCCTGGCCGACCTGGCCGTCAACGACGCCGCGGCGTTCGCCGCCATCGTCGAGGTGGCCCGGGCCGCGGTCGCGGCCGAGGGCACCGGTGGCGCGGCGGCCCAGGCCGCCTGATCCCGCCGTACCTGACCGAGGCGTCCCCCGTGCCGTCACCAGCGTCCGGGGGGCGCCTCGACCACGTCATGGAGCCACATCCCGTGCTCTTCACACCCCGTACGCCCCGGGTGGTCGCCGCCCGTCGACTCCAGCGTCGCCGGGACCGGGACACCACCGGCCGGTTCCTCGCCGAAGGGCCCCAGGCGGTCCGGGAGGCCCTCGACCGGCCCGACCTGGTCACCGAACTCTTCGGCACCCCGGCCGCCCTCGACCGGTACGCCGACCTCGCCGGCCGGGCCGCCCGGGCGGGCGTACCCGTCTCTCCGGTCACCGACGAGGCACTCGCCGCGCTGGCCGAGACGGTCGCCCCGCAGGGCCTGGTCGCCGTCTGCCGGCACCTGGACGTCCCGCTGGCCGCCGCGCTGGCCCCCACCACCCGACTGGTCGCGGTGCTGGCCGGGATCCGTGACCCCGGTAACGCCGGCACGGTGCTGCGTACCGCCGACGCGGCCGGCGCCGGTGCGGTCGTCTTCGCCGGGGACACCGTCGACCCGTACAACGGCAAGGCGGTCCGCGCCTCCGCCGGCAGCCTCTTCCACGTCGACGTGGTCCGCGCCGGTGACCCGTACCCGGTCCTCGACGCGCTGCGGGCGGCCGGACTGCGGGTCCTGGCCGCCACCGGCCACGGCGACACCGACCTGGACGACCTGGCCGATGCGGGTGCCCTGGCCGCACCGACCGCCTGGCTGTTCGGCTCCGAGGCGCACGGCCTCCCCGCCGACCTGGCCGCCGCCGCCGACGCCCGGGTCCGGGTACCGCTGCACGGGCGCGCGGAGAGCCTGAACCTGGCTGCCGCCGCAGCCGTCTGCCTGTACGCTTCAGCCAGAGCACTTCGATAGGCCAGGGAGTCGTCCAGATGATGAACGCGCAGCAGCGTTCGTTTAGCCAGCCCGCCGGTCCCGGCGGGCGGCGGGGCTGACCTGACCCTGCGCACCCTCCCACCGGCGGGCTGCGGCACAGCCGCGCGTCCGTAAACTCGCCTTCGCCACCCGTCAGGGTCGGCCCCGCCGTGAGGGAGTGCCCGTACGCCATGAGCTACCGCAACGATCCGTACGACCCGAAGCAGGTCGCCCTGCTGGACCAGAGCGCGTTGGACGACGCCGTCGCCGAGGCCGGGAAGGCCTTCGCCGCCGCCGCCGACCTCGATGCGCTCGCCGCCCTGCGGCACCAGCACCTCGGCGACCGGGCCCCGGTCTCGCTGGCCCGCCGCGAGATCGGCGCGCTGCCACCGGCCGCCAAAGCCGACGCCGGTAAGCGGGTCAACGAGGCCCGCCGACTGATCGAGTCGGCCTTCGCCGCCCGCTCCGAGGTCCTGGAGCAGGAACGGGCCGAGCGGGTCCTGGTCGAGGAACGGGTCGACGTCACCGTCCCGTACGACCGCCGCCCGCGCGGCGCCCGGCACCCGCTGACCTCCCTGATGGAGCAGATCAGCGACCTGTTCGTGGCGATGGGCTACGAGGTCGCCGAGGGGCCCGAGGTCGAGTTGGAGTGGACCAACTTCGACGCGTTGAACATCCCCGCCGACCACCCGGCCCGGGGCCTGATGGACACCTTCCACGTCGCCGCGCCGGACGGCACGGCCGAGGGGTCCGGTCTGGTGCTGCGGACCCACACCTCGCCGGTGCAGGCGCGCACCATGCTGACCCGCACCCCGCCGATCTACGTGGTCTGCCCCGGGCGGGTCTACCGCACCGACGAACTGGACGCCACCCACACCCCGGTCTTCCACCAGGTGGAAGGGCTGGTCGTCGACAAGGGCATCACCATGGCCCACCTGCGGGGCACCCTCGATCACTTCGCCCGGGCCATGTTCGGCGCGGGCGCGCGGACCCGGTGGCGCCCGCACTACTTCCCGTTCACCGAACCGTCCGCCGAGTTCGACGTCTGGTTCCCGGAGCACCGCGACGGTCCCCGCTGGGTCGAGTGGGGCGGCTGCGGCATGGTCAACCCCCGGGTGCTGCGGGCCTGCGGCATCGACCCGGAGGTCTACTCCGGATTCGCCTTCGGCATGGGCATCGAGCGCACCCTGATGTTCCGCAACGGGGTCAGCGACATGCGGCACATGGTGGAGGGCGACGTGCGGTTCACCCGCGCGTTCGGGGTCGAGGCGTAGCGGGATGCGGCAACGAGTAACGGAGACGGTGGTCTGAACAATGCGAGTTTCGCTTTCCTGGCTGCGTGAGCACGTCCAGTTGCCCGCCGACCTCACCCCCGGGGACCTGGAGCAGGCCCTGGTCGACCTCGGCCTGGAGGTCGAGTCGGTGGTGGACCTGGGAGCCACGGTCACCGGGTCCCTGGTGGTCGGTCAGGTCCTGGACATCGAGGAACTGACCGGTTTCAAGAAGCCCATCCGGTTCTGCCGGGTCGACGTCGGTGCCGCCAACGGCACCGGTGAGCCGCAGGAGATCGTCTGCGGTGCCCGTAACTTCGCCCCCGGCGACCGGGTCGTGGTGATCCTCCCCGGCGGGGTGCTCCCCGGCGGCTTCGCCATCGGCGCGCGCAAGACGTACGGCCGCAACTCCAACGGCATGATCTGCTCGGCGATGGAACTGGGGCTCGGTGACGACCACTCCGGGATCATCGTGCTCCCCGCCGACACCCCGGCCCGCCCCGGTGACGACGCCCGCGCCGTCGTCGGGCTGGACGACGTCGTGGTCGAGATCGAGATCACCCCGGACCGGGGGTACGCGATGAGCGTGCGCGGCATCGCCCGCGAGCTGTCGCACGCCCTCGGCGTGCCGTTCCACGACCCCGGTCTGCTCCCCGCCCCCGGGGCGACCGCTGAGCCGGCGTACCCGGTCGAGGTGCAGGACACCGTCGGCTGTGACCGGTTCGCCGCCCGGATGGTGCGCGGGGTCGACCCGACCGCGCCCACCCCCGGGTGGATGCAGCAGCGGCTCACCGTCGCCGGTATCCGCAGCATCTCGCTGCCGGTGGACATCACCAACTACGTCATGCTGGAACTCGGCCAGCCGATGCACGCCTTCGACGCCGACCGGCTCACCGGCCCGCTGGTGGTCCGCCGGGCCACGGCGGGGGAGAAGCTGACCACCCTGGACGGGGTGACCCGGGAACTGGTCGCCGAGGACATGGTGATCTGCGACGACAGCGGGCCGATCTCGTTGGCCGCCGTGATGGGCGGCCAGACCAGCGAGGTGGTCGCCGGTACCGTGAACGTGCTCTTCGAGGCCGCGCACTGGGATCCGGTGATGGTCGGCCGGACGGCCCGCCGGCACAAGCTGTTCAGCGAGGCGGCGAAGCGCTGGGAACGGGGCGTCGACCCGGCCCTGCCGCTGGTCGCCATCGAACGGGCGGTGCAACTGCTCACCACGCACGGTGGCGGTACGGCCGGCACGGAGATCCTCGACCTCGACCACGTCCGGCCGAACACCCCGGTCAGCCTCCCGGTCGACCTGCCCGCCCGACGGATCGGCGTGGCGTACCCGCCGGAGCGGGTGGTCGCCCTGCTGGAGGCGGTCGGGTGCACCGTCACCACCGGTCCGGACCGGCTCGCCGAGGACCCCGGATCGGTCGGCGTGGCTGCCGCTGCGGCCGCCGGTCCGGTCGACGCGGCAGCCACCGGCGGCGGTACCGCGCTCGTGGTCACCCCGCCGAGCTGGCGTCCCGACCTCACCGACCCGGCCGACCTGGTCGAGGAGGTCGCCCGGCTCGACGGGTACAACGAGGTGCCCAGCGTGCTGCCCGTCGCGCCCCCCGGCCGGGGCCTCACCGCCGGTCAGCGCCGGCACCGGTCGGTGGCCCGGGCCCTGGCCGAGCAGGGTTACGTCGAGGTGCTGGCGTACCCGTTCGTCAGCCCCGAGCTGCCCGACCTGCTCGGGCTGCCCGCCGACGACCCTCGCCGGTCGGCGGTCCGGCTGGCCAACCCGCTCGCCGACACCGAACCGCTGATGCGGACCAGCCTGCTCGGCCCGCTGCTCGGGGTGCTCAAGCGCAACCTGGGCCGGGGCCAGCGGGACCTGGCGCTGTACGAGATCGGCACGGTCTTCCACCCGCGCGCCGGTGCCGGTACCCCGCCGGTCATGGGCGTCGACCGGCGACCGACCGACGCCGAGTTCGCCGCCGCCGACGCGACCGTGCCCGACCAGCCCCGGCACGTCGCCGTGGTGCTCGCCGGGGACATCGAGCCGGGTGGCTGGTGGGGTGCTGGTCGTGCCGCCGGCTGGGCCGACGCGGTCGAGGCGGCCCGGGTGGTACTCGCCGCCGCCGGCCTCTCCGCCGACCGGGTCGCGGTCCGGTCCGCCGGGTACGCCCCCTGGCACCCCGGCCGGTGCGCGGAGATCCTGGTCGACGGCGCGGTCGTCGGGCACGCCGGGGAACTGCACCCGGCGGTCGTCTCCAGCCTGGAACTGCCCCGGCGGACCAGTGCCATGGAGCTGAACCTGGACGCGGTGCCGGCGGCGGCGACGGTGCCGGCACCCGACATCTCCGGGTTCCCGCCGGCGCTGATCGACGTGGCCCTCGTGGTCGACGCCGACACCCCGGCCGCAGACGTGCAGCGGGCGCTCGTCGACGGTGCCGGTGACCTGCTCGAAGCGGTGCGCCTGTTCGACGTGTACGCCTCCGCGCAGCTCGGCGAGGGCCGCAAGTCGCTGGCGTACAAGCTCACCTTCCGGGCCCCGGACCGGACGCTGACCGTCGAGGAGGCGGTGGCCGCCCGGGACGCCGCAGTGGCCGAGGCCGCCGCCCGGCTCGGCGCCACCCTGCGCGGCGCCTGAGGTGTAAGGAAGGGCCCCTTCTTATCGCTTTCGGTAGAGGAAGGGGCCCTTCCTAACACCCGGGCCCGGTAATGCGGTGGTGCGACCGGTCGAGCCGGGCTAGGGTCCCGATCATGGGTTACGCATTCATCCGCACGCGCATCGCCGCCTGAGGCGGCGTACCCCGCCGGTCGTGTGAACGACCGGTCGTTGCCGCGACGGCCGTAGCCGCCGTCGCGGGTCACCCGTGTCGCCGCCGGACGATGTCCCGTTCCTCCGACACGACAGGACCATTCCATGCGTGCGCGTTCCCACATCCTGATGGCCGGCTGCACGGCGCCGAGCCACATCTACCCCTCGTTGGCCCTCGTCCGCGAACTCGTCGACCGGGGCCACCGGGTCAGCTACGTCGTCGGTGAGTCGCTGGTCGAACTGGTCACCCCGACCGGCGCCGAGCCGGTACCGCACCCGTCGCTGCTGCCGCTCGGTGAGCGCGGCTGGCCGGACGACCCGGGCTCGGCGATGCGGATCTTCCTCGACGAGGGGATGGCCGTACTGCCCCGGCTGCTCGACCGGTTCGCCGACGACCGTCCCGACCTGGTGTTGTACGACATCGGCGGGCTGGCCGGTCCGGTCCTGGCCACCCGGTTCGGGGTACCGGCGGTGCAGCTCTCCCCGACCATGGTCGCCTGGGCGGGGTACGAGGACGACATGGCCGACTTCTACGACGCGTTGCGGGCGTCGGCGAGCGGCCGGGACTACTTCGCCACCTACGACCGCTGGCTGGCGGCGAACGGCATCGACGTCGACGCCCAGCGGTGGATCACCTTTCCGGAGCGGGTGCTGTCGCTGATCCCCCGGCCCATGCAGCCGCACGCCGACCGGGTACCGCCGTCGGTGCGTTTCGTCGGACCGTGCCTGGACCCCGACCGGCTCGCCGACACCAGCTGGACGCCCCCGGCGGACAACCGACCGGTGCTCCTAGTCTCCTTCGGTACCGCCTTCACCGACCAGCTTCCGGTGTACCGGGCCTGCGTGGCCGGCTTCGCCGACTCGGACTGGCACGTGGTGCTGGTGATCGGCGCGCACGTCGATCCGGCCGACCTCGGTGAGCTACCGGAGAACGTCGAGGTGCACCGTCGGGTGCCGCAGCTCGCCGTGCTCGCCGCCGCGTCGGCGTTCGTCACCCACGCCGGGATGGGCGGCTGCACCGAGGCTCTCTGGTTCGGGGTGCCCACGGTGGCTATCCCGCAGGCGGTGGACCAGTTCGGCAACGCCGACCGGCTCGTCGAGCTGGGCGTCGGCCGGCACCTGCCCACCGACCAGGTGACCGCAGAGTCGCTGCGCCAAGCCGTCGACGAAGTCGCGTCGGACCCCGAAGTGCGTCGCCGGCTGGGCGCGCTGCGGGACCGGGTACGCGCCGACGGGGGCGTCGACCGGGCGGCCGACGCCGTCGAGTCGTACCTGCGGTAGGTGCGGTTAGGAAGGGCCCCCTGTTATCGCTTTCGGTAGGGCGGTTTCTGGGGGTCGTCGCAACACCTGATGGCTTATGTGGTTGTCAGTAGATCACGCAGACGCTCGGCTGGGTTGTCCCAGCCGAGCGTCTGTCGTGGGCGGCCGTTGAGTTCCTGGGCGACGT
>NZ_WVUH01000320.1 GCF_017614955.1 Micromonospora echinofusca
CCCCGGGGATTGCCGCCCCCGGAGCCGGCGCCGCCGCCGACCCGGTCCGGATCATGCCGCTCGGTGACTCCATCACCGGCTCACCCGGCTGCTGGCGATCCCTGCTCTGGAACAGGTTGCAGAGCACCGGCCACACCGGCATCGACTTCGTCGGCACCCTCGGCCCGCAGGGCTGCGGCCAGCCGCACGACGGGGACAACGAAGGGCACGGCGGCTACCTGGTCACCAACGTGGCCAACCAGAACCTCCTGCCCGGCTGGCTGTCGGCCACCCAACCGGACATCATGCTGATGCACTTCGGCACCAACGACGTGTGGAGCAACATCCCGCCGGCCACCATCCTCACCGCGTACAGCAGACTGGTCGACCAGATGCGGGCCAGCAACCCGGCCATGAAGATCCTCGTCGCGAAGATCATCCCGATGGCCCCGGCCAGCTGCGCCGAGTGCGGACAGCGCACCGTGGCCCTCAACAGCACCATCGACGGCTGGGCGGCCGGCAAGACCACCGCACAGTCCCCGATCGTCGTGGTCGACCAGTGGACCGGCTTCAGCACCGCCACCGACACCTACGACGGCGTGCACCCGAACGCCGCCGGAGACCAGAAGATGTCCGACCGGTGGTACCCGCCGCTGGTCGCCGCACTGGACGGGATGACGCCCACCCCCACGCCGACGGTGTCACCGACCGTGTCGCCCACGCCCACCGTGTCGCCCACGGTGTCGCCCACGCCCACCACGACGTTGACCCCGCCACCCGGTGGCTGCACCGCCACCTACCGGATCGTCAACCAGTGGCAGGGCGGCTTCCAGGGTGAGGTGACCGTGCGCAACACCCGCCTCACCCCGATCACCGGCTGGACCGTCCGGTTCAGCTTCAACGACGGGCAGCAGATCAGCCAGACCTGGAACGCCGACCTGGTACAGAGCGGTACCGACGTCACGGCCCGGAACGTGAGCTGGAACGGCACCCTCGCCGCCGGCGCGTCCACCAGTTTCGGCTTCCTGGCCAGCTCCGGCGCCACCAACACCGTCCCACCCATCTTTTGCTGAAGATGTAAGGAAGGGCCCCTTCTTAACGCTTTTGGTAGAGGAAGGGGCCCTTGTTAACAGCCCGCTCGGCTCAGGTGAGGACGGTGCGGGGACGGGAAGCCAGCCCGTTCGGCTCAGCTGAGGCCGTGCGGGGCGGGATGCGGAGCGGCTCAGGCGAGAGTGGCTCAGGCGAGAGCGGTCAGAGCCGCGAGCAGCCGGGCCCGTAGCGGTGCGGCCCGTTCGGCGAAGGTACGTTGCGCGGCCACGTACTCGGCCCGCCCCTCGGCGGTCTCGATCCGGACCGGCGGGTAGCCGAGCGCGGCCAGATCGTACGGACTGGCCCGCATGTCCAGGGTGCGGATGTCCCGGGCCAGCTCGAAACAGTCGGCGACCAGCTCCGAACCGACGAGCGGGGAGAGCTTGTACGCCCACTTGTAGAGGTCCATGTTGGCGTGCAGGCAACCCGGCTGCTCGTTGTCCCGTTGCGTCTCCCGGGTCGGGTTCAACAGGTTCAACGGGCGGGCCGGGGCGGTGAAGAAGCGGTACGCGTCGAAGTGGCTGCACCGGACGCCGCGCTCCTCGACGATCGCGGCGGTCCGCTCCGGCGACAGCCGTAGCGGCCAGGCGTTGTGGCGTACCTCGTCCTGGGTCTGCCGGTACACCATCGCCCACTCGTGCATGCCGAAGCAGCCCAGATGTGCCGCCCGTCCCATGGTGGCCTGCAAGAGGTCCCGGATCCAGTCGATGGACTCGTTGCGCCGCTGGCGTACCCGATCGACGTCGAGGGTGAGCCCCGCGGGCGTGGCCCGGTAGTCCGGGCCGAATCCGGCCGGATCCGCGTCGCGCAACGTCACCCCGGCGCCGGGATGCCAGCGGCGGAGCTGCGCCGGGCGGTGCGAGTAGTAGGTGAAGAGAAAATCCTCCACCGGATGCTTGACGCCCTGCCGGCGGCGGGCCAGATGCGGTACCAGCCACCGGTCGACCCGCTCGGTGTGCGCGTCCCGGCGGGCCAGCCACTCCGTGCGGCCGAGCACGGCGGCAGGCACCGTGCGGTCGAGCACGACGGCGGGCGGAGCGACGGGAACGGCGGTCACCAGGCCAGGGTACGACGTTTGCAGGGGCCCCTTCTTGGAGCGCCCGGCAGTATGACTGGCGGGCTGCGCCGTGCCCCGGCGCATCGGCTGGCGGCGTTGTCGTCGTCGGCCATGCCACACCGGCATGGCCTCCTCCGCCGCCTTGCCACCCTCGGCCAGGCCCCGCCTCGCCTCCACCGCCCTATTGCCGGGCGCTCTTAACGCTGGGCGGGTGGGGCTGGTGCGTTAACAAGGGGCCCTTCCTATACCGAAAGCGTTAACAAGGGGCCCTTCCTTACACTCCTCCCTCAGCTGAGGTTGATGCGGACGCCGGCGGAGAAGACCCCGCTGCGGAGTTCCAGTTGGCTCGGCGGGTTCGGGCCGTCGACGGTGAAGACTAGGGGCGCCAGCAGGCGACCGCCGGCCGGTACCGGGGTGCCGAACACGTCCCGCCCCTGGTTGGCGAGCCGCGTGGCGGTCTCGTCGACGCCGACCCAGGTGCCGCCGGGCAGGTACGCCCGCTGCAACTGGCCGTGCCAGGGCTGCTTCTCCGAGGTGAGGTTGCGTACCCCGACGGTCGCCTCGCACTGCCGTCGGGTCCCGCCGGGCGGGCAGGCGAGCCGGTAGACGGTGAACTCGAAGGCGTTCTCCCGCAGGGTGCTGCCCACCGCGCCGACGGTGGCCGTCCCCACCCAGGCGCCGCTGGTGGGCTGTGGCCCGGCGTGCATGGCGCTCACCCGGGTGGTCGCCACCCAGGCTCCCGCGCCGACCACCAGGGCGAGCAGCGCGGCGGCCGTGGTGACCACCAGCCAGACCGGTGGCCGGCGGCGCCGGCTGACCGGCCGGGGTGCCGACGGGACGGGGTACACGGTGCCGCGTCGTACCCGTTCGGCCGCCGCCGGGTCCACGGGTCCGGTCGGGGCGGGGTACGCGGCCCGCCGGTGGTGCCGTCGCCACCACCAGGGGCCGCCCACACCGAGGGCGACCAGGGCCAGCAGGGCGCCGCCGAACACCGCAGGGCGGCGCCACGGGGCGGGCTGGGCGGTGTCCCCGGCGGGCGCGGCCGACGTCCGCCAGGTCGCTGTGGCGCAGTCGTACGGGGTACCACCGGTGCGGGCGTAGACGCAGGCCGGGGTGACGACCGCCTGCCCGGGGCGGGCCGGACGGATCGCGGCCCGTACCGTGGTCGTACCGGATGCCGGGACGGTGACCTGCCAGGTGACCTCGCTCGGGTTGGCCCGGTCCGCCGACCGGGTGGCCCGCCCGCCGTCACTGATCGAGGTGGCCGCCGAGCCCCGGGGCAGGGTCTGCCGGACGGTGGTGTCCAGCGGGCTCGTCCCGGGGTTGCGGACCTGGATCCGGTACGTCGGGGTGTCCGTGCTGCCGCCCGCGACGGCCACGCTGACCGAGGGCGGTACCGGTGTCTTGGCCCGGGGGGTGCCCCGGGGTCGGGGTGACGGGCTGCCCGACGGGCCGGTGCCCGTACCACTGGATGGGACGGCCCCGCCGGGTACGGCACCTCCCGGCGCGGGTGCGCCCGGCCCGCCGGGGCCCGGCTGCGGTGCGCCCGGGACGCCGGGTGGTGGTTCCTGCCCGGGGGCCGGAGGCGCCGGTTCGCGGCCGGGGTCCGGTTCCTGGCGGCCCGGGTTGCCCGGTGCCGGTTCCCGGACGGGGTCCGGCTCCACGAGCCCCGGGGGCGCCTCCCGCCATCCGGGCTCCGGCTCCCGCCATCCGGGCGGGGGTTCCTGGTACCCGGGTACCGGCTCCTGGTATCTCCCGGGTGGGACGGCGCCGGCCGGACCGCCGATCGGCGCGGCCAGGGCGGCCAGGCAGCCGATGAGGACCACCACTGGCATTCGGTGTCGTGTCGTTGCAGGCATGACAAACGAACCTCCGGAACCCGACGCTAGGTCGATGCCGTGGCGACCCGGGCCGGAAGGCGGGAAACCGGCCCGTGATCCGGCGGGCACGGTATGGTGCCCGCCGCCCGGGTGCGGTGTGGTGCCCGGCTGTGTGGTGAGCAGGCTCGTGCCCGGCTGTGTGGTGAGCGGGCTCGTGCCCGGCTGCGCCACCAGCGGTTCCGGGCCGGCATGGGGCTAGATTGACTGCGTGCGTATCGCTCGTTTTGCTCATGCCAAGGGAATGTCGTTCGGAGTCGTCGAGGGCGAGCCGGGGGTCGGCCCGGACGGTTGGACGATCGCCGAGATCGAGGGCCACCCATTCGGTGAGATCCGGTTCACCACGGCCCGCTGGGCGCTCTCCGACGTCCGGCTGCTCTCGCCGATCCTGCCCAGCAAGGTGGTCTGTGTCGGGCGCAACTACGCCGAGCACGCCGCCGAGCACGGCAACGTCGTACCGGCCGAACCGCTGCTCTTCCTCAAGCCCTCCACGTCGGTGATCGGCCCCCGGGACGCCATCCGGTTGCCGATCTTCAGCAAGCAGGTCGAGCACGAGGCGGAGCTGGCGGTGGTGATCGGCGCACCGGGTGCCCGCCGCGCCGACCGGGCCGCCGCCGAGCGGGCCATCTTCGGGTACACCTGCGCCAACGACGTGACCGCCCGGGACCTGCAACGCTCGGACAGCCAGTGGACCCGGGCGAAGGGCTTCGACTCGTTCTGCCCGATCGGGCCGTGGATCACCACCGGGCTGGACGTCAGCGACCTGGAGATCCGCTGTGAGGTGGGTCGCAGCCCGGACGAGATGGAGGTACGCCAGCTCGGCCGGACCAAGGACATGGTCTTCGACGTGCCGGGGCTGGTGTCGTACATCTCGCACGTGATGACGTTGCTTCCCGGCGACGTGGTGCTGACCGGTACGCCGGCCGGGGTTAGTCCGCTCGTGGACGGGGATACCGTGACCGTACGCATCGACGGGATCGGTGAACTGTCCAACCCGGTGCTGGCGTCGAGCTGACCCTCGCGGATGCGGGGATGCCGACTGGCGCCGACCGGGGCGCCAGCGGCGGTGAGGGCGGCGGCGCGGGTGGTGAAACCGCAGCTCAGGGCGGGTTTGGCGATCCGATTTGGCTGGCCGGTGCGGGGTGGAGTAAAGTTCGTTCCCGGCGCCGCAAGGGGCCAGTGGGGTATGGGGTAATTGGCAGCCCGGCTGATTCTGGTTCAGCTAGTCTAGGTTCGAGTCCTGGTACCCCAGCTTCCGGTTTCCGCAAGGAAACCGGTTGCTGGTTTCGGTCAGAGATCGGCACCGCCGCCCGATTGGGAAGCGGGAAAGGATCTCTGATAGAGTTCAGCAGAGCCGCCCGGAAGGGCGGTGGGAAAAATGAAAGTCCTGGCCCCGTCGTCTAGCGGCCTAGGACGCCGCCCTCTCAAGGCGGTAGCGCCGGTTCGAATCCGGTCGGGGCTACAGAGGTAGCGGCCCGCTCCACTCGGTGGAGCGGGCCGCTTCACTTTTCCTGGATGTACCCGGTACCCGCTTCCCAACGCGGCAAACCCGCCGACCATGGAGTTGTGGTGGGTACAAAAGCCTCACCGGGGCGCAGAACGCCCACCACAACTCCATGATCGGCAGGGCTGGTGCGGTGGGTCAGTCGCCGCGCGCCCGGCGGGTGGCCCGGTCGTTGGCCTTCTCGATCGCCTTGACCAGTTCCGGCTTGGTCATCCGGGACCGCCCCTTGACGTCGAGTTGCCGGGCCACGTCCATCAGGTGTTCCTTGGTCGCGTTCGCGTCCACCCCACCGGCGGTCGGCGCCCGGCGTGCCGGGCCACCCCCGGCGGCCTGGGTGTCGCTCGGGCCCTTACGCCCCTTCGGCTCCCAGTGGTCGCCGACCTTCTCGAACTCGTGCTTGACCGCCGCGAAGGCGGTCCGGTGGGCCCGCTCGCCCTCGCCGTACGTCTGCACCGCCGAGTCGTGCGTCTTGACCCAGGTGTCCTGGGCCTTCTTCGGGGACCGCCGCAGCGTGCTCGGCAGGACCTCACGTCCAGGCATGACTCCTCCTCGTCCCAGCTGACGGCGTCGCGCTCGTCCTAGCTGACGGTGTCGCGTTGTGCGTGTGTACCCGGAAGCGTTCCCCCGGACGGAGTGGGACAAACCACCACCCCGGTTTGCCCGGATCGGGCCGGGGGTACCGACCGCGCCACGTGACGGTGGTGATGCGGGGAGCGGCCATGGCAACGACGACCGAGCCGACGGCGGTACCCGGGCGGCTCCGCCAGCTCCACTGGGCCACCTGGCGCGGCGTGGCGGTCCGCAGCGGCCGGAACTTCGTCCGGGACAACTGCGCCGACTGGGCCGCCGCGCTGACGTACTACGGGGTGCTCGCCCTCTTCCCGTCCGCGATCGTGATCGTGGCGCTGGTCGGCCTGGTCTCGGACGGTCCCCGGACCATCGACACCATCACCGGGCTGGCCCGGGACGTCGGTGCCGGGGCGGTGATCGCCAACGACGGGGTGACCAGCGTGCTGGAGAACGTGGTCGACCAGCAGGAGTCGGCGCGGGTACTGCTCAGCTTCGGTCTGCTCGGCGCGCTCTGGTCCGCGTCCGGGTACGTCGGCGCCTTCACCCGGGCGTCGAACGCGATCTACGGCGTCGAGGAGGGACGGCCGTTCTGGAAGCTGCGCCCGTTGCAGCTCGGCCTGACCGCGGTGGCCCTGGTCCTGCTGGCGGTGGTGGCCACGGTGCTGATCGTCAGCGGCCCGGTCGCCGACGCCGTCGGCGACGCGCTGCGGCTGGGCGACGCACCCCGGACCACCTGGACGGTGGTCAAGTGGCCGGCCCTGGTCGCCCTGATGATGCTGCTGCTGTCGCTGCTGTTCTGGATCGCCCCGAACGTCCGGCAGCCGAGGTTCCGCTGGCTGACCGTGGGTGGGGCGGTGGCCCTGCTCTCCTGGGCGTTGGTGACCTTCGGTTTCGGCCTGTACGTCGGCAACTTCGCCTCGTACGACGTGACCTACGGCAGCCTCGGTGCGGTCATCGCGTTCCTGGTCTGGCTCTACCTGTCCAACTGCGCCCTGATGTTCGGGGTGCAGATCAACGCCGAGGTGCAGCGCGGCCGGCTGCTCCAGAGCGGGGCCACCGACGTCGGGGAACCTGTCCTGGCACCGAAGGAACCCGCCGATCCGTGACGGGACGGGCGTTTATCGGCATTCCCTGCGGGTAGCGCAACAGACATGGAACGTGGCAGCAGCAAGCACGGACCCCGGCTCGACGAGCAGATGAGCCAGGAGGTCAAGGGCGTGGTGCAGGGCACCGCCGGGTCCCGCGTCGACGAGTTCCGCCAGGCGGAACCCGCCGGGGAGGACCAGCCGGAGCCGACCACGGCACCGGCGGGCGAGTTGCGTACCGGCGCCCCGAAGGGGATGAGCTCGGCCGACGTCGAGCAACGCAGCCGGTTGGGGCGCTACATCGGTCTCTCCGCGCTGCCCGGTGACCGCCAGACCCTGCTCCGCAACGCCGAACAGAACGAGGCACCGGCCGACATTCTCGCGGAGTTGCGCCGACTGCCCGACGGTACCGAGTTCCAGACGGTTTCCGAGGTGTGGGCCGCGCTCGGCCACAAGAACGAGACGAGCCGCTGGTGAGGTCGTGACCCGACCCCGACCGGCACGAACAGGAGGAAGCCTGATGAGTGGTGTTACCGAACACGTCGACGTCGCCGTACCCGTGCGGACCGCGTACGACCAGTGGACCCAGTTCGAGGAGTTCCCGCAGTTCATGGAGGGTGTGCAGGAGGTCCGGCAGCTCTCCGACACGATGACCCACTGGACGGTCGAGATCGGTGGGGTCAAGCGGGAGTTCGACGCGCAGATCACCGAACAGCTGCCCGACGAGCGGGTGGCCTGGCGCTCCACCGAGGGCACCAAGCAGGCCGGCGTGGTGACCTTCCACCGGCTCGACCCCGAGCACACCCGGGTCACCCTCCAGTTGGAGTTCGAGCCGCACGGTGTGGTGGAGCAGGCCGGCGACAAGCTCGGCATCGTCGACCGCCGGGCCAAGGGCGACCTGGAGCGGTTCAAGAAGTTCATCGAGCGCCGGGGCCAGGAGACCGGCGCGTGGCGCGGCACCGTCGAGCGTCCGCAGCCCTGACCCCTCCCCCGATCCGTACCTCGATGGCCGCCGGTGCTCCGGCGGCCATCGCCGTCTTCTCCGTCACGGTGGGGGGCGGGGCCGTTGTTTGGG
>NZ_WVUH01000321.1 GCF_017614955.1 Micromonospora echinofusca
CCGCCCGGGTGGACGTCACCTGCCAGCAGTTCCGCGACGAGGTGGTGGCGGTGGCCCGGGGCCTGGTCGCCGCCGGCGTGGAGCCGGGCATGCGGGTCGGCCTGATGAGCAAGACCCGGTACGAGTGGACGCTGCTGGACTACGCGATCTGGGCGGCCGGGGCGGTGACCGTGCCCATCTACGAGACCTCCAGCGCGGAGCAGACCGCCTGGATCCTCGCCGACTCGGGCGCGGCGGCCTGCGTGGTGGAGACCAACGCGCACGCGCTGATCCTGGCCGGCATCCGGGACCAGCTTCCCGAGCTGACCCGGGTCTGGCAGATCGACCTCGGTGAACTGGACGACCTGGTGGCCGGGGGCGCCTCGGTGGACCCGGCCGAGATCGAGCAGCGGCGGGCCGGGCTCCGCGCCGACGACATCGCCACGATCATCTACACCAGTGGCACCACCGGCCGCCCCAAGGGCTGCGTGCTGACCCACCGCAACATGTACGCGGACATCGCCAACGCGGTACCCGTACTGCCCAACCTGTTCAACCCGGGCGCCTCCACGCTGCTGTTCCTGCCGCTGGCGCACGCCTTCGCCCGGCTGATCCAGATCGGCGTGGTGCAGGCCCGGGCCACCATGTCGCACTGCGCCAACGTCAAGGACCTGGTCGGCGAACTCCAGGACTTCCGCCCCACGTTCGTGCTCTCCGTACCCCGGGTGTTCGAGAAGGTCTACAACGGCGCGCGGCAGAAGGCGCAGGCCGAGGGGAAGGGCGCCATCTTCGACCGGGCCGAGCAGGTCGCCGTGGCCTGGAGCGAGGCGCTGGACACCCCGGGCGGGCCCGGCCTGCGGCTGCGGGTGCAGCACGCGGTCTTCGACCGGCTGGTCTACCGCAAGCTGCGCAACGCGCTCGGGGGCCGCTGCCGGGACGCCATCTCCGGCGGTGCCCCGCTCGGCGCCCGCCTCGGGCACTTCTTCCGGGGCATCGGGGTGACCATCCTGGAGGGGTACGGGCTGACCGAGACCTCCCCGGCCGCCGCCGCGAACCTGGTCGGCGCGACCCGGATCGGCACCGTCGGCCGGCCGCTGCCCGGGGTCAGCATCCGGATCGCCGACGACGGCGAGATCCTGATCGCCGGTGAGCTGATCTTCCAGGGGTACTGGCGCAACCCGGAGGCCACCGCCGAGGTGCTCGGCACCGACGGCTGGTTCCACAGCGGTGACCTCGGCCAGTTGGACGCCGACGGCTTCCTCCGCATCACCGGCCGCAAGAAGGAGATCATCGTGACGGCCGGCGGCAAGAACGTCGCGCCCGCCGTGCTGGAGGACCGGGTCCGGGCCCACCCGCTGGTCAGCCAGTGCGTGGTGGTCGGCGACCGGCAGCCGTTCATCGCCGCCCTGGTCACCGTGGACGAGGAGGCGTGGCCCGAGTGGCGCACCCAGGCGGGGTACCCGGAGGGCGCCAGCGTGGCCGACCTGCGCCACGACGAGAAGCTGCGGGCCGAGATCCAGACCGCGATCGACGACGCCAACCAGGCGGTCTCCAAGGCCGAGGCGATCAAGGTCTTCCGGATCCTGCCGCGCGACTTCACCGAGACCACCGGCGAACTGACCCCATCGTTGAAGGTCAAACGGAACGTGGTGCAGAAGACCTACGCGGCGGAGATCGCCGACATCTACCAGAGCTGACTACGATCCGTCACGTGCCCGCCTCGACACCCGTCCGACCCCGCCCGCATCCGCTCGCGGCAGCCGCCCGCGTGGTGATGCTCGCGCTGGTCGCCGTGCTCACCCTGATCGCCACCCGGGACGTCGCCCAGCTCTGGTGGATCGCCCTGCTCGCGGTGGCCGGCCTGCCGGCCCTGCTCGCCCCCCACCACCGGGTCCTCGCCCCACTCGGCCGGTTCGCCGAGGTGGTGATCGTCTGCCTGGCGGCCAGTCAGGTCTCCGCCGTGACCACCCTGCGCGGTCTCGGCGCGTCCGCCATCCTGCCGTACCTGGCCGTGCCGCTGACCGTGGCCGCCTGGCAGCGCCGGCACCGGGAGGGGGTCGCCCTGCTGGCGGTCGCCGCCGCCACCCTGCTCGGCGCGGGCGCCTTCACCGAGGCCGCCGACGGGGGGCCGCAGCTCGGTCAGATCGGCTACCTGGCGGTCTGCCTCCAGTGGCTGATCCTGGCCTCGATCGGGCTCTTCGCCACCGGCACCCTGCAACGGATGATGCAGGTCCGCGGCGAGGGCAAACCGCAGCCGTACGCCGAGGCGACCCGGCTGCTCACCCAGTTGCGCAGCGTCGCCCGGCAACTGCCCGGCGCCACCCTCGATCCGGGTGGCATCTCCGAGCACCTGCTGGAGGAGCTGCGTACGGTGGCCCGCGCCGACCGGGCCGCGGTGCTCTCGGCCAGCGGCGGTGGCCGACTGGTCGTGCTGGCGCAGGTCGGGGTGGACCGGGTCGACTGGGAGACCACCCTGGACGCCGACTCGGCGATCGCCGACGCGTGGGCCAGCCAGCAGCCGCAGACCGCACACCGTTCGCAGGCCCGCTCGCACCGGGGCGGTGAGGTGTCCGCCCTGGTCGTACCCCTGGTCGCCGGGGTCCGTACGGTCGGTCTGGTCACCCTGGAGGCGGACGCCGCCAACGCCTACCCGGCCCCCGTGGTGTCCCGGGTGACCGCGCTGACCCGGCCCGCCGCGCTGCGGCTGGAGGCGGCGCTGCTCTTCGACGAGGTACGCTCGCTGGCCACCAACGAGGAACGGCAGCGGCTGGCCCGGGAGATCCACGACGGGGTCGCCCAGGAACTGGTCATGGTCGGGTACGGCATCGACAACGCCCTGGCCACGGTGCACTCCGACGCCGAGGAGACCGAGGAGGCGCTGCGGACGCTGCGCGCCGAGGTGACCCGGGTGATCACCGAGCTGCGGCTGAGCCTGTTCGAGCTGCGCAGCGAGGTGGACCGGCACGGCGGGCTGGCCGCCGCGATCGCCGAGTACGCCCGTACCGTCGGCGCCTCCGGCGGACTGCGGGTGCACCTGTCCCTGGACGAGTCCACCGCCCGGCTGCCCGCCGCCACCGAGGCGGAACTGCTGCGCATCGCCCAGGAGGCGGTCACCAACGCGCGTAAGCACGCCGGGGCCACGAACCTCTGGGTCACCTGCGAGGTGGACCCACCGTACGCCCAGATCGAAGTGTCGGATGACGGTCAGGGCATCGCTGACCAGCGTCCGGACGGGCGGTACGGTCTTGCGATCATGGCGGAGAGGGCGGAACGTATCCGGGGCCGACTGGAGATCCGACCGCGTCAACCAAGCGGCACGACCGTGGCGGTGGTACTCGGCACCTCGCCCCGGCGCGATAACGTGCGCGATAGCGGCACCGCAGCAGAAGGGGAGTAACCCGAGGATGACCACAAGTCCCATGCCGGCCACCCGTACCAAGGTCCTGCTCGTCGACGATCACGACCTGATCCGCAAGGGCCTGCGCCACGCCTTCGAGCGGGACCGGCAGTTCGAGGTCGTCGGCGAGGCCGCCACGGCGGCCGAGGGGGTGCGCCAGGCCGGCGCGCTCCAGCCCGATGTGGTGATCATGGATCTGCGGCTGCCCGACGGCAGTGGTCTCGAAGCGACCCGGGCGCTGCGCAAGTCCAGCGCCTCGATGGGCATCGTGGTGCTGACCATGTACGCCGGGGACGACCAGCTCTTCGGCGCGCTGGAGGCCGGGGCGAGCGCGTTCGTGCCGAAGACCGCGCCGGCCGACGAGGTCGTCGCCGCCGCCCGGCACGCCGCCTCCTCCCCCAGCGCGTTCACCGCGGCCGACCTGGCCGAGGCGATGAAGCGTCGGCTCGCCCCGTCGGGCCCGCAGCTCTCCCCCCGGGAGAGCCAGGTGCTCCGGCTGCTGGCCGACGGCATGAGCGTCGCCGGGATCGCCAAGCAGCTCTTCGTCAGCGAGTCGACCGCCAAGACGCACATCTCGAAGCTCTACGAGAAGCTGGGTGCGGCCAACCGGGCGCAGGCGCTGATGACGGCGCTGCGACTCGGCCTGCTCGAGGCGCCGGACGCACCGAAGTTCTGACCGGCACCGGGAGGTCGACCTCCCGGTGGCACCGGTTCCCGACGCCCCACCCGGGATCACCGGCGGTCCGACGACCGGACCGCCGGTGGGTCGGTGCCCTGGGCCGCCGGTGGCCTGACACCCGGCGGGCCGGACCGGGAGAACCGGTGGCCGGTGACGTGACAACCGCCACGCCCCGGGCGGACCGGCCGTCCGGCCGCCGCCCGCCCGGCGGACCGGCAGGTCAGCGCGGGGCGGACCCCGACTCCGGTGCCCACCACCCTCTGGAGTGCGCCGGACAGAAGCGGCACAATACCCGGATGGCCCACGCGGGCGATGATCCATCGCATCGGCACAGAGGGGTTGGCATGGTGCAGCGGCCGGACTGGGCACCGGAGACCATCGACATCGAGCGGCCGAGCGTGGCCCGGATGTACGACTACTACCTCGGCGGCTCACACAACTTCGCGGTGGACCGGGCCGCCGCCCAGGCGATGATCGCCGCGGTGCCCGAGGCGCCGTTGATGGCCCAGGCGAACCGGGCCTTCCTGCGCCGGGCCGTGCAGTTCCTGCTCGACGCCGGGGTACGCCAGTTCCTCGACATCGGGTCCGGCATCCCCACCGTCGGCAACGTGCACGAGATCGCCACCCGCAGCGCGCCGGACGCCCGGGTGGTCTACGTGGACACCGATCCGGTGGCGGTGGCGCACAGCCGGGAGATCCTGCGGGGCAACCCGTCGGCCACGGTGATCCAGGAGGACCTGCGCCGCCCGGCGGAGATCCTGGCCCATCCGGAACTCCGCCGGCTGCTCGACTTCTCCGAGCCGATCGCGGTGATGATCGTCGCGGTGCTGCACTTCGTACCGGACTCCGACGACCCCGCCGGGATCATCGCCACGCTGCGCCGGACCCTGCCACCGGGCAGCTACCTGGTGCTCTCCCAGGCCAGCGCGGACGGCCGGGCGACCGACGAGGAGAAGCGGGAGGCCGAGCGGGTCTACCGCAACACCGACAACCCGCTGACGGTCCGCAGCCGCACCGCCCTGACCGCGCTCTTCGACGGGTTCGACCTGGTCGATCCCGGGGTGGTGTGGGTACCCGAGTGGCGGCCGGACTCCCCGGACGCCGCCGAACACGCCGCGCAGTCGGCCTTCATCGGCGGTGTCGGGCGGCTCGGTGAGTGAGGGTGAGGTACCGGACCGGGCCGGGGACTTCGCCCGCGCCTGGGCCAAGGCGGTGTCCGGTACCAGCTACCTGCCCATGACCCAGGCCCAACTGGAGGCGTTCCTGCAACGGCTCACCGTACGGCTGGCCGGGGCGTTACGGGCCGAACCGTTCGACCTGCGGGTCGGGTACCAGGTCGGCGCCGATCTGGTGGCCGCGCACATCGCCTCCGCGGAGGGCCTCGGCCGCACCGTCGAGGTGATCCACCTGCGACTGCTGCGGGACCTGGGACTGGTCGAGTCCGACGTGCAGGACCGGATGGCCCGGCTGCTGGCCAGCGTGGCGACCGGGTACGCCCGCGCCCTGCGCGACCGCACACTCGACGAGCAGGAGTCGATCCGGCGGGCCGGGATGCTGGCCCGCGCCGAGGCGGAGCGGGCCCTGCGGGAGAGCGAGGCCCGGTTCCGGCACCAGGCCACCCACGACCCGCTCACCGACCTGCCGAACCGGACCCTGTTCACCGAGCGGCTGACCGGCGCCATCCGCGACCCGCAGGAGGGCCGCGACCGGGTGGGGCTCTGCTTCATGGACCTGGACCGGTTCAAGGTGGTCAACGACACCCTCGGGCACCAGATCGGTGACCGGTTGCTCGTCTCGGTCGCCGACCGGTTGCGGCGCAGTGTCGGCGAGCACCTGGTGGCCCGGCTCGGCGGCGACGAGTTCGTCATCCTGGTGGAGGGCACCGAGTGCACCGACGACGTGGTGAAGGTCGCCGACGCGGCACTGGCCGCCGTCGGTGAGTCCGCGCTGGTCGACGGGCACGAACTGACCGTCTCGGCGAGCATCGGCATCGTGGAACGCCCGGTGGCCGGGACCACCCCCGGTGACCTGATGCGCGCCGCCGACATCACCCTGCACTGGGCGAAGGGCGCCGGTGGGGCGCAGTGGGCGCTGTTCGACCCGGACCGCAACGAACGGGAGATGACCCGGTACGCCCTCTCCGCGGCCATCCCGGCCGCGCTGGAACGCGGCGAGTTCTACCTGGACTACCAGCCGCTCACCTCGCTCGTCCACGGGGGTGTGCTCGGGGTGGAGGCCCTGGTCCGGTGGCGCCACCCGCAGCTCGGGGTGCTCCGACCGGACAGCTTCATCGGGCTGGCCGAGGAGACCGGGCTGATCGTCGAGCTGGGCGGCTGGGTGCTGGCCGAGGCGTGCCGGGAGGCGGGACGGTGGTCGGAGGTCACCCCGTCGGCGCCGTTCATCAGCGTCAACCTGGCCGTCCGGCAGGTGCACGCGGCCGGGCTGGTCGACGAGGTCAGCGCCCTGCTGGAGCGGACCGGCCTGCCGCCCCAGCGGCTGCAACTGGAGATCACCGAGAGCACCATGATGAGTACCGCCGAGGAGCCGGTACGCGCCCTGCGGGTGCTCAGCGACCTCGGCGTCCGGATCGCCATCGACGACTTCGGCACCGGGTACTCCAACCTGGCGTACCTGCGTGACCTGCCGGTCGACGAGCTGAAGCTGGCCGGTTCCTTCGTCACCGGGCTGCGGGCCCCGGCCGACGACCCGGCCAGTCGGACGGACGAACGCATCCTCGCCTCGCTGGTCTCCCTGGCGCACGCCCTCGACCTGACCGTGACGGCCGAGGGGGTGGAGACCCCGGCGCAGGCCGAGCGGCTCCGGGCGATCGGCTGTGACGCGGCGCAGGGGTGGCACTTCGGGCGGCCGGCACCGGCGGAACGGATCCTGGAACGACTGCGCTGAGCGGCTAGCCGGCGCTGAGCAGGGCGGCCCCCGGCTAGCCGGCGGCGAGCAGATCGGCCCCGGCTATCCGGCGGCGAGCAGGGCGGCCATCCGCTGGGCCTGGGTCTCCCAGCGCCACTCCCGCTCCACCCAGGCCCGCCCGGCCGCGCCGAGCTGCCGGGCCAGATCCCGGTCGGCCAGCAGGGTGGCCACCCGGTCGGCGAGCTGTGCCAGGTCCCGCCCCGGGACGACGTACCCGGTCTCCCCCTCGCGGACCGCGTCCGGCGCACCGCCGGAGTCCCCGGCGACCACCGGCAGTCCGGTGGCGGACGCCTCCAGATAGACGATGCCCAGCCCCTCCACGTCCAGACCCCGGTTGCGGGTCCGGCAGGGCATCGCGTAGACGTCGCCGGCCGCGTAGTGCGCGGGCAGCTCGTCGGCCGGTACGGAGCCGGTGAAGACCACGTCCCGCTCCACCCCCACCTGCCGGGCGAGCTTCTGCAGCGTCGGGCGGTACGGGCCACCGCCGACGATCAGCAGCGCGGCGTCCGGTACCCGTCGGCGGATCTGCGGGAACGCCCGGATCAGCGCGTCCTGACCCTTGCGTGGCACCAGCCGGGAGACACAGACCACCACCGGCCGGTCGGTCAGCCCGAGGCGGGCCCGGATCGGCTCACCGTCGACGTCCGGGTGGTACGCGTCGACGTCCACCCCGGGGGCGAGCCGTTCCAACTCGGTCACCCCGTGCAGCGCCCGCGCCAACCGGACCCGGGTGTACTCGCCGAGGTAGGTGGTGACGTCCACGCCCCGCCCGATCCGGCGCAGGGCCGCGCGCGCCCCGGGCAGGGCGGCCCAGCCGATCTCGTGCCCGTGGGTCTGGGCCACCGCCCGACGCACCCCGGCCCGACGGCGCAGGCCGGCGGCGAGCAGGCCGAGCGGGGCCGCCGCGCCGAACCAGACGGTGTCGCAGTCGTACCGGCGGGCGAGCCGGGCCGCCCGGCGGGCGACCAGCGGGGTGGGCAGCAGGACCTTGGTCCGCTCCCGGATCACCTCGAACGGCTGGTCGGCGTCGAACTTCTCGGCTCCCCGCCAGGTGGAGGCGTAGACCACCACGGAACCCGGGGGCTGCCGGACGGCCAGGTTGTGCACGAACGACTGGATGCCGCCGGGGCGGGGCGGGAAGTCATTGGTGATCAGCAGTGTCCGGCTCAACGACCGGCTCCCCTCGCGTAGGCACGGGCGGCGGCCATCCGTTCCACGGTGGAGGGATGGGAGGCGGAGTAGAGG
>NZ_WVUH01000322.1 GCF_017614955.1 Micromonospora echinofusca
GCGTCGTGCTGCTCTGCGGACCCCGGGGGCGGGCCGCCGCCGAGCTGCTGCCCGGCGTCGACGAGCTGGTCGAGTGCGCCTTGCCGTGGATCGACGCGGAACCGGGACCGGTCGACCGGGCGGGGATCGACGCCCTGGTGGCCCGGCTCGCCGCCACCGGCGCCGACGAGGCGGTGGTGTTCACCTCGTTCCACCAGTCGCCGCTGCCGCTGGCGCTGATCCTGCGGATGGCCGGGGTGGGCCGGGTCGCGGCGATCAGCGACGACTATCCCGGCTCCCTGCTGGACGTCCGGCACCGGGTGCCGGCGGGCATCCCGGAGGCGGAACGGGCCCTGTCGTTGGCCGCGGCGGCCGGCTTCGCCCTGCCGCCCGGGGACGACCAGCGGCTCCGGCTGCGACCGGTGGCGGCGGCCGGGGACACCCGGGGCGGTACGCGGCCGGCCGGGGAACTGCCGGACGAACCGGGGTACGTGGTGGTGCACCCCGGGTCGTCGGTCGCCGCCCGGGCCTGCCCGCCACAGCTCTGCGCCGGGATCGTCGCCGCGCTGCGGGCCGACGGGCACCGGGTGGTGGTCACCGGCGGACCGGCCGAGACCGCGCTGACCGGCCAGGTCGCGGTGGCCGGGGCGGTCGACCTCGGCGGCCGGACCAGCCTGGCCGGGCTGGCCGACGTGATCAGCCGGGCCGGTTGCCTGGTCGTGGGGAACACCGGTCCGGCGCACCTGGCCGCCGCGCTGGGCGTACCGGTGGTGAGTCTCTTCGCGCCGACCGTGCCGTTCGGCCAGTGGGCGCCCTACCGGGTACCCGTGGTCCGGCTCGGGGACCCGACCGCCGACTGCCGGAACACCCGGGTGACCCGGTGCCCCCTGCCGGGTCACCCCTGCCTCTCCGGCGTCGACCCGGCCGACGTGGTGGCGGCGGTCCGCCTCCTCAGCCGGCCGGCGCCGCCGCCGGACCGTGCCGGTACGCACCGTCCGGTGCCGGCCCTGGCCGGTGGGGGGAGCGGCCGGTGAACATCCTCCTCTGGCACGTCCACGGCTCGTGGACCACGTCTTTCGTGCACGGCCGGCACCGCTACCTGGTGCCGGTCACCCCGGACCGGGGCCCGTACGGCCTGGGCCGGGCCCGCACCTACCGCTGGCCGGACAGCGTGGTCGAGGTACGCCCGGAGGAGCTGTCCCGGGCCGACGTGGACGTGGTGCTGCTGCAACGGCCGGAGGAGTACGACCTGGCCTGCGAGTGGCTGGGCCGGCGGGTCGGCCGCAACCTGCCGGTGATCTTCGTGGAGCACAACACACCGAAGGGGGACGTGCCCAACAGCCGCCACCCGATGGCCGACCGGGACGACGTCCTGATCGTCCACGTCACGCACTTCAACCAGCTCTTCTGGGACACCGGCAGCACCCGCACCACGGTCGTCGAGCACGGGGTGGTCGCGCCGGCCACCCGGTACACCGGGGAACTGGAGCGCCTGGCCGTGGTGATCAACGAACCGGTTCGCCGCTGGCGGGTCACCGGCACCGACCTGCTGCCCCGGTTCGCCGGGATCGCGCCGCTGGACGTCTTCGGTATGGGGGTGGCCGGGCTCGCCGACCGGCTCGGGCTGCCCGCCGACCGGCTCACCAGCTACGACGACCTGCCCCAGGAACGGATGCAGGCGGAGATCGGCCGACGGCGGGCGTACCTGCACCTGTGCCGGTGGACCTCCCTCGGGCTGAGCCTGATCGAGGCGATGACGATCGGCATGCCGGTCGTGGTGCTGGCCACCACGGAGGCGGTGGCCGCCGTACCGCCGGACGCCGGGGTGCTCGCCACCCGTACCGACACCCTGCTCGACGCCGCCCGTGACCTGATCGCCGACCCGGACCTGGCGCACCGGTTGGGCGCCGGGGCACGCACCGTCGCCCGTACCCGCTACGGCCTGGACCGGTTCCTCGCCGACTGGGACCGACTGCTGGAGGAGGAGCTATGCGGATCGCGATGATCTCGGAGCACGCCAGTCCGCTGGCCGTGCTGGGCGGCGAGGACGCCGGCGGGCAGAACACCCACGTCGCGGAGCTCTCCACCGCCCTCGCCGGGGCCGGCCACGACGTGCGGGTCTACACCCGACGGGACAGCCTCGGACTACCCCCGACGGTACGGGCCGGCGCGGGGGTGACGGTGGTGCACGTACCGGCCGGGCCCCCCGAACCCGTGCCGAAGGACAGCCTGCTGCCGTACATGCCGGAGTTCAGCCGGGTCCTGGTCGGGCAGTGGCAGACCGGTGACTGGGTGCCCGAGGTGGTGCACGCGCACTTCTGGATGAGCGGGCTGGCCGGCATCACCGCCGGCCGGCAACTGGGCCTGCCGGTGGTGCTCACCTACCACGCGCTCGGCACCGTCAAGCGCCGCCACCAGGGCAGCCAGGACACCAGCCCGGCCCCCCGGGTCGGCTACGAACGGGCCCTCGGCCGGACCGTGGACCGGATCGTCGCGCAGAGCCAGGACGAGGTCCGGGAACTGGTCCGGATGGGCATCTCCCGGGAGCAGATGACGGTCGTCCCGTCCGGGGTCAACCTGGCCACCTTCGCGCCGCTCGGCCCGGCCGCGCCCCGTACCGAGGGGCGGGCCCGGATCCTCTCGGTGGGCCGGCTGGTCGAACGCAAGGGCTTCCAGGACCTGATCCGGGCGATGCGGCTGGTACCCGACGCGGAGTGCGTGATCGTCGGCGGGCCACCCGCCGGTCTGGTGGACGACGACCCGCAGGCCCGCCGGCTGCTCGACCTGGCCGGGGAGTGCGGTGTCGACGACCGGGTCCGGTTGGTCGGGGCGGTACCCCGGGAGGAGATGCCGCAGTGGTACCGGTCCGCCGACGTGGTGGTGGCCACCCCCTGGTACGAGCCGTTCGGGCTGACCCCGCTGGAGGCGATGGCCTGCGGGGTGCCGGTGATCGGCAGCGCCGTCGGCGGGATCACCGACACCGTCGTCGACGGCGTGACCGGTGATCTCGTCCCGCCCCGCGACCCGCAGACCCTCGGCCGCACGGTCCGTCGGCTGCTCGACGACCGGATCCGGCGGTTCGGGTACGCCACCGCCGCGCTGGAGCGGGCCCGGCAGCACTACTCCTGGCAACGTACCGCCGAGCAGCTCACCGCGGTCTACGCCGCCGTCGGCGCGGTCCGTCGACCGACTCGGGCGGTGGCCTGATGACCGGTCCCGAGGTGGTACCCGGTGCCGCCGACCTGCTCGACCGGCACCTGGCCGGGCTGACCGCCGCCCTGCCGGCGTACCGGCGCAGCGCCCGGCTGCTCGCCCGGTGGGGGAACCAGTTGGCCCGCCGGCTGGTCGGGGGTGGGCGGCTGCTGGTGGCCGGGAACGGCGGGAGCGCGGCCGAGGCGCAGCATCTCGCCGCCGAACTGGTCGGCCGGCTCCGGGACGACCGGGAGCCCTTCTCGGCCATCGCGTTGACCGCGGAGACCTCCTCGCTGACCGCGATCGGCAACGACTACGGCTTCGAGGAACTGTTCGCCCGGCAGGTACGCGCACACGGCCGGCCCGGGGACATCCTGCTGCTGCTGTCCACCAGTGGGCGCAGCGCGAACCTGGTGGCGGCGGCGGTCGCCGGCCGGGAGGTCGGGATGCGCTGCTGGGCGCTCACCGGACCGGCCCCCAACCCGCTGGCCACGGTCTGCGCCGAGGCGCTGGCCGTGCCGTCGGCGGACCCGCAGGTCGTCCAGGAACTGCACCTGGTCTCCGCGCACGTGCTCTGCGAACACGTCGACCTGACGCTGCCGGTACTGGCCGGGGCGTCGGCCGCCGGCCGGACGGCGGTGTCGGCGGGTGACGACCGGGCCGCGTCGGCGTCCACGGTTCGGCCACCGGCGTCGACCGGCCCGCCCACCGGGGCACCCGGTCCGGCCGGTGTCCGACCGGCACCGGCCGGGCACACCCGGTCCGGTCCGGTCCGTACCGGGGTCGAGGTGGTGGTCGACGGGTCCGCCGGGTCCGGGGTCGAGGACTGACACGACGACGCAGGAGGTGCCGTGAGGGGACCGCTGGTGGTGCTCGGTGACACGCTGCTCGACCGGGACGTGGAGGGCCTGGTCAACCGGCTCTGCCCGGACTCCCCGGTGCCGGTGCTCGACGAGACGGTGCACGTCGACCGGCCCGGCGGTGCCGGTCTCGCCGCCCTCTTCGCCGCCACCGACGGCACCGAGGTGGCGTTGGTGACGGCGCTCGCCGACGACGCCGGTGGCGCGCGGCTCAGCAGCCTGCTCACCGCCGCCGGGGTCCAGGTGTTCGCGCTGCCGCTGGCCGGCACCACCCCGGAGAAGATCCGGCTGCGGGCCGGTGGCCGGGTACTGCTGCGCCACGACCGGGGTGGCGCCGCCGGGCCGCCGGGGGAGCCGAGCGAGGCGGTGCTCCAGCTGATCGCCGGGGCCGCCGCCGTCCTGGTCAGCGACTACGGCCGGGGAGTGGCCGGGCAGCCGGCGCTGCGCGCCGCACTGGCGGCCACCGCCGCGCCCGTGGTGTGGGATCCGCACCCGAGAGGCCCGGTGCCGGTCCCGGGCGTGCACCTGGCCACCCCGAACGAGCCGGAGGTCCGGGCACTGGGCGGCACCGCGCCGGGTGCCTCCCGGCTGGCCACCGCGTCCCGGGGGGCGCAGGAACTGCGGCAGCGGTGGCGGGCCGGCGCGGTCGTGGTGACCCTCGGCGGGGACGGCGCGCTGCTCTGCCACGCCGGCTCCACCCCGCTGGTCGTCCCGGCGCCGACCTGCGCCGAAGGGGACACCTGCGGGGCGGGGGACCGGTTCGCGGCGACCGCCAGCCGGGCGCTGGCCCAGGGGGCGCTGGTCTCCGAGGCGGTGCAGCAGGCGGTGACCGAGGCGTCGGCGTACGTGGCCGGCGGGGGTGTGGCACAGGCGGTGCCGGTACCGGCCACCGCCCCGGCGCCGACCGTGGTCGCCGCCGCCGGGGACCGGGTCGGTGCGGGCGCCGCCGGTGCCGTGGTCGCCGGGGTACGCGCCGCCGGGGGCACCGTGGTGGCCACCGGCGGCTGCTTCGACCTGCTGCACGCCGGGCACGTGGCCACCCTGGAAGCGGCCCGCCGGCTCGGCGACTGCCTGGTGGTCTGTGTCAACTCCGACCGCAGCGTGGCCGCGCTCAAGGGCCCGGACCGCCCGGTCGTCCCGCAGGGGGACCGCAGCCGGCTGCTCGCCGCGCTGGCCTGCGTGGACGCGGTGGTGGTCTTCGACGAGTCCACCCCGCACGCGGTGCTGAGCTGGCTCCGGCCGGACATCTGGGTCAAGGGGGGTGACTACGCCACCGGTACCGGGGACACCTCGGCCCTGCCGGAGGCGGAGATCCTCCAGCGCTGGGGTGGACACACCGTCGTGGTGCCCTACCTCGACGGCCGGTCCACCACCGACATGATCATGGCGGCCCGGTCGACGGACCGGCATCCGGAGGGGGCACCACGATGAACGGGCAGCTGACGGGACGGTCGGTGCTGGTGACCGGTGGTTCCAGCGGACTCGGCGCGGCCGTGGTCACCGCCGTGGCGAAGGCCGGCGGCCGGCCCCTCGTCCTGGACCGGCAGGCCCCCGCCGACGGGGTGCCGTGGCAGGAGTGCGACCTGGCCGACACCCGGGCCGCCGAGGCGGCCACCCGGCACCTCGCCGAACGCCACGGCGGGCTCGACGCCGTCGTCACCGCCGCCGGCATCGACACCCCCGGCCGGCTGGCCGACGTACCGGCCGACACCTGGGAACGGGTGGTGGCCGTGGACCTGCTCGCCACCGCCGCGGTGGTCCGGGCCGCCCTGCCCTGGCTGGAACGCACCCACGGCACGGTGGTCACCGTCGCCTCCACCCTGGGTGTGAAGGCGGTCAGTGACGCCACCGCCTACTGTGCGGCCAAGTTCGGGGTCGTCGGCTTCACCCGGGCGCTCGCCGCCGAACTCGCCGGCACGGTCAACGTCACCCTGCTCGTACCGGGCGGCATGCACACCGCCTTCTTCGACACCCGCGACGCGCAGTACCGGCCCGGACCCGACGCGAAACTCAACGACCCGGCCGACACCGCCGCCGCCGTGCTGTTCGCCCTCACCCAACCACCCGGCTGCGCGGTCCGTGAACTGGTGGTCTGCGCCGAGCAGGAGACGTCGTACCCGTGATCCTCGCGCTGCGGGCCCTCGGCGTCGGTGACCTCGCCACCGCCGTACCCGCGCTGCGTGCCCTGCGCGCCGCCTACCCCCGTCGGGAACTCGTGCTGGCCACCCCCGGCTGGCTCGGCCCACTGGTCGACCTCGTCGGCGGCGTGGACCGGATCGTCCCCACCGACGGCCTCGACCAGCCGATCCCCGTCAGCGGGCGGCCGGAGCTGGCCGTCAACCTGCACGGGCGCGGCCCCCGGTCCCACCGGCGCCTCGCCGCCACCGGACCGGCACGGCTGCTCGCCCACCGCTGCCCGGCGGCCGGTCACCCCGACGGCCCACCGTGGCGGGCCGACGACCACGAGGTCGACCGGTGGTGCCGGCTGCTCGGCTGGTACGGCATCCCGGCCGACCCGACCGACCTGGACCTGACCCGACCCGACCCGGAGCGGACCCCGGCCGGGGTGAGCATCGTGCACCCGGGCAGCAAGGAACCGGCGAAGCGGTGGCCCCCGGACCGGTTCGCGGCCGTGGCCCGGGAGTTGACCGGCCGGGGACACCGCGTCGTGCTGACCGGCTCGGCGGACGAGCGTTCCCTGGCCGGTCGGGTCGCCGCCGCCGCCGGCCTGCCCGAGGCCGCCGTCCTGGCCGGTCGGACCGACGTGGGGGAGCTGGCCGCGCTGGTCGCCCACGCCCGGCTGGTGGTCAGCGGGGACACCGGGGTGGCCCACCTGGCCACCGCCTACCGCACCCCGTCCGTGGTGCTCTTCGGGCCGGTACCACCCGCGCGGTGGGGACCGCCGGCCGACCGGCCCTGGCACCGGGCGCTCTGGGCCGGTGACCGGACGCCCGCGCCGTCCGCCGCCACCGGTCGGCGGTACGACCAGGATTGGCCGAAGATGTCCGGGGTAGAAAGGCCGCCGTACGGCGACGCAGCGGGACCCGGCCACGGGCTGACCGGGCTCGGCGTCGCCGAGGTCCTGACGGCCGTGGACGAGGTGGAACAGGTGGTGCGGAGCACCGGTGCGGTTGAGGCGTAGCGACCCCGCGAAACCCGGTTACGGGCGGCGCCGGCACGGCCGGGGCGTCGTCTTCCTGGACCGCGACGGTACGCCGATCCGTGATCCGGACGAGCTGGCCCGGCTGCGGGACCTGGTCATCCCGCCGGCCTGGCGGGACGTCTGGATCTGTCCCCACCCCGGCGGGCACATCCAGGCCACCGGCACCGACGCCGCCGGTCGGCGGCAGTACCTCTACCACCCGCAGTGGCGGGCCAAGCGGGACGAGGCGAAGTTCGACCACATCCTGGAGGTCGCCGGCCGCCTCCCGGCGCTCCGCGAACGGGTCGACGCCGACCTGGCCAGCCGGGGCCTGACCCGGGAACGGGTCCTGGCCACCGCCACCCGGCTGCTGGACATGGGCATGTTCCGGATCGGCAGCGAGCAGTACGCCGCCGGCGACGATCCGACCTTCGGCGTGGCCACGCTCCGGCCGGACCACACCCGTACCCGGCAGGGCTGCGTGGTGCTGGAGTTCCCCGCCAAAGGCGGCGTCGAGCAGGTCCGGCGGATCTCCGACCCGCAACTCTGCCGGGTGCTGCGCGACCTGCGGCGCCGACGGCGGGCAGCGGAGCGCCTGTTCGGGTACTGGGACGGCCGGCAGTGGCACGACGTGCGCAGCGACGAGGTCAACGAGTACCTGCGCGAGTGCAGCGGCGGCGAGATGACCGCGAAGGACTTCCGTACCTGGCACGCCACCGTCCGGGCGGCGGTCGAACTCGCCTCGGTGGGACCGCAGCGTACCGTCACCGCCCGGCGCCGGACCGTCGCGGCCGTCATGCGGGACGTGGCCGACCTGCTGGGCAACACCCCGACCGTGGCGCGGGCCTCCTACGTCGACCCCCGGGTGGTCGACCTGTACCACGACGGGGTCGTCGTCCCCGCCGACCGGGACACCCCCCGACCGGTGGCGGAACAGGCCGTGCGGGAACTGCTCGCCGACACCTGACCGGCCCCACCACCCGCGATCCTGGGGGGAACGACGGGCGGCGGAGCCGGTCAGGTGTCGGCGAGCAGTTCCCGCA
>NZ_WVUH01000323.1 GCF_017614955.1 Micromonospora echinofusca
CCACCCACTGAACCGACTTCCGCCCACCCACTGAACCGGTCCCTGCCCAACCGACTGGACCGGACCCCTTCCAGGGCAGCACCCGACCCGATCGGACCGGCCCGGGGTGGGTGCTCAGTGGCCGAGCAGGCGGCCGAAGAGTGCCGCGCGCCGCGCGGGTCGACCGGTACGCTGCTCCACCGCGTCCGCCGAGGTCATCACCCGCAGCCCGGCGTTCACCCCGAGCCACCGCAACGGTTCGGGCTCCCAGCGGGGCGACCGGTGACCCACCCAGGGCAGCCCGGTCAACTCTCCCGGGGTGCCGAGGATCAGGTCGGCGAGGGTACGGCCGGCGAGGTTGGACGTGCCGACCCCGTCCCCCACGTAGCCGCCGGCCCAGGCCAGTCCGGTGCTCCGGTCCAGTCCCACCGAGGCGGACCAGTCCCGGGGCACGCCCAGCGGCCCACCCCAGGTGTGGCTGACCGGCAACTCAGGACCGAGGACCGGGAACAGGTCGGTCAGGGCGCGGGCCAGCGCGGCGAAGACCCGGGGCTCCCGGTCGTACGACGGGTGCACCCGGGAGCCGAAGTGGTAGGGGGCGCCCCGCCCGCCGAAGGCCAGCCGCCCGTCCCGGGTCCGTTGGCCGTAGACGATGACGTGCCGGTGGTCGCTGAACGTCTGCCGATCGGCCAGGCCGATCCGGTCCCAGGTCGTCTCGGGCAGCGGCTCGGTGGCCAGCATCAGCGAGTAGACCGGCACCAGGGCCCGGCGCTGGCCGGGCAGCGTCGGTGTGTACCCCTCGGTGGCCCGGACCACCACCGGGGCCCGGACCGTACCCGTCCGGGTCACCGCCGCACCCGCGGAGATCGCGGTGACCGGGGTCTGCTCGTGGATCGTGACGCCGCGCCGCTCGACCGCCGCAGCGAGCCCGCGGACCAGTTTGGCCGGGTGCACCGCCGCGCAGTGCGGCGTGTACGTGCCGCCGAGCACCCCGGTGGCCGCGCAGTGCCGGGCCGCCTCGGCGGGCCCGAGCAGGGTGAGATCGTCCGGGCCGAAGCCGTACACCCGGGCCTCGGCGACCGCCGCCTGGGCCCGGTGCAGTTGCGCGGCGCTGCGGGCCAGCACCACCGTCCCACCGACGGCCCAGTCGCAGTCGATGCCCTCGGCGGCGACCACCCGGCCCACCTCGGTGACGGTGGCGTGCATGGCGCGTTGCATGGCGACCGCCGCCTCGCGACCGTGCCGGCGGGCCAGGGCCGGCACCGAGGTCGGCAGCAACGCGGAGCACCAGCCGCCGTTGCGGCCGGAGGCGCCGTACCCGGCGATCTCCTTCTCCAGCACGACGATCCGCAGCGTCGGGTCGGCCACGGCGAGGTAGTAGGCGGTCCAGAGCCCGGTGTACCCGGCACCGACGATCACCACGTCGGCCAGGCGGTCGCCGGGCAGCGCCGGTCGGGGCGTCAGGTCGTCGTCGACCGTGGACAGCCAGTGGGAGAGTCGCCGGTACCGCTGTGGTGACCGGTCCCCGGCGGCGGCCGACGCCCCGGTGCCGCCGGGGACCGGTGTACCCGGCCCGTCGTCGGCGGCACCGGCTGCGGACGGGCCGTTCAGAGCCGCTGCCATGCCTCGGTCAGCACGGCGCGCAGGATCTGCTCGATCTCGTCGAACTGCTGCTGCTCGGCGATCAGCGGCGGGGCGAGCTGCACCACCGGGTCGCCCCGGTCGTCGGCCCGACAGTAGAGACCGGCCTGGAACAACGCGGTGGAGAGGAATCCACGCAGCAACCGCTCCGACTCCGCCTCGTTGAACGTCTCCCGGGTTGTCTTGTCCTTGACCAGCTCGATGCCGTAGAAGTAGCCGTCGCCCCGGACGTCGCCGACAATCGGCAGGTCGTGCAGCTTCTCCAGGGTCGCCCGGAAGGCGTCCTCGTTGGCGCGGACGTGCCCGACCAGGTCCTCCCGGGCGAAGACCTCCAGGTTCGCCAGGGCCACCGCGCAGGACACCGGGTGCCCGCCGAAGGTCACCCCGTGGGCGAACATGCCGGTCTCGGTGAGGAACGGCTCCATCAGCCGGTCACTGGCGATCATCGCGCCGAGCGGGGCGTACCCGGAGGTGATGCCCTTGGCGGTGGTGATGATGTCCGGCTGGTACCCGTAGCGCTGGGCGCCGAAGTACTCGCCGAGCCGGCCCCAGGAGCAGATCACCTCGTCGGAGACGAGCAGGACGTCGTACGCGTCGCAGATCTCCCGGACCCGCTCGAAGTAGCCGGGCGGGGGTGGGAAGCAGCCGCCGGAGTTCTGTACCGGCTCCAGGAAGACCGCGGCGACCGTGTCCGGGCCCTCCCGCTCGATGGCCCGACCGATCTCGTCGGCCGCCCACCGGCCGAACGCCTCGGGGGAGTCACCGTGCTCCGGGGCCCGGTAGAAGTTGGTGTTCGGCACCTTGATCGCACCGGGGACGAGCGGCTCGAAGTCGGTCTTGATGCCGGGCAGCCCGGTGATCGACAGGGCGCCCATCGACGTGCCGTGGTACGCGATGTACCGGCTGATCACCTTGTGCTTCACCGGCTTGCCGACCCGCTTGAAGTAGGCGCGGGCCAGTTTCCAGGCCGCCTCCACCGCCTCCGAACCGCCGGTGGTGAAGAAGACCCGGTTCAGGTCGCCGGGGGTCAGCGTGGCGATCCGCTCGGCCAGCTCCACGGCCGTCGGGTGGGCGTACGACCAGAGCGGGAAGTAGGCCAGCTCGGCACTCTGCTTCGCGGCGGCCTCGGCCAGCTCGGTCCGCCCGTGGCCGGCGTTGACCACGAAGAGTCCGGCCAGTCCGTCGAGGTAGCGGCGCCCCTGGGCGTCCCACACGTAGGCGCCCTCGCCGCGGACGATGGTCGGCACCTCGTCGGTGGCGTAGCTGGCCATCCGGGTGAAGTGCATCCAGAGGTGGTCGGTGGCGTTGGCCATGGCAGCCCCATCGGTCACGGGCCGGTCAACGAGGGGTGTACACCGGCCGCTCTGCCTACGGTTATCGCACAGTCGGAGCCGGTGAGGCAAGTGTTAACGCGGGTCGCAGCAGCTAGAGACAACGGATTCAGGTGGCATGGTCATCTTGCGCGACGAAATCCGTATCCGTTATGCGGTGCCCCAGGTGTACGTCTGCTTGCGCAGCTTGAGATAGACGAACGCCTCGGTGGAGAGCACCCCGGCCACCCCGCGCAGTCGCTGGAGGATCTCCAACAGGTGGTCGTCGTTGCGGCAGACCACCTCGGTGAGCAGGTCGAAGGAGCCGGCGGTGATCACCACGTAGTCGACCTCGGGCAGTTCCGCCAACCGGTCGGCGACCGCCTCCAGGTCGCCGTCGGTCCGCAGGCCGATCATCGCCTGCCGGGGGAACCCGAGCTGCAACGGATCGGTCACCGCGACGATCTGCATCACCCCGGCGTCGAGCAACCGCTGCACCCGCTGCCGGACCGCCGCCTCGGAGAGGCCGACCGCCTTGCCGATGCTCGCGTACGGCCGCCGCCCGTCCTGCTGGAGCTGTTCGATGATCTGCTTCGCCACGTCGTCGAGCAGAGCGTGGTTGGCGCCGTCACGGACGGTGACCCGCCGCCCGAGGGTGGCCGTCTCCTGCTGTCGGTTGGTCATCGTCCGCTCCCCATGTCCGGTTCGTCGATGCTGAGGGTAAGACCCGCTGTCGCCGCCCCGGTCACCACCAGGGCCGATGCGCGCCCGGGGGCAGTCTGGCGCATTTCGTCGCGCAGGGCTATCTCCGCAACGGAATCCCTTGTAAGGGCGGTCACTCCGTGTCAGGATCGGTCGTCTGATCGCGATGACCTCCCGTCGGAGCAGGGCTCGTGCCGATCCGTGCCACCGACGTCGCCCCCCACCTGCGCCACCGACACCGCCGCCACCGGTCGTTGGCGCCGACCCCGAGGAGCCGTCACATATGCGTACTCCCCTCCGGCCGTCGCACCCCCTCTCCCGGCGCGGCCTCCTCTCCGGCGCGCTCAGCTCGGCCGCCCTGCTGGCCGGCGGCGGCGTACTCGCCGGTTGCGGCACCAAGGGCGCCCAACAGACCGAGACCGGTTGCGTCAGCGAGGACCTGTCCGGCACGGAGAAGGTGCTCAACTTCTCCAACTGGCCGCAGTACATGGACGTCGACGAGGCCGACGAGTCGAAGCGGCCGACCCTGGACGCCTTCCAGAGCAGCACCGGCATCAAGGTCACCTACACCGAGGACGTCAACGACAACAACGAGTTCTTCGGCAAGGTGCAGAACCAGCTCGCCGGCTGCCAGGCCACCGGGCGGGACATCATGGTGCTCACCGACTGGATGGCCGCCCGCATGATCCGGCTCGGCTGGGTGCAGAAGCTCGACCCGGCCAAGATCCCGAACGTGCAGGCCAACCTGCTGCCGTCGCTGCGCAACCGGTCGTTCGACCCGGAGAACCGGATCGCCATCCCGTGGCAGTCCGGCCTCGCCGGCCTGGCCTACAACGGCAAGGTCGCCAAGGAGATCCGTACCGTCGACGAACTGCTCACTCGCCCCGACCTCAAGGGCAAGGTGACCGCGCTCAGCGAGATGCGCGACACCATGGGCCTGCTGCTCCAGTCCAACGGGCACGACCCGGCGAACTTCACCGCCGCCCAGTTCGACGACGCACTGGCCAAGCTCAAGCGGGCCGTCGACTCCGGCCAGATCCGCCGGTTCACCGGCAACGACTACGCCCCGGAACTGGCCAAGGGCGACATCGCCGCCTGTGTGGCCTGGTCCGGTGACGTCATCCAGCTCTCCGCCGAGGACGACAAGATCCAGTTCGTCACCCCCGACTCCGGGGTGATGCTCTACTCCGACAACATGCTGGTGCCGAACAAGGCCACCCACAAGGGCAACGCCGAGGCACTGATGAACTACTACTTCGAGCCGAAGGTGGCCGCCCAGCTCGCCGCGTACGTCAACTACATCTGCCCGGTACAGGGCGCCAAGGCGGAGATGGAGAAGATCGACCCGGAGCTGGCCGCCAACCCGCTGATCTTCCCCGACGAGGCGATGCTGTCGAAGTCCAAGGTGTTCATGGCGCTCACCGAGGAGCAGGAGCGGTCGTACGAGTCGAAGTTCCAGCAGGTAATCGGAGCGTGACCCGGATGGCGCAGAAGGAGCCCGGCGGCGACCTGCGACTGGTCGACGTCACCAAACGGTTCGGCATCTTCACCGCGGTCGACGAACTGACCCTGACCGTGCCGCAGGGGACGTTCTTCGCCCTGCTCGGTGCGTCCGGCTGCGGCAAGACCACCACCCTGCGCATGGTCGCCGGGTTGGAGGAACCGACCAGCGGGCAGGTGTTCCTCGGGGAGCAGGACATCACCCGGCTGCGCCCGTACCGGCGGCCGGTCAACACGGTCTTCCAGAGCTACGCCCTCTTCCCGCACCTGGACATCGCCGAGAACGTCGCGTTCGGGCTGCGCCGCCGGGGCCTGCGCAACGTCGCCGGCCAGGTCGAGCAGATGCTCGCCCTGGTGCAGCTCGACGGGTACGGCCCGCGCCGCCCCGGTCAGCTCTCCGGCGGTCAGCAGCAGCGGGTCGCCCTGGCCCGGGCCCTGATCAACCACCCGCAGGTGCTGCTGCTCGACGAACCCCTCGGCGCGCTCGACCTGAAGCTGCGTCGGCAGATGCAGATCGAACTGAAGCGCATCCAGACCGAGGTCGGCATCACCTTCGTGCACGTCACGCACGACCAGGAGGAGGCCATGACGATGGCCGACACCGTGGCGGTGATGAACGCCGGCCGGATCGAGCAGCTCGGCGCCCCGGCCGAGCTGTACGACTACCCGGCCACCGCGTTCGTGGCGAACTTCCTCGGCCAGTCCAACCTGCTGGCCGGTGACGCCGCCGGCACCAGCGCCGGGGACGTCCCGGTCCAGGTGCACGGCGCCCGGTTCACCGTGCCCGCCGAGCGGGCCCGGGCCGTCCGGGGCCCGGTCCACCTCGGGGTACGCCCCGAGAAGCTGCACCTGGTCGGCTCGGTCGAGGCGGTACCCACCGGCAGTCAGCACCTCGCCGGGGTGGTCACCGACGCCTCCTACACCGGGGTCAGCACCCAGTACCTGGTCCGTACCGACTGGGGCACCGAACTGACCGTCTTCGCGGCGAACAGCGGCGGATCGACCCCGGTGCCGGTGGGCACCCCGGTCGTCGCGCACTGGCGGGCCGAACACGCCTTCCTGCTGCCCCGTGAACCGGGCGAGTCGGACCGCACCACCGGGCTGGTCGACGAGCCCGCCGCGGTCGGAGCGCCGACATGACCCTGCTCGCCCGGGTACCGGCGAACCCGGCACCGGTCGCCCCGCTCCGCCGGGGCCGGTACCCGCTGCTGCCGTACCTGCTCCTGCTGCCCGGGGCGGCCTGGCTGCTGGTCTTCTTCGGCCTGCCGCTGGTACAACTCGCCGCGACCAGCCTCTACGACCCGGCCGGTTCACTGGCCACCGGGTACGCGATGACCTGGGCGGTGGACAACTACCCGGCCGCGTTGCAGGCGTACTGGCCGCAGTTCTCCCGCTCGTTCCTCTACGCCGGCATCGCCACCGTGCTCGCGCTGCTGATGGGCTACCCGCTGGCGTACGCCATCGCGCTGAAGGCCGGCCGGTGGAAGAACCTGCTGCTGGTCTGCGTGATCGCGCCGATGTTCACCAGCTTCCTGGTGCGTACCCTGGCCTGGAAGACCATCCTGTCGGACAACGGCTGGCTGGTCGGGCTGCTGCGCGACGTGCACCTGCTCGACGCCGACGGCCGACTGCTCGCCACCCCGGTCGCGGTGGTGCTCGGGCTGACCTACAACTTCCTGCCGTTCCTGGTGCTGCCGCTCTACGCCAGCCTGGAACGGCTGGACTACCGGCTGCTGGAGGCCGCCAGCGACCTCTACGCCAGCCCGGTCGGCGCGTTCCGCCGGGTCACCCTGCCGCTCTCCATGCCCGGCCTGATCGCCGGCACGCTGCTCTTCTTCATCCCGGCCAGCGGCGACTACATCAACGCCGAACTGCTCGGCACCCCCAACGAGTACATGATCGGCAACGTCATCGACTCGGCGTTCCTGGTCCGGCTGGACTACCCGCAGGGCGCGGCGCTGTCCTTCCTGCTGATGGCGGCGGTGCTCGCGGTGGTCTTCGTCTACCTGCGCCGCGCCGGCACCGAGGAGGTCCTGTGACACACCGGGTGTGGCGCTGGCTCGCCCGGCACTGGGTGATGGCGGTCGCGCTGCTCGTCCTCGGCTACCTCTTCCTGCCGATCGCCGTGGTGGCCGCGCTGTCGTTCAACCGCCCGTCCAGCCGGCTCTCCTACGACTTCCACGAGTTCACCCTGGACAACTGGCGCAACCCGTGCGCCACCGCCGACATGTGCGACGCGGTGGTACGCAGCGCCCAGATCGGCTTCATCGCCACCGTGGTCGCCACCGTGCTCGGTACGCTGATGGCGTTCGCCCTGGTCCGGCACCGGTTCCGGGGCCGCTCCGCGATCAACCTGCTGATCTTCCTGCCGATGGCCACCCCCGAGCTGGTGATGGGCACCTCGCTGCTCGCGCTCTTCGTCGCCGCCGGGGTACCGCAGGGCTTCTGGACCATCGTCATCGCGCACGTGATGTTCTGCGTGTCGTTCGTGGTGGTCACCGTCAAGGCCCGGCTCGCCGGCATGGACCGGCGGCTGGAGGAGGCCGCGATGGATCTCTACGCCACCCCGTGGCAGACGTTCCGGCTGGTCACGCTGCCACTGGTGCTGCCCGGCATCGTCGCCGCCGCGCTGCTCGCCTTCTCCCTCTCCTTCGACGACTTCATCATCACCAACTTCAACTCGGGGACCACCGTGACCTTCCCGATGTACGTCTGGGGAGCCAACCAGCGGGGCATCCCGCCCCAGGTCAACGTGATCGGCACGGCGATGTTCGTGATCGCCCTGCTGCTGGTGCTGGCCAGCTCCGTACGCCGCCGCCGGCCGCTGGACGGCCCGGTCCGCCGGGCCCCCGGCGACCCGGGCGGTCGCCGGCCGCTGGACGGTACGGCCAGCCGACCGCTGGGCGGCCGGCCATGAGCCCGGCCGGCCATGCCGGGGCGGCCCGACCGGATCCTCGCCGGGCCGCCCACCGCGCACTCGCCGACGCCGCCCCCCGTCCCTACTGGCTCGACCGACCCGAA
>NZ_WVUH01000324.1 GCF_017614955.1 Micromonospora echinofusca
TCTGTCACACTTTCACACGGAACCGGCCCGCTGATCGCACGCAGCAACCTACACCAACGCTTGACCACCGGATTCGGCAGGCCGGCCGCTCTGCGGTCACCCGCTGGCTCGTCCGTTCCCCTGCCGGACGTGAACATTACCCGGTCGCCTCAGGAGCACCAAATCGGCCCCCCGGGTACGGGCAGTCACGCCACGTCCCCGCTACCCCGGCACCCCCGGAGCCAAACCCACCCTCGGCACCAGCTCTGCGGATTGCCCCTCTGACCAGGCACGACATCGGGACGTTTCGTCGGTGGTGCCGCGCCACGGTCAGGCCGCCAGGGGATCCGGCACGACCACGCGACTCCACTGGGTAACCGGCTGGACACCCGAGAGCCATCCGCGTCGGCGGCGGCCGTACGGCTATCGGCCCGTTGCCGTTCTCCGGCGACGGGCCGATAGCCAGCCGCGGAGCCCGAGCAGTCCGACCGTGGTGCCGATGGCCAGCGAGGCCCCGATCAGCAGGGCGTGGATCCAGAGGAAGGCGGTCGGCGACCCGGAGCCGACCTGGTCGCCCGACCAGGCACGGGGATCCTGATAGATGGCGACGCCGAACCTGGGCCAGATGGCCCAGGTCCAGACGCCCACTCCGAGCAGGAACAGCGACCAGCCCCGGGACAGCACCATGGCTGGCGAGTATGCCAGCGTGACCGTCCGGGCGTGCCGGTCGACACCGCACGGGTGCCGGTCGACGCAGGCCCGGGCGTACCGGTCGACCAGGTACCGGTGCGGGGCCGCGATGCTCAGACCGGGTAGGGGCTCCGCGCCCGGGCCTCCCGGAGCGCGTCGCTCCACCAGGCCAACTGGGCGAGCAGCTTGTCTGCGGCGGCGTTGCACGGGCCCGGGTCGGTCGGTTCACCGTCCGCCCCGAACCGGTCCCAGAAGCCGTGGAAGCTCACCGTCTCCCGCACCGTCACGGCATGCACCTCGGCCAGCACCGGGCGCAGCTGCTCCACCGCCCGTAGGCCGCCGGAGAGTCCCCCGTACGAGACGAAGCCCACCGGCCGGGCGTGCCACTCGACGGAGTGCCAGTCGATGAGGTTCTTCAGGGCCCCGGGAAAGCTGTGGTTGTACTCCGGGGTGACCAGTACGAACGCGTCCGCTGCGGCCAGCCTCGGCGTGACGGCGGCGAGTGCCCGCTGCTCGGTCGGCCCGGGTCGGCCGGTGAGGTCGGCCGGTACCGGCGTCTCGACCAGGTCGACGACATCCACGTCGTAGCGGCCGAACTGCTCGGCCCGCCGGGCGAACCAGCGCGCGACGGTCGGTCCGAACCGCCCCTCACGGGTACTGCCCACGACGAGGGCGAGTCGGATTCCGGGCTGGGTCATGGTGGTTACCCCTCGATGCGGTGGAGCCGACGGACCAGGGTCGGTCGCGCCGGTTGACGACATCGAGAACGCTAAAAGTTGAAGTTCCGTTCAAGTCAAGCGCAGCCGGTCGGGAGGTACGGCGGCCCTAGAGCGAACGGGCCAACCGGTCGGCCAGGATCCGGGTGAACCGCGACGGATCGGACAGCTCGCCGCCCTCCGCGAGCAGCGCCATCCCGTACAGCAACTCGGCGGTCTCCGCCAACGCCTCGTCGTCCCCGCCCTGCTCGTGGGCCTTGCGCAGCCCGGTGACCAGCGGGTGGGTCGGGTTGAGTTCCAGGATCCGCTTGATCGGCGGTACCTCCTGACCCATCGCGCGGTACATCCGCTCCAACGTCGGGGTGATGTCCTGCGCGTCACCCACGATGCAGGCCGGCGAGGTGGTCAACCGGGACGAGAGCCGGACCTCCTTGACGTCGGCCGCCAGCTTGCCGGTCAGCCAGGTGAGCAGCGCAGCGAAGTCCTTCTGCTGCTGCTCACGCTCGGCCTCGGCGCCCTTCTTCTCCTCCTCGGTGTCGAGGTCGACCTGGCCCTTGGCGATGGACTGCAACGGCTTGCCGTCGAACTCGGGAACCCGTTCCACCCACACCTCGTCGACCGGATCGGTGAGGATGAGGACCTCGTACCCCTTGGCCCGGAACGCCTCCATGTGCGGCGAGTTCTCGATCATCGACCGGGACTCGCCGGTCATGTAGTAGATGCCGGCCTGTCCCTCCTTCATCCGTTCCACGTACTGCTTGAGGGTGGTCTGCTCGTCCGGGTGGTGGGTGGAGCCCACCGAGAGGATCTCCAGCAGGGTGTCCCGGTTGTCGAAGTCGTCGAGCAGCCCCTCCTTCACCGCCCGACCGAACTCCGCCCAGAAGGTCCGGTACCGGTCGGGGTGGTTGGTCATCATGTCGCGGATCGCGGAGAGCACCTTCTTGACCAGGCGCCGACGGACCACCTGGATCTGGCGGTCCTGCTGGAGGATCTCCCGCGAGATGTTCAGGGACAGGTCGTGCGCGTCGACGACGCCCTTGACGAAGCGCAGGTAGTTGGGCATCAGCGCTTCACAGTCGTCCATGATGAAGACGCGCTTGACGTAGAGCTGCACCCCGCGCTTGCCGTCCCGCATGAACAGGTCGAGCGGCGCGTGCGCCGGGATGAAGAGCAGGGCCTCGTACTCGAAGGTGCCCTCGCCCTTCATGTGGATGACGTCGAGCGGGTCCGTCCAGTCGTGGCTGACGTGCTTGTAGAACTCGTGGTACTCGTCGGCGCCGACCTCGTCGCGGGGACGGGCCCAGAGCGCCTTCATCGAGTTGAGGGTCTGCACGTCCCGGGTCGTCGCGCCGTCCTCGCCGGTCCGCTCGACCGTCATCCGGATCGGCCAGGCGATGAAGTCGGAATACCGCTTGACGATCTCGCGGATCTTCCACTCGGCGGTGTAGTCGAAGAGCTGGTCGTCGCTGTCCTCCGGCTTGAGGTGCAGGGTGACCGAGGTGCCCTGCGGGGCCTCGTCGACCGTTTCGATCGAGTAGGTGCCCTCGCCGGTCGACTCCCAGCGGGTGGCGCCGCTCTCGCCGGCCCGGCGGGTGAGCAGGGTCACCCGGTCGGCGACCATGAAGGTCGAGTAGAAGCCGACACCGAACTGCCCGATCAGGTCCTGCGACGCGGCGGCGTCCTTCGACTCCCGCATCCGGCGCAGCAGCTCCGCCGTACCCGACTTGGCGATCGTGCCGATGAGCTGGACGACGTCGTCCCGGGACATGCCGATGCCGTTGTCCCGGACGGTCAACGTCCGCGAGTCCCGGTCCACCTCGACCTCGATGTGCAGATCCGACGTGTCGACCTGGAGGTCCTTGTCGACGAGCGACTCCAGGCGCAGCTTGTCGAGTGCATCGGAGGCGTTGGAGATCAGTTCTCGGAGGAAGATGTCCTTGTTCGAATAGATCGAATGAACCATCAGCTGGAGCAGCTGACGCGTCTCGGCCTGGAACTCCAGCGTCTCAGTCCGGTTGCTCACGGGACCCCTCTCCTGCGGCAATGGGTTGCGCGGAACAGGATACGAGGACGCGGAGCGGTGATCCGCGATTCGGCCGGTCGGACGACGGCGGCGGCGCCGGACACCGCCGGCCCGGTCGCCGGACCCGCTAGGCGTTCCGCGGCTCCCAACGGAAGTACCGGCGGGCGAACAGCACCCCGACCACCGTCCAGCCGAGGATGAGCAGCAGGCCCGGCGCCGCAGCCGACCAGGACTCCGCGAACCCCACCGCCGGGTAGGGTGCGGTCCCGTCGGTGAAGTCCCGGCCGAAGTAGGCGATCCGGATGACGTCCACCACGGGCGACAGCGGCATGGCGGCCGAGAGACGTTGCACCAGTTCGGGCATGTCGCCCAGGGGGAACGCGGCCTGCGAGGTCCCCGCGAGCACCAGCAGTACCGGCAGCACGGTGATCTGCGCGGACTCGCCGGTCCTCGTCACCCCGGAGAGGGCCGCCGCCAGGGGTACGAACATGATCGACGTCAGCACCACCGTCAGCAGCAGCAGCGGGACGTTCCGCGGGGCGGCGCCACCGAGTCCGACGACCCCGATGGTGACGACGACCGCAGCCTGTACGACGTAGATGACGGTGCAGGTGAGCCCGCTCCCGCCGAGGATGGCCACCTCCGACAGGAGGCTGCCGCGCATCCGCTTCAGCACCAGATCCTCCCGCCGTACCGTGAACAGGGAGGTCAGGTAGGCGAAGGTGACGAAGAAGCCGACCAGGGCCAGCATTCCGGTCAGCAGGTAGAGCCCGACGGGCAGGCCCTCCACCACTCCCTCGTCCAGCCCGAGGGTCATGCCGCCGAGCAGGACCGGGAACGCGATCGTGGTGAAGAACGCCGTACGGTTGCGGAGCAGGACCGTGAAGTCCAGTCGGGCCACCTTGAGCGTGTGTTCAAGCAGCATGTGCGATCTCCAGGAAGACGTCCTCCAGCGAGGCGCTGCGCACCTCGAACCGGTCGAGGACGAGGCGGTTGGTGTCGGCCCAGTCGAGGAGCCGGCGTAGCCGGTCCTGGGCGGCGGCCGGGTCCGCGCCCAGGTGGTATTCGGCGAGGTCCCCGGTGGTGGCGCTGATCCCGTCGAGGACGGGGAGGTGCACGCCTTCGGGGGCGAGGAACCGGACCCGGCTGCCGCGTTCGGCGACCACCGAGGCGATCGTCCCGGTGGCCGAGATCCGGCCGCCGTGCATGATGGCGATCCGGTCGGCCAGTCGTTCGGCCTCCTCCAGGTAGTGCGTGGTGAGCACCACCGTCGTCCCGTCGTCCACCAGCTCGTGGATGGTCGACCAGGTGCTCCGTCGGGCCTCGGGGTCCATGCCGGTCGTCGGTTCGTCCAGGAAGAGCACCTCCGGCCGGGCGAGGGTGGCCAGGGCCAGGTCGAGCCGCCGCTTCTGCCCACCGGAGAGCTGCCGGACCGGCACCTTCGCCTTGTCCGCCAGGTCGACGCGGGCGAGCGCCTCGTCGACGGTCTGTGGGCGGCGGGGAAGCACGTCACGCCAGAAGCGCACCGTCTCGGCGACGGTGAGGTCGCCGACGAAACCACCGTCCTGGAGCATGACCCCGGTCCGGGCACGGAGCCGGGCCCGGTCCGCGTGCGGGTCCAGGCCGAGGACCCGCACCGATCCGGACGCAGGGGTACGGAACCCCTCCAGTACCTCGATCGTGGTGGTCTTGCCGGCTCCGTTCGTACCCAGCAGGGCGAACAGTTCACCGGGCTGGACCTCGAAGGAGATGCCGCGTACGGCTTCGAAGTCGCCGTACCGTTGATGGAGATCCCGGACGGTGATCGCGGCCCCGGCGGTCGCCGGGGATCGTTCGGTCCGGGGCAGCGTCTGCTGCTCGGTCATCCACTTGTCCTCTCTGTCCGGATCGGACACCGTCATCCGGGTCACGTCGTCATGGGCCGCACCGGGCGGAGTCACACCGCGTTCGCCTGCGGGGGCCAGGCCCGGGTCGGGCGGGTCCTGCTCTGGTCGGTCAGCACCCGGGACACCATCAGGCCGGCCTGGAAACGGCTGCGGGCACCGAGCCGCACCATCAGGTCGGCGGCGATCCGCCGGGCGGTGCGCAACGAGACCCCCAGGCTCCGGGCCACCGACTCGTCGGTGCAGCCCTGGGCGAGCAGACGCAGCACCTCACGCTCCCGCTCGGTCATCGACAGGGTGGTCGTCGGCGCCTGGCGGGCCGCCCGGGCGGCGTTCGCCTCCACCCGGCTGAGCAGGACGGTGATCCCGACCTCGGGGCGGATCACGGTCAGCCGACCGGGGACGCTGCTCGCCCGCAGCATGCCGATCTCCCCGAGCAGGTCGAGACAGCGGTGCACGCTGGCCAGGTCGCCGTCGAGCGCCTCGGCGATCTCCTCCGGCGAGTACGGGGGTCCGGAATGGAGCAGCAGGTAGACCTGGGTGATGTCCAAGTCGTTGGCCATCCTCGCCTCCACTTCGGACCTACCGATCTGGTGGCACGGAGGCTAGGAGGGCGGACCAGTGTAGGGGAGGGACAACGTGCCGTCTGACAGGTAGTTCGCCATAGGCCAGTGCCTGTGCGGCGGATAGCCGTGGTTAAGGGACGATGTAAAGATCAGTTAGCTGGGAGGCGCTGTCCAGCCAGCCAGGGAAGCCAGACGCCGCAGCACGGAGGGCGAGCTCATGACGCTGCGACCCGGCCTCAACGGTCACGACCCGAAGTCGGCCCGCCACATCGCCGACCTGCTGTCCGGCACCGTACCCACGGACCTGGTCGACGGTTACGTGAAACTGTCGCTCCACGGCGACTGCACGGAGTCCGAGGCGGTGGCCCTGGTCGGCTCAGCCGACCGGCTCGCCGGGCTGGTCGAGCAGGGGCTCGCCCACCGGGCCCTCGACGACGACGACGCGCCGCTGATCCGGCCGACCGACCCGTCGCTGGCCTTCCAGCGGGTGATCGACAGCCTCCAGGAACAGTTGATCAGTTCGAGTTCCCGGTTGATCGAGGCACACCGTCATGTCGACACGCTCCAACGGGCGTTCCTCGGCCGGATGCTGGACCTCAACTCGGACGAGGCGGTCAAGCGGATCACGGCGGGTGAGGACATCCAGGCGCTGTCGCTGTCGATGGTCAACGCCGCCCAACGTGACTACCTGGAGCTGCACACCTGGCGGTTCACCGTACCGCTGCGCAAGGAGGAGGCGAGCGTGCCGCCCGCGCCGGTGGTCGAGCGGGGCGTCCGGCGGCGGTCGATCTACTCGACCGAGTACTTCGACACCGAGGTCGGTTACCACTTCATCCAGCACGCGATCAGCCACGGCACGGAGGTACGGATCTACCGGCACGTACCGATGAAGATGAAGCTGATCGACGAGGACGCCGCCCTGGTCCCGTTGACCCCGAGCGGCGCGAGTGGGGTGCTCTACATCCGCGCGCCGGTCATCGTGCACGCGTTGCGGCAGTACTACGAGCTGCTCTGGGCCCGGGCCACGCCCCTGTCGGGCCAGCAGTCGAATCCCTCGCCGGCCTGCGGTTCGCTCAACGACGTGCACCGCCAGCTCCTCCGGCTGATGGCGCTGGGGCTCAAGGACGAGTCGATCGCGAACCGGACCGGCCTGAGCCTGCGCACGGTACGCCGGCACATCGCCTCGATCATGGAGATCCTCTCGGCGGAGACCCGCTTCGCGGCCGGGGTCGCCGCCGCGAAGCGGGGTCTCCTGGACTGAGGGTCCGAGGGCGCTACTTGTGCCAGGGGTCGTTGTGCCAGGGGTCGATGATCTTGTCCTTGATCGCGGCCGGTTCGGCCTGGGGGGAGCTGATGGCGGGACTGCCCAGGAAGAGGGCGAGGGTCAACGCGGCGATGACTGCCAGTGCACGGCGGAGTCTCATGTCTATGGTTCTCCTCATCAGTGGTCAACCGTTAGGGGTGGACGGTAGGAGAAAGATCCACGCCCCGGTAGGTCATGAGCTGCCACTGACATCAACTTCCGCCCGCAGGCCGGTCTGATCCGCGCAGAAAGCCAGGACCTCGGCGTTCATCGTGACGGAGCTGCTGACCGCACGACGGGCGTGACCTGCCTCGGGGTCGGTCCGCAGGAGTACCGGCCGCGCACCGACGGTCGCCCACTGCAACGCCGCGCACATCTTGCGGGCGTGGAACGGGTCGACCCGTACGTCCCCGGCCGCCACGCTGAACAACGCCGCCGGGTAGGCCACGCCGGGCTGCACCCGGTGGTACGGCGACAGGGCCAGCAGCCAGGCCAGTTCGTCCGGCTCGTCCGCACTGCCGTACTCGCTGCGCCAGGCGGCACCGAGTCCGCTGCGCTCGTACCGGACCATGTCCAGTAGTGGTGACGCCGACACCACGGCGGCGAACAGCTCGGGGCGCTGGACGGCGGCGGCGGCCACCAGCAGTCCCCCGTTGGAGCCGCCGAAGACCGCCAACCGGTCCGCGCTGGTCAGCCCCTGCTCGATCAGGGTCCGGGCAGCGGCGTGGAAGTCCTCCACGACCCGTTGTTTCCCGGCCCGGGTACCGGCCCGGTGCCACCGGGCGCCACGTTCACCGCCGCCACGTACCTGGGCGATCACGAACGTCCCGCCGGCCGCGACCCAGGCCAGGGCCAGTGGGTTGTAGCTCGGCGGGATGGAGACGCCGAAACCGCCGTACCCGTGCAGGATGCACGGCCGGCGACCGTGACCGGCCCCGCCGGTCTCCCCGGCATCC
>NZ_WVUH01000325.1 GCF_017614955.1 Micromonospora echinofusca
CGATCATGATTCGCAGGGGTTGTTCCAGCAGCGTCCGTCGAGTGGTTGGGGGACGGTGGAGCAGATCACTGATCCGCAGTACTCGACGACGGCGTTCCTGACCGGTTTGAAGCAGGTCGAGGGTTGGGAGGAGATGCCGTTGACGGCGGCGGCGCAGACGGTGCAGGTGTCGGCGTTCCCGGATCACTATGCGCAGTGGGAGTTGCAGGCTGCTGACCTGGTCGCCGAGCACTGGACCACCAGCTGACCGCAGACAGCGACAGAGCGTGCTGGCCGGGCCCCCGGACACGGGGACCCGGCCAGCGGCATGTTCACCCCTGGGCCGGTACCCCTGCCTGCCTCACCAGGCGGCGCAGGATCGGCCCGGCGTGGGTCCAGAGCAGCGCCCCACCGGCCTCCGGTACGACGTGACGCTGGGCCCCGGGGATGCGGGTGGTCAGCAGCTCGCCCTGGTCGGGGGAGTGACCGGTGTCCCGGGAGCCGTACCAGACCTCGACCGGTACGTCGATCGCCGCCAGGTCCAGCCGCCACCGGCCCATCGCCAGCACGGTGTCCCGGGCATAACCCTCCGGGCCTGCGGCGAACGCTTCGGCCAGGGCCCGACGGTAGGCGGCGCTGAACACCGGATCCTGGTAGACCGTGCGGTCGCAATCAGGGCTGGCCCCCATCACCAGGCCCCACATCGCCTCCGCGTCGAAGCGGCGGAACACCGCCTCGGCACCCGCCGGGTCCCGGCCGGTCAGTTCGACCAGGTCCCGCAGCTCCGCCGGGAGCATCGGGGCGAACTCCGGCAGGGCCACCTCGTCGGCGGCGGAGACCAGGGCCAGCGTGGACGCCGTACCGGCGACCGTGCAGGCGAGCGCGAACGGCGCCCCCTGCGAGTTGCCGACCATGGCCGGGCGGCCCAGGCCACGCAGGGCACAGAACGCGCGCATGTCCGCGGCGAAGTCGGTGAGGGAGCGACCCGGTACGGGCGTCGAGGCGCCGAGCCCCGGACGGTCCACCGAGACCAACCGGATCCCGAGCCCGTCGACGACGTCGCCACCGAAGCCGAGCCAACGGCTGGTCGCCGCACCCGGGCAGAACAGCACCGGCACGCCGTCCGGCGGTCCCCATTCGCTCCAGCCCAGCAGCCGGCCGTCCGGCAGCCGGGTCACGCCGAGGCGGGCCGGATCCTGGACACCTGTCTCCATGGCCGCATCATGACCGGGACCGGACCGGCACGTACACCGGTTTCCGGTCGGTGGGCGCGCCAGGTCAACTGGTGACCAGGCGGACCCCGTACGCGCTGAGCGCCTCGTTGACTGGCTGGAAGTAGCTCGTCCCGCCGCTGGAGCAGTTGCCCGAGCCGCCGGTCAGGATGCCCTGGGCCTGGCTGCCGGACATGAACGGCGCGGCGGACTCCCCGGCCTCGGCGCAGACACTGGTCCGGGTCAGGCCGTAGACCGTGCCCTCCGCGTAGTTGACGGTCACGTTCTTGGCCTGGACGACACCGCAGCGCCAACCGGTGGTCGCGCCGTACTTGCAGACGCTGGCGCCGACCGCGGCGGAGGTGGAACCCTTCACCGCGACGACCCCGGTGCCGGTGCGGACCTCACCCCGGGGGGTCCACCCCGGGTTGAGCTGTACCAGTGCGTAGTTGTTGCCGGGGAACGACGAGGCGGCAAAGTATCCCATCAGCTCGCCGGCCGGTGTGTAGACCGGGTCGCCGGCCTGCCCGCAGTGCCCGGCGGTGAGGAAGCCGTTGAACGGGGTGACCTGGCCGACCACGCTGAAGGACACCGTGCAGCGGTACCCGTCGCCGGTGCGGAACTGGTCGCCACCGCGTACGTCCCCGGCGGCGGCGGCCGGGACGGCGGGCAGCAGGACCGCAGCGACCAGGGTGCAGAGCGCGACCAGCAGGGGACGCAGTCGTCGGATCATGCTCCGACGGTAGTCGACATCGACTGATGTCCATTCATAGGCTTTGGGTCATACCGTGGCGGTGCAGCTTGTGCCGTCACCGGGCAGTCCATGCGGTCACCGGGCAGTCCATGCGGTCACCGTGCCGGCCGCGCCGTCACCGCGCGGTCCGTCCGGTCACCAGCGGCCCCGGCGTTGGTCCCGGGCGATCCGGGACTGCGTGGCCCCGAGCAGCAGCGCCCAGAAGACGCCCAGGAAGGCCAGCAGCCCGCCCCAGGTCACCCCGGCAGTCGGGGCGGCGAGCCCCGGCACCGCGACGAGCAGCAGGAGCCCGCTGGTCCCGGCGCCCACGGCGACCGTGGTGCGCAACGGGCGGGGCAGGGTACGCGCCACCAGTAGCCCGACCCCGCCGACCAGCGGGAGCACCAGCACCGGGAGGAGCAGACCGGCCAGTAGCCAGGTGCCCAGGGCGACGGCCTGCCCCGGCGTCCGGGCGGTACCGGCCAGCAGCCGGATGCCGTACCCGAGCAGCGCCAACCCGACGAGCACGAGCGCCACCCGGGTCCTCACGGGTCCACCCGCAGTGCGGTCACCCACTTGGTCTGTCCGGTCCCCGGCCGATCCGCCGAGACGATCCGGCACGGGTACCCGTGGTCCAGGTCGAGCACCGACCCGTTGATCCGTAGCGCGAGCAGCGTCGACCGGTCCCGTACCCGCTCCACCGGCAGCACGCTGCTGCGGTGGACACCGACCGGCTCCAGGGAACCGACGGTGACCCGCCCGACGGGCGCACCGACCGCGGCCAGCAGGTCGACCAGCGGAACGCCGGTCCAGTCCGCGTGGGCGCTCCAGCCCTGCACACAGGTGAGCGGCAACCGCAGCGTGCGCTGCGGCAGCCCGGCCAGTCCGGGCAGGTCCACCTCGTGCCGTCCACCCGGCCACTGCATCGTCAGCCGCCACCGCGCGTCCACCCGGGTGACCCGGGCGGCGGAGGCGGTTCTGGTGACCCGGAGTCCCTGTGGACCCCGGTCGGCCCGTCGGGCCAGCGGTGACACCCGGTCCAGCGCGGGGACGGTCGACCCGACGGTGGCGAGGACCACGGCCGTCGCCGACAGGTACGCCCCGCCGAGCACGTCGCGGCGGCTCAGTCCGACCCGCTCCGGTGCCGGCCGACCCAGTGGCGTGGCCAGGCCGTCCCGGATCCGGGGCAGCTTCACCCCGAGGTGGACGGCCAGGGCGCCGACGGTGAGCCAGGCCACCGCGTGGTGCGTCGGTGCGGTGGCGAACGGCCCCGGCGCCCCGCCGGCCCGGCCGACCAGCCCGGTCGTCAGGGTGAGGACCGCTCCGGCGACCAGTACGGCCAGCGCGGCCCGCTCTGCGGCGTACCCCCACCGTCGCCCAAGCCGTTGGGCAGCCGGTCCTCGCGGGGCAGCCGGTTCCGGCCGGGCGGACAGCCTCGGCCAGCAGCTCCACAGCTTGGCCAGCAGCAGCGGTACGGCGGCGGTGCCGGCGAGGACGTGCACCCCCTGGGTGATCCGGTAGAGCTGTGCCGGCCGCCCCGGCCACCAGGGTGCATGCTGCGCGAGGTGGGACAGCAGGCCGGTGGCGAGGCACAGGGCGAACGCTGTCGCCAGCCACAACCCGAGCCGCGCGGAGACCCGTACGTCGTGCGCCTCCGCAGCGGGATTCCCCTGCCCGGGTGGCCGCCAGCGCATGCGGCGGTATAGCCGCCCGGGTCCGGTTGAAACCGCCCGGGGTGCCCGACCGTCGCCCGGGGTGCCAGACAACCGCCCGGGGTGCCAGACAACCCGCTGGAGGTCACCGACCGGCCGGGGTGTTAACAAGGGGCCCTTCCTCTACCGAATACGTTAAGCGGGGGCCCTTCCTTATCTCTGGGTGCGCGGGCGGGTTCGGTGGCCTAGGGTCGTAGGAGTCAGCATGGTCGTCCGACGAGGGAGGTGCCGCCGATGGGCCTGCGCACCTTCATCGAGGGCTGGCCGGTCTACCGTCAGCTCACCGGTACCGACCCGCTGGGGCGCGGCGCGGCGGCGAAGTCCGCCCGGTCGGCGGCGCTGACCTCGCGTACCGAGACCGCCGACAGTGTGGCCCGCTCGGTCTGCCCGTACTGCGCGGTCGGCTGCGGGCAGCGGGTGTACGTCTCCGACGGTCGGATCACCCAGATCGAGGGCGACCCGGACAGCCCGATCTCCCGGGGCCGGCTCTGCCCGAAGGGCTCGGCCAGCCGGAACCTGGTCACCAGTGAGCTGCGCCAGCAGAAGGTCCGCTACCGGCGGCCGTACGGCACGCAGTGGGAGGACCTGGACCTGGCCACCGCGCTGGACATGATCGCCGACCGGATCCTCGCCGCGCGCGCGGAGACCTGGGAGGACGTCGACGCCGAGGGGCGCCCGCTCAACCGGACCCTCGGCATCTCCAGCCTCGGCGGCGCGACGCTGGACAACGAGGAGAACTACCTCATCAAGAAGCTGTTCACCGCGATGGGGGCACTCCAGATCGAGAACCAGGCCCGGATTTGACACTCCGCCACCGTCCCCGGTCTGGGGGCCAGCTTCGGTCGCGGTGGCGCGACGGACTTCCAGCAGAACCTCGCCAACGCTGACGTCATCGTCATCCAGGGTTCCAACATGGCCGAGGCCCACCCGGTCGGTTTCCAGTGGGTCATGGAGGCCAAGCGGCGGGGGGCGAAGGTCTTCCACGTGGACCCCCGGTTCACCCGGACCAGCGCGCTGGCCGACGTGTACCTGCCGATCCGGGCCGGTACCGACATCGCGCTGCTCGGCGGGGTGGTGCGGTACATCCTGGAGAACGAGCTGGACTTCCGGGAGTACGTGCTGGCGTACACCAACGCGGCCACCATCGTCAGCCGGGACTTCGTCGACACCGACGAGCTGGACGGCCTCTTCTCCGGCTACGACCCGGCCACCAACAGTTACGTGCAGGACAGTTGGCAGTACGACGGCCACGAGGAGAGTTCCGGTAGCGGGGACACCACGAAGGAGCGGGACAGCGCCGCCGGGTTGGAGCACGAGTCGCACGGTGCCCGGGTCGGTGGGCCGACCCACCGGGACGAGACCCTGCAACACCCGCGCTGCGTCTACCAGATCCTGCGCCGGCACTTCGCCCGCTACACGCCGGAGATGGTGGAGCGGGTCTGCGGCATCAGCCAGGAGCAGTTCCTGACCCTGGCCCGTGCCTGGACGGAGAACTCCGGCCGGGAGCGGACCGGTGCCCTGGTCTACTCGGTCGGCTGGACCCAGCACAGCGTCGGCGTGCAGTACATCCGGACCGGCGCGATCATCCAGTTGCTGCTGGGCAACGTGGGCCGCCCCGGTGGGGGTGTCATGGCGCTGCGCGGGCATGCCAGCATCCAGGGCTCGACCGACATCCCGACGCTGTTCAACCTGCTCCCCGGGTACCTGCCGATGCCGCACCACGCCGACCACCCGACCTTCGACCACTGGGTCGGCCGGATCGTGAACCCGGGGCAGAAGGGTTTCTGGGGCAACGCCCGGGCCTACGCGGCCAGCCTGCTCAAGGCGTACTGGGGGGACGCGGCCACCCCGGAGAACGACTTCTGCTACGGGTACCTGCCCCGGATGACCGGCGACCACGGCACCTACCAGCAGGTGCTGAACATGATCGACGGGAAGGTCAAGGGCTACTTCCTGCTCGGCCAGAACCCGGCGGTCGGTTCGGCGCACGGCCGGGCCCAGCGGCTCGGCATGGCCAACCTGGACTGGCTGGTGGTCCGGGACCTCTTCCTGATCGAGAGCGCCACCTTCTGGCAGAACGGCCCCGAGGTGGCCACCGGGGAGATCGTGCCCGAGGAGTGCCGGACGGAGGTGTTCTTCCTGCCGGCCGCCTCGCACGTGGAGAAGGAGGGCACCTTCACCCAGACCCAGCGGCTGTTGCAGTGGCGGGAGAAGGCCGTCGACCCGCCGGGTGACTGCCGTTCCGAGCTGTGGTTCTTCTACCACCTCGGCCGGGTGCTCCGGGAGAAGCTGGCCGGCTCGACCGCGCCCCGCGACCGGGCGCTGCTCGACCTGACCTGGGACTACCCCACGCACGGTCCGCACGACGAGCCGAGCGCCGAGGCGGTGCTGCGCGAGATCAACGGGTACGACACCCGGACCGGCCGCCTGCTGTCCGGTTTCACCGAGGCCCGCGACGACGGCTCCACCGCCGTCGGCTGCTGGATCTACAGCGGGGTGTACGCCGACGGGGTCAACCAGGCCGCCCGGCGCAAACCCCGGCACGAGCAGGACTGGGTGGCCGCCGAGTGGGGCTGGGCCTGGCCGGCGAACCGCCGTACCCTCTACAACCGCGCCTCCGCCGACCCGCAGGGGCGACCGTGGAGCGAGCGCAAGCGCTACGTCTGGTGGGACCCGGAGCGGGCCGAGTGGACCGGCTACGACGTGCCGGACTTCGAGCGGACCAAACCCCCGACGTACCGGCCGCCAGAGGGCGCCGGCGGGGTGGCCGGGATCGCCGGCGACGACCCGTTCATCATGCAGGGCGACGGGAAGGGCTGGCTCTACGCGCCCAGCGGGGTGCTCGACGGGCCGCTGCCCACCCACTACGAGCCGGCCGAGTCGCCGGTGCGCAACCCGCTGTACGGGCAGCAGGCCAACCCGACCCGCAAGGTCTACCCGCACCCGGTGAACCCGATGAACCCGAGCCCACCGCAGGCGCACAGCGACGTCTTCCCGTACGTCTTCACGGTCAGCCGGCTCACCGAGCACCACACGGCGGGGGCGATGAGCCGCAACGTGCGGCACCTGGCCGAGCTGCAACCGGAGATGTTCGTCGAGGTCTCCCCGGCGCTGGCCGGACTGGCCGGCCTGACCCACCTGGGCTGGGCGCACCTGGTCAGCGCCCGGGCGGTGATCGAGGCGAAGGTGCTGGTCACCGAGCGGCTCACCCCGCTGCGGGTGGAGGGCCGGACGATCCACCAGATCTGGCTGCCGTACCACTTCGGCACCGAGGGGCTGGTCACCGGCGACTCGGCCAACGACCTGTTCGGCATCACCCTGGATCCGAACGTGCTGATCCAGGAGAGCAAGGTCGGCACCTGCGACATCCGGCCCGGCCGGCGGCCCACCGGACCGGCGCTGCGGGAACTGGTCGAGGCGTACCGGCGGCGGGCCGGGCTGACCGGGGCAGTGGTTACGCCTATCCTGACCACCGATGCCGGCGGCGACCGGGAGGCCCGCGACCATGGTTAGTGCCAACAGCCTGTACGGTCCGCTGGACCCGGCCCCGGACGCCGGCTACCCGGACGCCCCGCCCCGGATGGGGTTCTTCACCGACACCAGCGTCTGCATCGGCTGCAAGGCGTGCGAGGTGGCCTGCAAGGAGTGGAACGACGTCCCCGACTCCGGGTTCGACCTGCTCGGCATGTCGTACGACAACACCGGGGCGCTGACCGCCAACTCGTGGCGGCACGTGGCCTTCGTCGAGCAGCCGGCCCGGCCGCCGCAGGTCGGGCAGCCGGGGACGGGGCCGGCGGCTGATCCGGTACCCGCTGCCGCGCCGCAGTTCCTCGGCATGCCCGGCAGTGAGCCGCCGGGCCGCAGCGGTACCGGCGAGCGGACCGACTTCCGCTGGCTGATGATGTCCGACGTCTGCAAGCACTGCACGCACGCCGCCTGCCTGGACGTCTGCCCGACCGGTTCGCTGTTCCGCACCGAGTTCGGCACGGTGGTGGTGCAGGAGGACATCTGCAACGGCTGCGGGTACTGCATCTCCGCCTGCCCGTACGGCGTGATCGACCAGCGGGCCGGTGACGGTCGGGCGTGGAAGTGCACGCTCTGCTACGACCGGATCGGCGCCGGGCTCACCCCGGCCTGCGCCCAGGCCTGCCCCACCGAGTCGATCCAGTACGGCCCCCTCGACGAGCTGCGTGAACGGGCCGCCGCCCGGGTGGCCACGCTGCACGAACGGGGGGTCGCCGAGGCCCGGCTCTACGGCCACGACCCGGCCGACGGGGTCGGCGGGGACGGCGCCTTCTTCCTGCTGCTCGACTCCCCCGAGGTCTACGGCCTGCCTCCGGACCCGGTGGTCACCACCCGGGACCTGCCGGCGATGTGGCGCCGGGCCGGGCTCGCCGCCCTCGTGGTCGCCGCCGCCGCCGTCACCGCCTTCGTGGGCGGACGCCGGTGAACGCCCGGGAACCGGGCCGGCCCGGGGG
>NZ_WVUH01000326.1 GCF_017614955.1 Micromonospora echinofusca
CGGCTGCACGGGGCACCGCCGACGGAGATCACGAACTGGAAGGGCTCGACCGACGGGGTGGTGCTGCGCGGGCACGGCGTACCCACGGTCCGGGTCGGCCCCACCCCCCGACCGGACCCGGCCGACCCCCGTCGGGAACTGTTCGACCTGGCGGACCTCACCGCGTTCGCCCGGCTGTACGGCGAGATCGCGCTGCGACACGCGCTGTCCCTTCCGGGGTTGCCGCCCGCGCCGCTGTCGACAGACCGACGTTCTGGATGACAGGATGCTATCCCGCAACATGCACATGCCCGTCCGGCCACCGCTGACCGAGGAAATAGACATGGGCGAACACGACACGGCTGTCCAGCCAGAGGTCGCGCACGACGGGGCAGAGTCCGCGATCCCGGTCACCGGGGTCGAGGTGGAGCCGGTCCCGGCCCCGGTCAGCCGGGCCACCACCCGATCGGCGAAGACCTCGGAGAACGGTAACGGCGATGCCGCCGCGCCGGCGATCCAGACGGTCCAGCGCGCCGCCATGATCCTCAACGCGTTCACGGTCAGCCGGCCACGACTGACCCTCAACGAGCTGACCGCCAGCCTGGGCACCAGCAAGGCCACCGCGCACCGCTACACGAAGGCGCTGCGGGAGAGCAACCTGCTGCGCTACGACGAGCGGGAGGCGGTGTACTCGCTCGGACCGCAGATCCTGACCCTGTCCGCGGCGGCCCGGGCCGGGATGCCGGTGATCGCCGTCGCCGGCCCGCACATGCAGCGGCTGGTCCGGGAGATCGACGAGACCGTGGTGTTGAGCGTGTGGGACGGCGACACGGCCGTGGTGGTACGGGTCGACGACAACACCGACCGGGTGATCCGGGTGAGCGTCCGGACCGGGTCGCGGCTGTCCCGGACGGAGTCCGCCCAGGGCCGCGTGTTCTGCGCGTTCCTACCCGAGGGGGACGTCCCCGGCCTGCCGTCGGCGACCGCGGCGTCGGCGGAGCTGCGTGAGGAGATCGAGAAGATCCGCCGGGACGGCATCTCCGCCAACACCCCGTCGGTCAACGGGGTGCGCAGCATCTCCGCCCCCATCTTCCGGGGCACCAGCCTGATCGCCGCTCTCGCGATCGTCGGTACGACGACCTCGGTACCGGAGGGCACCCACTCGCCGCTCGCCGCCGCGTTGAAGCGGACGGCGGCGGAGATCACCGCGGAACTGGGTCGGGACCGGGCCGTCACGAACGGCACCGCGCAACACTCATCATTGTCACCAAGCGAGACGACATCTCTATTGACGAGACCAGGTCACCTGGTCTAGCGTCGAGTCAGACCCCTCAGACGCAGGAGCCCGCCATGATCCGAGTCAGTTCCACCGACTCCGGTCTGCTGGCGCCCGGCTACCGGGAGCCGCTGCGGGTCCACCCGCCGCGCACGGGTCTGCGCCCCGGCACCGCCGCTGGCGACCCGCAAACCCCGTTCTGACCCGCCCGCCCGTCCTTCGACGACGGGCAGCCTGTCCTGGGCCGACCAGCCGCCCGTCCCTTGTCGACGGGTCGCTCGGCACCGCCGGCGCCGCTTCCTCCGCCGCGTCACCTCCGGCACGCCTCGAATGTCAGAACCCTCGGTACGTGCGCGGTCAGACGCCCGCCGGTTCCCCGTCCGCAGATCCAACCCACCTACGTCCGGGAGTACCCACCATGACCACAGCGCTCAACCTGGCCCCGATCACCGGTCCGTCCGCCTGGCGCGGCGACGAACTCAGCCAGACCGACGAATGGATCTACCACCTCAGCGACGCCGAGCAGACCGAACTGGTCACGGTCGGCACGCGGTTCGTCAAGAACAACCCCGACCTGCGGACCGTCACCGCCGCCGAGTACCCGCTGCCGGTCTGCACCGACCTGATCGCCGAGTGTGCCCGGCAGATGGACTCCGGTCGCGGCTTCGTGCTCGTGCGGGGCCTGCGCACCGAGGAGTACGGCGACACCGTCTCCGGCGCCATCTTCTTCCTGATGGGCCTGCACCTCGGCGTACCGATGAAACAGAACCAGGCGGGCGACGTGCTCGACCACGTCATCGCCACCTCCAACAAGACACTGGACGACCCGACCGCGCTGCCCTCCCGGGTCCGCGACCGCCTGCCGTTCCACTCCGACAGCTCCGACGTGGTCGCGCTGATGTGTCTGCGGGCAGCGAAGGACGGCGGCGCCAGCAGCCTGGTCAGCGGCACCACCATCTACAACGAGATCCTGCGCCGGCGCCCCGACCTCGCGCCCCTGCTGTTCGAGCCGTGGCACTGGGACTGGTACCGCCAGGACCACGACGCGCCGGCCCGGTTCTACACCTCGCCGATCTGCAGCTACGTCGACGGCATCTTCAGCACCTACGCCGGCAGCCAGATGATCTTCTCGGCGCAGGACTACCCGGAGGTGCCCCGGCTGACCGACGAGCAGATCGAACTGCTGCACCTCTACGACGAGATCGCCCAGGAGCCGGGGCTCGCGCTGGACATGGACTTCCAGCCGGGCGACGTGCAGTGGCTGCTCAACTACGCCGCCCTGCACTCGCGGACCGGGTACGTCGACTTCCCGGAGCCGGAGCGGCGCCGGCACCTGCTGCGGCTCTGGCTGCGGCGGGACGTCGGTCGCCCGCTGGTGTCCGGCTTCGGCAAGCACACCGTGACGGCCCACGGCGACGACGCCGGGACGCCGCTCGTGCCGGGTGGCCGGTTCGAGATCGCCGAGGCGGTCGTGCCGAACTTCGAGTGGGGCAACTGACCGCTTTGTCGATCATGGATTTGTGGTGCCCCGCAACGTACGCCTAACGGGGCGAATCGACCACCATAACTCCATGATCGGCGCGGGCTGCCTCGATCTGTTCACGGAGGATGTCGGCGTGTCCGGCGTGCCGGGCCAACTCCTGGATCATGTGCGCGTAGATCCAGCGCAGGGACAACTCCCCGAGCCGCTCGTGCGGTACCACGTGGTCCAGCGGGAAGCGCGCGGCGTTGCGCCGGGACACCGCGCACGCGGCGTCGTACTCGGCGAGTACGTCGGCGACGGTCTCGTCGTCCCGGACGGCCCAGCTCCGGTCGTCACCGTTGGCCAGGCCGTCGACCTCCTCCCGGGGAATGCCGAGCAGCCGGTGCTGGAACCAGTTCCGCTCGACGGCGCAGTTGTGCTTCACCAGGCCGATCAGGGTGGTCAGCGAGGGCACCAGCCGGCGGCGGGCCTCGGCCTCGGAGATCCCGGCCAGGGTCTCCTTCAGCTCGTTACGGTAGAAGTCGACGAACGACTCCAGCATCTGGCGCTCCTGCGCGGCGCTGACGTTCCTCGGGGACGGCGCGGTCATGCCGGGATGATCTCCCCACCGGCCGACAGCCGCAAGGTCATTCGTCGCCCCGCAGCCCGGCCAGCGCCTCCTCCAGCTCGTCCGGCTTGACCAGTACGTCCCGCGCCTTGGAGCCCTCCGAGGGACCGACGATCCCCCGGGTCTCCATCAGGTCCATCAGCCGACCGGCCTTCGCGAAACCGACCCGCAGCTTGCGTTGCAGCATCGAGGTCGACCCGAACTGGGAGGTCACCACCAGCTCCACCGCCTGCACCAGCAGGTCCAGGTCGTCGCCGATGTCCTCGTCGATCTTCTTCTTGCTGTCCTGGGCCGGGGCGAGCACGTCCGGCCGGAACTCCGGCTCCCGCTGGTTCTTGCAGAACTTCACCACGTCGGCGATCTCGGCCTCGGTGACCCAGGCACCCTGGATCCGGACCGGCTTCGAGGCACCCATCGGCAGGAAGAGCCCGTCACCGCGACCAAGCAGCTTCTCCGCGCCCGGCTGGTCGAGGATGACCCGGGAGTCGGCCAGCGAGGAGGTGGCGAACGCCAGCCGGGACGGCACGTTCGCCTTGATCAGGCCGGTGACCACGTCCACCGAGGGCCGCTGGGTGGCCAGGACGAGGTGGATGCCGGCGGCCCGGGCCAACTGGGTGATCCGGACGACCGAGTCCTCCACGTCCCGGGGTGCGACCATCATCAGGTCCGCCAGCTCGTCCACGATCACCAGCAGGTACGGGTACGGGCGGATCTCGCGTTCACTGCCGGGTGGTGCCTTGATCTCGCCGTTGCGCACCTTGCGGTTGTAGTCGTCGATGTGCCGGACCCCGTTGGCGGCGAGGTCGTCGTAGCGCAGGTCCATCTCGCGGACCACCCACTCCAGCGAGTCGGCGGCCTTCTTGGGGTTGGTCACGATCGGCGTCACCAGGTGCGGGATGCCCTCGTACCCGGTCATCTCGACCCGCTTCGGGTCGATCAGCAGCAGCCGCACCTCGTCCGGGGTGGCCCGGGTCAGAATCGAGACCAGCAGCGAGTTCAGGCAGGACGACTTACCGGCACCGGTGGCCCCGGCGATCAGGATGTGCGGCATCTTCGCCAGGTTGGCCACCACGTAGCCGCCCTCGATGTCCTTGCCGAGGGCCACCAGCATCGGGTGGTGGTCGCCGGTGGCCGCCCGGGAGCGGAGCACGTCCCCGAGGGCGACGTTCTCCGGGTCGGTGTTCGGGATCTCCACCCCGACCGCGCTCTTGCCCGGGATGGGGCTGAGGATCCGGACGTCCGGCGACTTCACCGCGTACGCGATGTTGCGGGAGAGCTGGGTGATCCGCTCGACCTTCACCCCGTGGCCCAGCTCGACCTCGTACCGGGTGACCGTCGGCCCACGGGTGAACCCGGTCACCGCCGCGTCCACGTCGAACTGGTCGAAGACCCCGGCGAGCGCGCCGATCACCTCGTCGTTGGCCTTGCTGCGGCTCTTCGGCGCGGCACCGGAGCGCAGCAGGTTGGCCGGGGGCAGGGTGTAGTCGCCGGAGAGGCCGGTGATGGCGAGCTGCTCGGCCCGGGTCGGTGCCGGGCTGTGCTCCGGCGGCTCCACCACCCGGCGGGCGGCGGGTACCTTCGTCCCCGGCTTGCGGGGCAGCACGATGGTTTCCTGCATGTCGGGGCCGTCGTCGTCGTACCCGTCCGGCCCGTCGGGGTCGATCGGCTCCGGCGGCGCCGGCCGTCGCTTCGCCGGGCTGCGCCGGGTCCGGGCCGGTTTTCCCTCCCCCGCCCCGGCGTCCGCTTCGGTCTCCGACCCGGCGGTGGCGGCACCGGCGGCACCGGCGGCACCGGGCACGATCACCCCGGCGAGCAGGCCCAGCCGCTCGGGGATCTTGTTGATCGGGGTGGCGGTCACCACCAGCAGACCGAAAACCAGCAGCAGGAGCAGCAGCGGCACCGCGACCCAGGCGGTGAACGCCCCCTGGAGCAGGTCACCGACACCGGCGCCGATCAGGCCGCCGGCGTAGTCCCGTTGCGCGTTGTCCACCGGGTCCTGCCCGATGTGCAGCAGCGACGCGGTGGCCACCAGCATCGACGTCCAGCCGACCAGGCCCCGCCCCCGGTGGGCCGGATCGCCCGGCTCCCGCATCAGCCGGACCGCGCCGACCGACAGCAGCACCGGCAGCGCGACGGCGATCGCCCCGAGGAAGAGCCGGATCGTGTCGGCCAGTCGGGCGCCGACCGGGCCGGCACCGGAGAACCAGACCGCCACCGCGCTGAGAATGGCCAGCCCGAGCAGGAGCAGCCCGGCGCCGTCCCGCCGGTGCTCGGGATCCAGCTCACGGGCCGACGCGGCCTGCCGGCCGGCGGCGCGGACCGCCCAGCCGACCCCGTGCGCCACGCCCATCCACACCGCGCCGAGGGCGCGTCCGACGTAGACCGCCGCGCCCGGCCGGGCCGGCTTCGCGGGCTTGCGCCGGGCCGCCGGGGCGGCCTTCTTCGCCGGTTGCCGGGCACGACCCGTCGCGGCACCACGCGGCGACGCGCCGCGGCGCCGGCTCGCCTGAGAGGTACGGCCCGCCATAGAGTCACCGTAACGGCGCGACCCGGGTAACCGCCGCTTTTGCGGGTCGTGTCCGCGTGCCGCAGCACCTGCTCCACCGTGGAGCGTGGTATTTACCACAGCCAGTTGCGACAATCGCCGCAGAAGGGACTCGCATGGCACCCCCGGGCTTCCAGGACCTCCCGGACGGGCCCGTCGGCGGCCACCCGCACACCCTGCTCCCGTTGACCAACGAACTGATCGCCACCGTGCTGACCAGCCGCGGGTACACCTTCCACACCGACAGCGACGGTGACCTCGTCGGCCGCTGGGACGACAACGTCATCTACTTCTTCCGGCTCGGCCCGCAGGGGGAACTGCTCCAGGTGCGCACCACCGCCGCGACCAGCTTCCCGATCGAGGACGTCCCCACGCTCTACGCCCGGTGCAACGCGTGGAACCACGACCGGCTGTGGCCCAAGGCGTTCGTCCACGTCGACGACCACGGCACCGCCCGGGTGTGCGGGGAGGTCATCGCCGACCTGGAGCGGGGGGTCACCACCCACCAGCTCGACCAGTTGCTCGAACGTGGCATCGCCACCGGGTGCCAGCTGGCCGCCGCCGTCGCCACCTGGAAGTCGACCCGGTGACCGGCACGGAACGGCCGGACCGGTTGGCGGCCGAACTGGCCCAGGCCCGGGATCTGCCCGACGGGGACGAGAAGTTCGTCGAACTGGAACGGATCAGCGCGTACGCCGACGCCGCCGGGCACGTCCGGCTGGCCTTCGACGCCCGGTGCGCCCTGCTCGACGCGTACACCCGGCGCGGCGTGTGGTGGCGGCTGCGCGAACCCCTCGTCGGTTGCCTGGCCGCTCTGGACAGCGACCGGGCCGGGACCGGGCCGGCCCGCTTCGACGACACCGACCGGGCGCTACTGATCCACCACCACCGGCGTACGGTGGCCGCCTTCACCGGCAGCAGCCGGGTGGGGCTGGCCCAGAGCGGCACCCTCCTCGACGACCTGGCGAACCGGCTCCAGGAGCAGCAGCGCAGCCTGGCCGCCGTGCACGAACTGCGCTGCCGGATCGCCGACCACCTCGGCGACGAGCCGGCCGCCCGGCAGTGGCTCGACCGGTGGCGGGCCGAGCCCCCGGACGACGAGTCCGGCTGCCCCGGCTGCGCCAATGCGCAGCAGGCGGAACTGCTGGCCGGTTGGGGACTGTGGAGCGTGGCGGCGCAGACCGTCGAGGCGGTGCCGCTCGACCGGCACCGCTGCCCCGAACAGCCGGAACGGTCCCTGGTCGCGCTGGTCCTGCCGTACCTGCGGCTCGGCCGGGTCGAGGAGGCCGGCCGGGCCCACGTGCGGGCGTACCGCCGGCACCGCCGGGAACGTCCGGCCTTCCCGTACCTCGCCACCCATCTGCGGTTCTGTGCGTTGACCGGGGACCACATCCGGGGTCTGGACATCCTCGGCGAGCAACTGGGCCGGTTGGACCGGCCGTACGACGAACTCTCCGCGATGGAGTTCGCCGCTGCCGGGGCGCTGGTCTGCCGGCTGGCCGAGGAGGCCGGGCTGGGCCGGTGGCTGGTCGCCCGGCCCGGGTACGGCGAACGGGCCGCCGCCGAGCTGACCGTCACCGCGCTCGGCGCCGAACTGCACGCCACCGCCCGGGACCTGGCCGGCCGGTTCGACGCGCGCAACGGTACCGGTCACCAGTCCGGCCGGATCGCGGCCTGGCTGGCCGAGACGCCGCTGACCGGTCCGCAGCGGCTACCGGACGAGGAGGAGGACGAGGTCGACGACGAGCCGGCGGGGGCTGCCGGGGCGTCCGGAGCCTCCGGGGCGGCGTCCACCGGCCGGGCGGACGACGTCCCGTTGCCGCTGAGCGTCACCGCGATCACCGCCGTGCTCGACCGTCGGGGCGACGTGTACCGGGTGGACGAGGACGGCACGGTGGGCGGCCGGTGGGGCGACGCGGTCGTCCAGTTCGAACTGACCGGTGACCGGGACGAGATCCTGCACATCCGGATCGTCGCCGGCCGCCGACTCCCCGGTGACCGGCTCGCCGAGGCGTACGAGTTCTGCAACGCGTGGAACCACGACCGGCTGCTGCCGAAGGCGTACGTCCACCGCGCTGCTGACGGTGAGCTGGTGCTGGCCGGCGACGTCACCACCGACCTGGCGTTCGGGGCGACCCGCGCCCAGCTCACCGTGCTCGTCCACGCCGCGCTGGCCACCGGCGTCGAGTACGCCGCCGCAGTCACCGCCCTCCCCTGACC
>NZ_WVUH01000327.1 GCF_017614955.1 Micromonospora echinofusca
ACGTCGCCCAGGAACTCAACGGCCGCCCACGACAGACGCTCGGCTGGGACAACCCAGCCGAGCGTCTGCGTGATCTACTGACAACCACATAAGCCATCAGGTGTTGCGACGACCCCCAGAAACCGCCTACCGAAAACGTTAACAGGGGGCCCTTCCTTACCTCCGGTGGACGACCACGCAGGCCAGGCCGGGGCCGGCGTGGGCGGCGACCACCGCCCCGGCCTCCGAGACGTACGCCTCCCGCAGCCGGTCGCCGAGTCGGGCGGTGAGCGCCTGGAGGAGCTGGTCGGCGCGCTGCGGTGCGTCCAGGTGGTGCACGGCGACGTCGACCTCGTCGGCACCGGCCGCCTCGACGGCCAGGTCCACCAGACGGGCCAGGCCCCGACTGGCGGTGCGTACCCGGTCCCGCAGCACGATCGCCCCGTCCACCACGTGCATGATCGGTTTCACCGATAGCGCGGTACCCAGCAGGGCGGCAGCCGCGTTGATCCGGCCACCCCGCCGGAGGAACTCCAGCGTGTCGACGTAGAAGAACATCCGGGTCCGGTCGACGGCTGCCAGCGCGGCTCCGCGTACCCCGTCGAGGTCGGCGCCCCGGGCGGCGGCTGCGGCGGCGGCCAGGACCGGGAAGCCCAGCCCCATCCCGGTGGACCGGCTGTCCACCACCGCGACCCGTCCGCCCACCTCGGCGGCGGCGAGTCGGGCCGATTCGACCGTGCCGGAGAGTTCCGCCGAGAGGTGCACCGACAGGACGCTGTCGGCTCCCTCGGCGAGCAGCCGCCGGTAGGTCTGCGCGAACTGTTCGGGGGCGGGCCGGGAAGTGCTGACGGACACCCGCCTACCGCCGAGGGCCCGGATCGCGTCGGCCGGGAAGACCTCGATTCCTTCGAGCCCTTCGGTGCCGTTAAGGACCACGGTCAGCGGTACGACGGTCAGGCCGCGTGAGCCGGCGAGGTCGGCGGGCAGGTATGCGGTGGAGTCGGTGACGACCGCGACGGTCATGCCCGGCACGGTAGCCGATCGTGGCGCCGGATCGCTGCGCCGTCGCCCGTGATCGTCTGCGGTGCAGCGGTACGACACGCCGGCCGGGACGCTGCCGGGGTGCAGACGGTCAAAGTTGGCCGCTGGCCGGCTGGATGATCAGCCCGACGTTGTGCGCCCGCAACTGCCAGCCGCGTACGTCGTCGTGGCGCAACTCGGTCCAGTGGCAGTTGTTCAGCCCGCCCACGGTACGCAGCACCGCGCTGTCCCAGCCGAGCAGGTGCCCGCAGCCCTGGCGGGCCGCGCCGCCGTGGGTGGCCAGTACCACGGTCCCGCCCGGGTACGCCCCGGCGGCGTCGGCGAGCGCCGCCCCGACCCGCTTGCCGAGGTCGTCGAGGGATTCGATGCCGCAGCCCGGATCGGGGTCACCGGCCCGCCAGCGGGCGTACCCGTCCGGGTACTGCTGGGCCACCTCGTCGATCAGCAGCCCCTGCCAGTCGCCGTAGTACCGCTCCCGCAGCCGGGGGTCGCTGCTGACCGGGAGCCCGGTCAACGCGGCCAGCGCGGCGGCGGTGTCAGCGGCCCGACGCAGGTCACTGGCGATGATCACGTCCGGCCGGAGGGCGGCCAGCAGCGGCGCGGCACCGGCTGCCTGGTCGTGGCCCCGGGCGTTGAGCGGGACGTCGGTCTGCCCCTGCACCCGGTTGGCCGCGTTCCAGTCGGTGTTGCCGTGCCGCCAGACGACGAGTCGGGTCATTCGGCGCTGGCGGCTTCGGCCTCGACCAGGTCCCGGTCCACGAACGGGATGGTCGGGCAGTCCTTCCAGAGCCGGTCGAGGGCGTAGAACTCGCGCTCCTCGGTGTGCTGCACGTGCACCACGATGTCGACGTAGTCGAGCAGCACCCAGCGGCCACCCCGCTCACCCTCGCGGCGGACCGGCTTGGCCTTCTCCGGGAGACCGAGCAGCCGCTCCTCGATGGCGTCGACGATGGCGAGCACCTGACGCTCGTTGGGGGCCGCGGCCAGCAGGAACGCGTCGGTGATGGCGAGCTGGTCGCCCACGTCGATGATGACGATGTCCTGCGCCTTCTTGTCGGCGGCGGCCTGGGCAGCCGCGGTCGCCAGCTCAAGAGCGCGTTCGGAAACTGTCACCGTACTCCTTCGATCAACCGTGCGATCCTCCTAGCCTCTCACACCCGGCGACGCCCTGACTCGGCACACCGGTGCGTTACCGGTACGGAGTGGGACGAAAACCCACGAGAATCCGGGTACAGATCACTGCTGGTAGAGGCCACGCTTGGCGATGTACTGCACCACACCGTCCGGCACCAGGTACCAGACGGGCTCTCCCCGGGCCACCCGGGCCCGGCAGTCGGTCGAGGAGATGGCCATCGCCGGCACCTGCACCAGGCTGACCGTGTCGGCCGGCAAATGGGCGTCGGTGAGTTCGAAACCGGGACGGGTCACCCCGACGAAGTGCGCCAGCTCGAACATCTGGTCCAGATCCTTCCAGGACAGGATCCGTTCCAGCGCGTCCGCACCGGTGATGAAGAACAACTGGACCTTCGGGCCGTACTCGGCGTGCAGGTCGCGCAGGGTGTCGACGGTGTAGGTGGGTCCACCCCGGTCGATGTCGACCCGGCTGACTTGGAACCGGGGGTTGGAGGCGGTGGCGATCACCGTCATCAGGTACCGGTCCTCGGGCGGACTGACCGGCTCGTCGGCCTTCTGCCACGGCTGCCCGGTCGGCACGAAGACCACCTCGTCCAGCCCGAAGCGGTCCGCCACCTCACTGGCCGCCACGAGGTGCCCGTGGTGGATCGGGTCGAAGGTGCCGCCCATGATCCCGATCCGCCGGATGTCTTCCTCCACGTGTTGATCGTATGCCGCCCGGCGTCCCGTCCGGCCGCCCCCGTCGGCCCGCCCAGTCAGCCGCCGACCGGCGCCGCCGGTACGGATGTGACCGGCAGCGGCCGGCTGCCCAGTCCGCGGGCCTGGAGGGCCCGGCGGAGGTCGTCGGTCGCGTCGGCCACCGCCCGGCGCAGGCCCGGCGTGACGTCGTCCCGGGCGAGCAGGGCCGCCGCCAGCCGGTCGGTCCGCAGGTCGACCGCGTAGCGCGGAAACGCCAGCTCCGCCACCTGTTCCGCGGTGTAGGGGGTACGCAACCGCGCGGCCGTGGGCATGTCCGCGAAGTACCGCTCCACGTACCCGGCGGTCAACGCTGCCTGCTCGGGCTGCCAGAACCCCTCGGCGGTCGCCTCGACCAGCCGGTTGGACAACGTGGTGCTCCGGGTCACGATCTCCCAGGCGGTCGCCTTGGCCACCGGGTCGGGCAGCGCCGCCCGGCAGCCGGCGGCCCGTTCCGCGCCGGTGGCACTGCGGTCCGCCACCGACTCGGCGGTGATCGCCGCTTCGCCGGCCGCTCCAAGTACCACCAGCCGGCGCAGCAGCAGCCAGCGCAGATCGGCGTCGACCACCAACCCCTCCGGGGCACGCCCACCGGACAGCCAGCCGGTGAGCAGCGGCACGTCGACGGTGGCCGAGACGAAGCCCCGGACCGCGGCCAGTTGCAGGGAACCCCCGGCCGGCGCGTTGGCGAGCAGGTGCCGACAAGCCTCCGCCAGTTGGTCGAGCGCGGCGGCGCGCTGTGCCGCGTCCAGGTAACGGTCGATCAGCACGCGGCTCAGTACCAGTACGTCCTCGGCGATCTTCACCTCGGTCTCGACCGGCAGGGCAGCGCCGATCAGCGCGACCAGGTCCGCCACCGGTTGCTCCCCGTCGGTGACCGCGTCCAGCGTGGCGCCCCAGAGCAGGGCGCGGGCCAACGGATCGGCCAGCCGGGGCAGCAGCGCCGGTGCGGCGGCAGCCGAGGCCGGATCGAGCCGTACCTTGGCGAAGGTCAGGTCACCGTCGTTGGGCAGCAGGAGCGCGGCGGCGGGCGTACCGGTCAGCGCGGTGACCACGGTGCGTTCCCCGTCGACCGCCGGATGCAGGTCGACGTCGAGCCGGTCCGCCATGGCCGTCCCGGCGGTGGAGTACCGGCCGAGCCCCAGCCGGTGCGGCCGGAGCACCGGGTTCGCCGCCGGTGCGCTCTGCACCAGGGCCACCTCCCGGTACCGGCCGTCGGGGTCGATCGAGACCTCGGCCCGCAGGGTGTTCACCCCGGCCCGGCGCAGCCAGAGCTCGGCCCAGCCGGTGAGGTCCCGGCCGCTGGCGGCGGAGAGGGCGTCGAGCAGGTCGGCGAGGGTGGCGTTGCCGAACCGGTGGGCGGCGAAGTGGGCCCGGAGTCCGGCCAGGAAGGCGTCGTCACCGAGTACGGCGACGAGCTGTCGCAGCGCGCTCGCGCCCTTGGCGTACGAGATGCCGTCGAAGTTCACCAGCGCCTGCGCGGCGTCGGTGACCTCGGTCGGCGCCACGGGGTGGGTGGAGGGGCGCTGGTCGGCGGCGTACCCCCAGGCCTTGCGTCGCATCGCGAAGGTGGTCCACGCGTTGCCGAAGCGGGTCGCCTCGGCGGTGACCCGGGTGCCCAGGTACTCGGCGAACGACTCGTTCAGCCACAGGTCGTCCCACCAGCGCATGGTGACCAGGTCACCGAACCACATGTGGGCCATCTCGTGGGCGATGGTGGTGGCCCGCTGCTCCCGTTGGCTGTCGGTCACCTTCGACCGGAAGACCAGTTCGTCGCGGAGCGTGACCAGTCCGGGGTTCTCCATCGCCCCCATCGCGAACTCGGGGACGAACGCCTGGTCGTACTTGCCGAACGGGTACCTCTCGCCGAAGAGCGCGTGGAACCGGTCCATGCAGCGTCTGGTGACGTCCAGGATCTCGGCGGCGTCGCGGTCGAGGTGCCGGGCGAGGGACCGGCGGCAGTAGAGGGCCAGCGGGATGCCGTCGTGGGAGTCGCGCCGGACGTGGTACGGCCCGGCGATCAGCGTCATGAAGTAGGTGGCCAGGGGTGGCGTCGGGGCGAACTCCCACCGGCCGGGGCGGGGGTTGGCCGCCAGCTGACCGTTGCCCACCACCGTCCAGTCCACAGGGGCGGTGACCGACAGGGTGAGGGGCGCCTTGAGGTCCGGCTGGTCGAAGGCGGCGAAGATGCGTTGCACCTCGTCCAGGAAGGACATCGCATAGACGTAGGTCAGCCCGTCGGCGGGATCGGTGAAGCGGTGCAGCCCCTGACCGGTGTTGGAGTACGCCATCTCGGCCTCGACGGTCAGCACGTTCCCGGCGCGCAGCCCGGTCAACGCGAACCGGTTGTCGGCCAGCGCGGCCGGGTCCAGAGCGTGGTCGTTGAGCCGTACCCCGAGCAGGCGGGTCGGCCTGACCTCGACGAAGGTCGCACCACCCGGCGTGGCCCGGAAGCCGATGGTGACCCGTGACCGGAACCGGTCGGTCGCGGTGAGGTCGAGATCCACAGTGTAGGACTCGACCGTGATCAGCGCGCTACGTGCGGTAGACTCTTCGCGGCTCAGGCTCGGCATCCGCCCATCCTGCCTGATGAGCCGCCCGGACGGGGTCCAGGATTCCCGGCAGCCGAGGAAGCCGCCACGACCGCTCCGCGACATCGGCGCCCAGTCCCTTTTTTTGACTGCCTTCGACCACCCCGGCACAACTCTTCATAACTCTTCCTAATTCGAATGGGCCCCCGGGCCCATATGGTTCTACCTGCCTTGACTTCACGTCTCGCCGCCCGGCACAGTTTGCGTCGTCAACATCGGACGATGCGATAGTGAGCAGCAGATACGCCTCGCTCTACGGATGTCACCCCCCATTTGTGGCACCAATTCTGCGCTTTCCTTGACCTGAATTGTCGGAGGCAGCAATGCAACGTTCCACCATCCTGCGAAAAATCCGAATTCCCGCCCTGGCAGCATCGGCACTGGTGCTGCTGACCGCGAGTCTGGTGCCGGCGACGGGCGCCGCGTCCGCGACGCCACCGGCGAGCAACTGCACCGAGTACAGCGTGCCGGTCGCGCTGACCGCCGGCGGTCCGGCCGACCAGACCCTGGTGGGCGAGCTGTGCCTGCCCGACTCGGGCACCCCGGAGACGGTGCAGCTGCTCGTGCACGGCGCGACGTACAACCGGGCCTACTGGGACTTCCCGTACCAGCCGCAGATCTACTCGTACGTGAAGTACGCGAACCGGGCGGGCTACGCCACGTTCAACGTGGAGATCGTCGGCAGCGGCGAGAGCTCGCGCCCGCACAGCAGCCAGATCGACGTGTTCACCTCGGCCCACGCGCTGCACAACGTGATCACGAAGCTGCGGGCCGGCGACATCGGCCCGATCGCCTACGAGAAGGTCATCTGGGTGGGCCACTCGATGGGCACCGCCATCGGCTGGGTCGAGGCGTCCACCTACAACGACGTCGACGCCTTCATCGCCACCGGCGCCACCCACCCGGTCAGCAACACCGCAGCGACTGGGTCCGCTCCGTTCCCGGCATCGCTGGACCCGAAGTTCACCTCGCTCAACCTCGACGACGGTTACCTCTCCACCGACGCGGTGTCGCGCGCGACCAACTTCTTCTACGCGAACACCACCGACCCGCAGGTCAAGACGGAGGACTACGCTCTGCGGGACACCTTCACCCTGCCCATGCTGCTCACCGCAGTCGGTCAGTTCAGCGCGCCCGTGGCGACTGCGTCCACGCAGGGCATCACCGTCCCGGTGCTGAGCCTGATCGGCGAGAAGGACTTCCTGTTCTGCCAGCCGGACGCCAGCGACTGCAACAACCGGGCGGCCATGCAGGCGAGCGAGGCCGCCTACCACTCCAACGCGTCCAGCTTCGACCTGGTCGTCGTCCCGCAGACCGGCCACGACCTGAACCTGCACCACACCGCGCCGTTCAGCTTCCTCACCATGCTCACCTGGGCGAAGCAGCACGTCGCCCCGTAACCGGTCCGAACGGCGGAGCGGGCCCTGCGAACCTTTCGCGGGGTCCGCTCCGCCGTCTCTGCGGTCGCTGCCGATCTCCCGGGCCGCCACCCTCCGCCCCGATCCGTCGGATCGGGGGGCGACGCCACTCTTCGGTAATCGACACGCCACGCCCGGTAGCCTCTGCGCGGCTCCGGCTCGGCATCCGCTTATCCTGCCCGGTGGGGAAAGCCGGCTGGCCTTCCCCGGACGATCGGTAGTGGAGGAACGAGTAATGGCGCAGCACCCCAAGGGTGACTTCGACCTGTCCCGTGCCGTGTGGCAGCGGGCCGAGGGCGACAATTCCGACAGCGCGGTGGAGGTCGCCTTCGTCGACGACCTGATCGGCATGCGCAACTCGGCCGAGCCGGACGGCCCGGTACTGGTCTTCACCCAGGCGGAATGGGACGCCTTCGTCGCCGGTGCCCAGGACGGCGAGTTCGACCTGGACTGAGGCTTCTCCCGGAAGCCGACCGACAGAGCCGCGCCGTACGAGCGCCGACCCTGGCGCGGCCCGACGCCGGGCCCAGGTGGTCGCCTCGTCGTACCCGCCGGGACGACCACCTGGCCCGTCGTACCGGCGGCGCGCGCGGGCCGGGCATGCCTCACCCGGTGGTACCTGAGCGGTCACCGTCCCCCCAACCCAGGCTGCCCGCACCGGGGCCGTGGTGGAAACCCGGGTGACCTGACACGTCCACGCAGCGTTCGTCGTCCGGCCCGATCGCACCACAGAACAGCCGCTCCGGTTGCCGCCAGGTCTCCGCGACGGAGAGTGCCGCCGCCCCGAACGCGACCTCCGGACACAACAGCGACAGCGCCTCGGCGTAGCCGACCGCCCGTTCCCGGGCGTCCTCCTAGGCAGCGGCCTCGAACCCGAGGTGCAGGGTGAACCGACGGAGCGGGGTGGGCCTTCGCCGGCTGGTGGGGTCAGCGGGCTGACCGGGCCCACCCGACCGGACCGGTTCACGGGACCCGGCGAGCAGTTCCTGCCGCCGGGTGCCGTGCGGTGGCCGGATCCGCCGGGCCGGCACCCGGTCGCGGCCCGATCCCCAGTGGGGTGAACGGTTGCTGTGCACGTGACCTCCCGTCCGGTCCGGTCCGCGCCCCTCGGGGAGGTGACGGATCAACGGACCTGCCTACCGGGTCAGCCAAGCAGGAAACCACGCTCCGGGGA
>NZ_WVUH01000328.1 GCF_017614955.1 Micromonospora echinofusca
GCACCCACCGCCGCACCCGCCGGCACGACCGCCACCAGCAGCTTCGCCGCCGGGGACTACTGCCTCGGCGAGTGCGCCGACATCCTGCCGCCCGGCCAGAACGGCAACGCCACCCTGGTCGAGATCCTGGCCCACCAGACCCTGGGCACCCTGCCCCGGCACTCCGCCGACCAGCTCGGCCGGTACGCCGACCTGGTCTACGGGTACGCCGGGCTGCGCGAGGACCAGATCGGCAACTTCTTCAACGACGCGTCCTTCGGCGTACCGGCCGGGCAGGTCGAACGGGACTACTCGCCCCGCGCCGACGTGCGGATCGTCCGGGACAGGGCCACCGGCATCCCGCACGTCACCGGCAGCACCCGGGGCGGCACCATGTTCGGCGCCGGATACGCCGGAGCCGAGGACCGGCTGTTCACCATGGACCTGCTGCGGCACGTCGGCCGGGGCACGCTCACCCCGTTCGCCGGTGGCGCCCCCGGCAACCGGGCGCTGGAGCAGAGCGTCTGGCACAACTCGCCGTACACCGAGGCGGACCTGGCCGCCCAGGTCCAGGCCCTGCGTACCAAGGGTGGCACCCGGGGCGAGCAGCTCTACGCCGACGTCGCCGAGTACATCGCCGGGATCAACGCCTACATCCGGACCTGCATGGACAACCGCAACTGCCCCGGGGAGTACGTGCTGACCGGGCACCTCGACGCGATCACCAACGAGGGCGGCCCGGAACCGTTCCTGATGACCGACCTGATCGCGATCGCCGGGGTGGTCGGTGGCCTGTTCGGCGGCGGGGGCGGCAACGAGATGCAGTCCGCGCTGGTCCGGATCGCCGCCCGGGCCCGCTACGGCACGGTCGAGGGCGACAAGGTGTGGACCGCGTTCCGGGGGCAGAACGACCCCGAGGCGGTGCTGACCCTGCACGACGGGCAGAGTTTCCCGTACGGCGACGCGTCACCGGACGCGGCCAGCGTGGTGCTCCCGGACGCCAACTCGGCGAAGCCGGAGCCGATCTTCACCGACCCCACCGGCTCGGCCGGTACCACCACCCGGTCGGCCGGCACCAGCGCCGGGACGGGTGCCGCCGCCGACCTCGCGGCGGCGCTGTCCGGGCTGACCATCACCCCGGCGAACCGGGGCATGTCCAACGCCGCCGTGGTCTCCGCCGCGCACTCGACCACCGGCCACCCGATCGCCGTGTTCGGCCCGCAGACCGGCTACTTCGCACCCCAGCTGCTCATGGTGCAGGAGTTGCAGGGGCCCGGGATCAGCGCCCGGGGCGCCGCGTTCGCCGGGCTCAACCTCTACGTGCTGCTCGGCCGGGGTCAGGACTACGCCTGGAGCGCGACCTCCGCGACCCACGACATCACCGACACGTACGCCGTACCGCTGTGCACCACCGACGGCAGCGCGCCGACCCTGGCCAGCAACCACTACCTGTACCGGGGGCAGTGCCTGGCGATGGAGGAGCTGTCGCACGTCAACAAGTGGAGCCCCACCGTCGCCGACGGCACCCCGGCCGGGTCGTACAAGCTGATCGCCTGGCGGACGAAGCTGGGACTGGTCGGCTGGCGGGCCACCGTCGGCGGCCGGCCGCACGCCTTCACCCACCTCCGCTCCACCTACCGGCACGAGGCCGACTCGGCGATCGGCTTCCAGATGTTCAACGACCCGTCCCAGATGGGGTCCGCCGCCGCCTTCACCAACGCCGCGAACAACGTGGAGTACTCGTTCAACTGGTTCTACGTCAACTCCACCGAGGCGGCGTACTTCAACAGCGGGCTGAACCCGGTACGCGGTACCGGGTCGAACCCGAACCTGCCGATGAAGGCCGACCCCGCCTACGAGTGGCAGAACTACGACCCGGCGACCAACAGCGCCACGTACGCCCCGCCGGCCGCCCATCCGCAGTCGGTCAACCAGGACTACTACGTCAGCTGGAACAACAAGCAGGCCAAGGACTTCGGTGCCAGCGACGGCAACTTCAGCTTCGGCGCGGTGCACCGGGGTGACCTGCTCGACCGGCCGATGAAGGCGGCGGTGGCCGCCGGCCGCAAGTTCGACCGGGCCACCCTCACCTCGCTCGTGCAGCAGGCCGGCGTGACCGACCTGCGCGGCATCGAGGTGCTCGACGAGCTGATCCGGGTCCTGGAGAGCCAGCCGGTCACCGACGCCACCCTGGCCGCCGAGATCAGCCGGCTGAAGGCGTGGCGGCAGGACGGCGCGCTGCGGGTGGAGACGACCAAGGGCTCGAAGGTGTACCGGCACGCCGAGGCGATCCGTACCTTCGACGCCTGGTGGCCGCTGCTGGTCCGGGGCATGTTCAAGGAGCCGCTCGGCCCGGACCTCTACCAGTCGCTGGTCAACACGATCCAGATCAACGAGTCCCCGTCCGGTCGGCAGCAGGGCGACGTGTCGAACCTGCCCTCGTCGTCGGCGAGCGGGGGGCAGACCCACAAGGGTTCGTCGTTCCAGTACGGCTGGTGGGGGTACGTCGACAAGGACCTGCGGTCGGTGCTCGGTGACCCGGTCCGGGGCGGCCTCGGCCGCACCTACTGCGGCAACGGGGCCCTCACCGGATGCCGGCAGATTCTGCTCGACACGCTGCGCACGGCGGCGGCGACCCCGGCCGCCGAGGTGTACCCGGCCGACGCCACCTGCGCCGCCGGTGACCAGTGGTGCGCGGACGGGATCGTGCAGTCCGTGCTGGGTGGCATCACGCACCCCACCACCGCCTGGCAGAACCGGCCGACGTACCAGCAGGTGGTCTCGTTCCCGGCCCGGCGCGGCGACGACCTGAGCAACCTCGCCGCCGGGCGGCCGGTGACCGCGTCCAGCAGCCAGTTCGGGTACGCGGCGACGAAGGCCGTCGACGGGGATCTCGGTACCCGGTGGGCCAGTTCGTGGTCCGACGACCAGTGGCTGACCGTCGACCTCGGCTCGGCCCGGCAGGTGGGTCGGGTGGCCCTGGCCTGGGAGGCGGCGTACGCCCGGTCGTACCGGATCGAGGTCTCGACCGACGGCACCACCTGGCGTACCGCCTGGTCCACCACGGTGGGTGACGGCGGTACCGACGTGGTGGCGCTCCCGGCCACCACCGCCCGGTACGTCCGGATGCGGGGGCTGACCCGGGCGACCAGCTACGGCTTCTCGCTCTGGGAGATGTCGGTGTACGCCCACTGACGGTGCACGGCACGACGGTCGGGGCCGGCACGGGAGACCGTGCCGGCCCCGACCGGTCAGGCCAGCATGATCTGGTCGCCCTCGACCTTGATCTGCTTCTGCGGCAGCGGCCGGGGCGCCGGGCCGGCCTTGACCGAGCCGTCGGCGATGGAGAACCTGCTGTTGTGGCAGGTGCAGTTGATGGTGCCGCCGTCGACGTTCGCCACCGGGCAGCGCTGGTGGGTGCAGATCGGGTCGAACCCCTTGAACTCCCCGGCCGTGGGCTGGGTGATCACCACGCCCTTCTCCGCGTAGATCCGGCCCCCGCCGACCGGGATGTCGGCGGTGCGGGCCAGCGCGGCGGCACCCCGGTCGGCGCCGGCGTCGGCGCTGGGCGAGACCGGCGGGCCGCCGCTGGTCGGCCCCCCACCGGCGGTCGGGCTGCCCGCGTCGTCGGTCCCGGCGTCGTCACCGCAGGCGGCCAGGACGACCGAGGCGCCGACCGCACCCGCACCCGTCAACAACGCCCGACGGGTCCGCCCACCCTGGCCGGTCGACATCTGCTCGTCGCTCATGCTGCCTCGCTTCTCTTCCGGTTGCCGGCTGGTCGACCGGTACCGGCGACTCGATGATCCGTGCCTACACCGTAGGCACGGATCATCCTGACCGACGAACGTCGACGCGGTGTCAGCCCGCGCCACCGGTCAGCCGGTCAGCCGGCGGCTGGTTGACGGTCAGCCGGCCTTGGTGGCCTTGGTGGCCTTGGCGGTCGACGCCCGGCGGGTCCGGGGGGCCGGCTTGGCCGCGCCGTCCTTCACCGCCGTGCCGCTGGTGGCCGCGCCACCGTCCTTCGCGGCGCTGCCCTTCGCCGTGCCGCTCCGGGTCGCCGTGCCGGTGCGGCCGGTGGTGCCGTTGGCCTTCGCCGCCCGGGACACCGCGGCGGCGGCGCCCCGCGCCGGGCCGTCGAGGCCGAGCACCGGGCGGAGGAACTGACCGGTGTGGCTCTCCGCCACCTCGGCGACCTCCTCCGGGGTACCGGTGGCGAGCACCGTGCCGCCCCGGTGACCGCCCTCCGGGCCCATGTCGATCAGCCAGTCGGCGGTCTTGATCACGTCGAGGTTGTGCTCGATCGTGATCACCGTGTTGCCCTTGTCGACCAGCCCCTCCAGCACCATCAGCAGCTTGCGGATGTCCTCGAAGTGCAGACCGGTGGTCGGCTCGTCGAGCACGTAGACGGTCCGCCCGGTGGAGCGCTTCTGCAACTCGGAGGCGAGCTTGACCCGCTGCGCCTCACCGCCGGAGAGCGTCGGCGCGGGCTGACCCAGCCGGACGTACCCGAGACCCACGTCCACCAGGGTCTTCAGGTGCCGGTGGATGGCCGGGATCGCGGCGAAGAACTCGGCCGCCTCCTCGATCGGCATCTCCAGGATGTCCGAGACGGTCTTGCCCTTGTAGTGCACCTCCAGGGTCTCCCGGTTGTACCGGGCACCCTTGCAGACCTCGCAGGGCACGTAGACGTCCGGCAGGAAGTTCATCTCGATCTTGATCGTGCCGTCGCCGCTGCACGCCTCGCAGCGCCCACCCTTGACGTTGAACGAGAACCGGCCGGGGCCGTACCCCCGGACCTTGGCCTCGGTGGTCTCGGCGAAGAGCTTGCGGACGTGGTCCCACACGCCGGTGTAGGTCGCCGGGTTGGACCGGGGCGTCCGGCCGATCGGCGACTGGTCGACGCCGACGACCTTGTCCACGTGCTCCAGGCCGGAGACCCGGGTGTGCCGGCCCGGCACCAGCCGGGCACCGTTGATCTGGTTGGCCAGCACCGCGTACAGGATGTCGTTGACCAGGGTCGACTTGCCCGACCCGCTCACCCCGGTGACCGCGATGAGCTGCCCGAGCGGGAACGGCACGGTCAGGTTGCGCAGGTTGTGCTCGCGGGCACCGTGCACGACCAGCTCCCGGCCCGGGGTCTGCGGGCGGCGCTGCTGCGGGGTCGGGATCGACCGGCGCCCGGACAGGTACGCCCCGGTCACCGACTCGGGGTTGGCCAGCAGGTCCGGTACCGAGCCACTGTGCACGATCCGCCCGCCGTGCTCACCGGCGCCGGGGCCGATGTCGACGATCCAGTCGGCGGTCCGGATGGTGTCCTCGTCGTGCTCGACGACGATCAGGGTGTTGCCCAGGCCCCGCAGCCGCACCAGGGTCTCGATCAGCCGGTGGTTGTCCCGCTGGTGCAGCCCGATGGACGGCTCGTCGAGGACGTAGAGCACCCCGACCAGGCCGGAGCCGATCTGGGTGGCCAGCCGGATGCGCTGCGCCTCGCCGCCGGAGAGGGTACCGGCCGGGCGGTCCAGGGAGAGGTAGTCCAGCCCCACGTCGACCAGGAAGCGCAGCCGGGCGTTGATCTCCTTGAGCACCCGCTCGGCGATCAGCTTCTGCCGGTCGGTCAGCGTCATCGCGCCGAGCAGCTCGGCGCACTCCCCCACCGACAGGTTGCAGACCTCGGCGATGCTCCGGCCCGCCAGGGTCACCGCCAGCACCTCGGGCTTGAGCCGGGCGCCGCCGCAGGCCGCGCAGGGCACGTCCCGCATGTAGCCCTCGTACTTCTCCCGGGACCAGTCCGACTCGGTGTCGGAGTGCCGGCGCTCGATCCACTGCACCACACCCTCGAACCCGGTGTAGTACGAGCGCTCCCGGCCGTACTTGTTGCGGTAGCGCACGTGCACCTGGTCACCGGAGCCGTGCAGGATCGTCTTCTGCGCCCGGGAGGGCAGCTGCCGCCACGGGGTGTCCAGGTCGAAGTGCTCCGCCTCGCCGAGCGCCTCCAGCAGCCGGAGGAAGTACTCCAGGGTGTGCCCACCGGACCAGGGCGCGATGGCACCCTCCCGCAGGGTGCGCTCCGGGTCCGGGATGAGCAGCTCCGGGTCGACCTCCTTCTTCGTCCCCAGACCGGTGCACTCGGGGCAGGCGCCGTACGGGGCGTTGAAGGAGAAGACCCGGGGTTCCAGGTCCTCGATCGCCAGGGGGTGGTCGTTCGGGCAGGCCAGGTGCTCGGAGTAGCGGCGCTCCCGGTGGGGGTCGTCCTCGGCCAGGTCGACGAAGTCCAGCAGCACCAGCCCACCGGAGAGCCCGAGCGCGGCCTCGACCGAGTCGGTCAGCCGCTGCTGGGCGCTGGCCTTGACGGTGAGCCGGTCGATCACCACCTCGATGGTGTGCTTCTCCTGCTTCTTGAGCTTGGGCGGCTCGGTCAGCGCGTGCACCACCCCGTCGACCCGGGCCCGGGCGTACCCCTTGGCCTGGAGTTCGGCGAACAGGTCGACGTACTCGCCCTTGCGGCCCCGGACCACCGGAGCGAGCACCATGAACCGGGTCCCCTCGGCCATGGCGAGGACCCGGTCGACGATCTGCTGGGGGCTCTGCTTGGAGATCCGTTCGCCGCAGACCGGGCAGTGCGGTTCACCGACCCGGGCGAAGAGCAGCCGCAGGTAGTCGTAGACCTCGGTGATGGTGCCCACGGTCGAGCGCGGGTTGCGGGAGGTCGACTTCTGGTCGATCGAGACGGCCGGGCTCAACCCCTCGATGAAGTCGACGTCCGGTTTGTCCATCTGGCCGAGGAACTGCCGGGCGTACGCCGACAGCGACTCCACGTAGCGCCGCTGCCCCTCGGCGAAGATCGTGTCGAAGGCGAGGCTGGACTTACCCGAACCGGAGAGCCCGGTGAAGACGATCATTGCGTCGCGCGGCAGGTCGAGGTTGACGTCACGCAGGTTGTGCTCGCGCGCGCCACGGATGATCAGTCGGTCGGCCACTGTCCGCGTACTCCCGGGAAGAAGATGGTGAGCGATCTGTCCGATTAACGAGTCCACCGGTCGGGCCGGGTGCGGGCGGTCCCGCACGGTCGGATCCGCCCGGTGGCGGACCCACAGCCCGATAGTGAAAGGCGCACAGGCGGCGCCCCGGCAACTCTAGCCCCGGGGTACGACAACTTTCCTGAGCCAGGCATTCCCGCAGCTCAGGAGGATGGGGCTCAGCCCGACGACACCCCGAGCCGGACCGGGAAGTCCAACCCGCCCGGGGTGTCGATCACCGCTCCGCCACCCGGCACCCGGACCAACGCCCGGCAGGACCCGCCGGGCCGCCGGCCGCCGTCGGCCCGCCGGGCCGCACCGACGCCCAGCACCGACGCGCCGGCCAGCGCGTCCACCAGCGCCGACTTGCCCGCCCCCGCCGGGCCGAGCAGGGCCAGGGTCCGGCCCGGGGGCACCAGGTCACGGACCGCCGGCAGGCCCCGACCGGTCCGGACGCTGACCGGCAGGACCGGCACCCCGGGTACGGCCCGGTGCACCCGCGCCGCGATCGCCGCCGTGTCCGCCGTCAGGTCGGTCTTGGTCAGGATCACCACGGGCGGCACTCCGGCCGCCCGGACCGGGTCGACCAGCGCCGCGACCCGGGCACCGGCGGGCGCCGGGTGCACCGGCAGCACCACCGCCGCGACGTCCACGTTCGCGGCCAGCAGCCCGGCCGGGCCGGTACGCCCGTCAGCCGGGTACGGCAGGGCGGTCCGGCGGGGCAGCACCGCCTCCACGGTGACCCGGCCGTCCGGCCAGGTGCCCAGCAGTACCCAGTCGCCGGTGCCCGGCAGCGCGGACCGGTCCCGGGCGGCGGCCACGAACAACCGGCCGGAGAGGGTGGCCCGGACCGTGCCGGTGACGCAGAACACAGTGCACACCCCGGTGTCCACCCGGGCCACCCGGCCGGGACGCAGGTCACGGCGGCGACCACGCAGCACGGTGGCCGGGTCCCAGCCGAGCGCGGCGAGATCCATGTTCACGTCTACTCCTGTCGTCGGCGAAGCTGGTCTGCGGCGCCACTCCGACC
>NZ_WVUH01000329.1 GCF_017614955.1 Micromonospora echinofusca
ACCCTGGCCCGCCCGACATCAAGCGCGCAGCCAGTGATGGATCCAATCGTCACCCCGCCAAACTTCACATCACCCGCCACCTGCATCTCATACAGATCGACTTGCCCATGAGCCACACAGTTACCATCGAGCAACAGATCACCCCCCAGTCGCATCTGCCGGCCGACCAGAGCCGCACCATCTTGGTTCGAGCCCGAAAATTTCACGTTGGTGCAACGCAACATGCCCCTGATTTCAGCGCCAACAAGATCAACGCAACCGCTCTCAACAATCCCACCAGTCAGGAGCAAATCGCCATCCACCTTCAGTCGCGCACCGAACACCGCCGCTCCACGAGCCGACTCGAAATGCCCACCGGAAAGGTCCAGGTCGCCGACCAAGCCAGCCTCCGCCAGTCGCAGACCACCGCCTACGACCACATTTCTCAAGAACGCACCCGACCCGATGCTGCTGAAATCCGCAACCAACGCGTCGCCGTCATCATCCCTACCGAGAATCTTCGCGGAAGAAAGGCTCAAGCTTCCCTTGATATCCGCACCCCGAATATTGACCGCACCACCAACAATCTGGGTCTCACCGAGGTTGATGTTCCCCTCGACCCGAATACGCATCGCCACCAGCGCGTACCCCTGAGTCGCAGCGAACCGGGCACCGGCGCCAACGATGTCTCCCGTCACGTTCGCCTCGGACAGGCATACCGTTCCTTCAGCCACGAAGTCACCGTTGAGAAAGAGCCCCGCGCCGACCTTGATGAAATCGATGGCGAACGCAATGCCGTCGTCGTCCCGGCCAGCGAGCTTCGCGCCCGGACAGTTGAGCTGGACAGCAATGTCCGCGCCCACCATCCTTACCGCCCCGGCTGTCACGATCAGGCGCTCAAACAGGAGGCTGCCCTTCACCCGTATTCCGTCGGCCCACAGAGCGACGCCTTCGTCATTACGGCCAGCCAGTCGCGCTTCCGTAAAGTCCACGTTCCCGGCAATGTCCGCACTGTTCAGCCGGACCGCGCCGGCGGCGGTGAAGCCGTCGTTGCACTGGATGCCCGCGCTGACCTTCAGGTCGTCCGCGACCAGGGCGTTGCCGCTGTCATCCCGACCCTTCAACTGGGCCCCGCTGCAATCCAGGCGCCCGGTGATGTCCGCGCCGCTCAGGATGAGCGGCCCGTGCAGCACCGAACCGGTCAGGTCGATGCCCTGCTTGACCTCGATGCCCTCGGCGGCCAGCCCGGTGGTCAGGTAGCAGCGGGTCATCGCCAGCCCGGGTACCTTCGCGCCGTGCAGGTTCACCGGCTCGGGCGCGTCCAGGTAGCAGGCGTCGAGGATGAGCGGGCAGCGCAGTTGGGCGTACTCCAGGTTGAGCGGCCCGGTGATGCGGACGCCGCGCAGCCGGAGTCCCTTCGCGTGCACGGGCGGTCCGTCCGGGTCGGCGAGCACCTGGTAGAGCACTCCGGCGCGGACCGTGCGCTCCGGCCCCCAGTCGCGCATCACGGTGAGGTCCGGGCCTTCCTCGGCGGCGAACTCCAGCCACTCCCCGGTCGCGACCTTGGTCAGCAGGTCCCGTTCCGGCCGGTGGTACCCCCGTCTGGTGCGCCAGGCGGGTGGTTGCTCGATCCGGGGCAGGGTGGCCGGACCGTCCACCAGCCCGTCGCCCGTGTCGGTCAATCCCATGAAGCGGGGTATAGACCGCAATCCGGCACCTAAACCCTACCTGTTCAGGCACGCCTCCCTCGATCCACTCCGTTCTCAGGAAACCGGACGGTCGGATCGGGACTGACCCACCGACCACCTGGAAACCGGGTGGATCATCGAGCGTGCTGGCACAGACGGTGCAGCTCGACAGGCGGCAAGTCAGGGGTCCGTCCTGCGTTGCCGGGCGGGCCCGTGACCGTGCCCGGGTACGACCGTGTCGTACCGGTCGCCTAGATTGCCGCCGTGCCCGTTGATCGTTGGTCCACCGCACAGGTCCTCGCCCTCGCCCCCGACGCCAGCTCCGCGAAGGGCGCCCGCAGCGTCAGCGGTGCCGCCAAATGGGCGGCCACCGGGCTGACCGACGACGTGCTCTGGGGGTTGTGCAAGGGCAGCGGCAGCAAGCCGTACCAGGTCTGCGTGGACCTGTCCGGTCCGGCGTACCGCTGCTCCTGCCCGAGCCGCAAGTTCCCCTGCAAGCATGCCCTGGGTCTGCTGCTGCTCTGGGCCTCCGGGGTGGACGGCGGATCGACCGCCCCGGACTGGGTGGTGGAGTGGCAGACCGCCCGCGCCGCGAAGGCCGCCAAGGCGGCAGCACCGAAGGCCGCCGCCGGCCCGACCGATCCGGCAGCCGCCGCCAAGCGGGCGGAGCAGCGGGGCGCCCGGGTGGCCGCCGGCCTGGACGAGCTGCGGCGCTGGCTCGACGACCAGGTGCAGCAGGGGCTCGCCGAGACGGGTAACGCCGGGCACCGCCCGTTCGAGACGGTGGCCGCCCGGCTGGTCGACGCCCAGGCACCCACGGTGGCCGCGACGGTACGCCGGTTGGGACAGGTGGCCGGGGTCGGCGCCCACTGGTCCGAGCGGCTCCTCGGCGAACTGGGGCTGGTGCGGCTGCTGGTGACCGCCGCCGGCCGGCTGGACGAACTGCCCGCCGACCTGGCCGCGACGGTACGCAGCCGGATCGGTTTTCCGGTGTCCAGCGAGGAGGTGCTGGCCGGCCCGCCGGTGCGGGACCGCTGGCAGGTGCTGGGTCAGGTGGACTCGACCGACGACAAGGTGACCACCCGGCGGACCTGGCTGCGGGGCGTCGACAGCGGTCGGTTCGCGCTGCTGCTCGCCTTCGCCGCGCCCGGTCAGGCGTTCCCCGCCGACGTGGTACCGGGTACCGAGGTCGACGCCGACCTGTACTTCCACCCGGGTGCCTGGCCACTGCGGGCGCTCGTCGGCGCCCGGCATGCGGCACCGGTGCCGCTGGACACCCCGGCCGGGGCGGTCGGGGTACGCGACGCGCTGGTGCAGTACGCCGCCGCGCTGGCCGCCGATCCGTGGCGGGAGACGGTGCCGGTGCTGCTGGCCGGGGTCGTACCGAGCGGCGACGGTCACCTGGTGGATGCTGCCGGTGACGCGCTCCCGCTCACCCCGGGGTACGACGAGCCGTGGTGGCTGCTCGCCGCCGCCGGGGGCCGGCCGGCCACCCTCGCCGGGGAGTACGGCCCGGACGGGCTGCGCCCGCTGGCGGCCTGGCCGGACCGGCAGTACCAGCCCGCCGCAGCGGGGGCCGGGGCCGGGGTCGCCCGACGGGCCACCGGACTGCCGGCCGAACTGCTCTCCGCCGCGCTGGTGGGTACCGGGCGCCGCCCGTGGGCTGGTGGCCCCGTGCCGGTGGGTGGGCGACCGCTCGGCGTCGGCGGGGACGACTCGGCCGGCTCGCTGCTGGAGGCGGCGGCGGTCGCGGTGACCTACCTACGCGCATCCGGTACCCCGGTGCCGGGCCGGGTGCCGGTGGACCCGGCGCCGACCGAGAGTGTGCCGGTGGTGCCACCTGCGGCGGCGGCCCGGCTGCACCTGCTGCTCGCCGAGGGCGGCGCGCCCGGGGGCGCCCAGGTCCAGCAGGATCTGCTCGCCGAGTGGCTGCGGCTGGCCGCCGCCGGACCGGTGGTACTGCCACCGGAGGCCCTGCCGGCACTGCTGGACGCCGGGCGCCGCAGTACGGCACTGCGCCCGTTGCTGGCCCGGCTGGCCGGTCAACGGGGTCGGTGGTTGGCCGGCCAGCGCCCGGAGTGGGGGTACCTGCTCGACGAGGCACCGGCCCCGATGGTCCCCGCCGACGGGGCGCCGTCCCCAGCGGTCCCCGCCGACACGACGCCGCCGCCGGTGGTCGCCGCCGACGCGACGGCACCCGGATCCACCGGCACGGTCGGCGAGGCGTCGGTCGGGATCTGGGAGACCGGGACGGGCGGGGAACGGCTGGCGTACCTGACCCGGCTGCGGTCCCAGTGCCCGGACGCCGGTCGGGAACTGCTGGAGAGCACCTTCGCCACGGAGAGCGCGCCGGACCGGGCCCGGTTCGTCGAGGCGCTGCGGGTGGGCCTCTCCCCGGCCGACGACGGCTTCCTGGAGCGGGCGTTGGACGACCGGCGCCGGGAGGTCCGGCAGGCCGCCGTGGAGCTGCTGCGCCGGCTGCCCGGCTCCGGACTGCGGCAGCGGATGGCGGACCGGGCGCTGGCCGTGGTCCGGTTGGACGACGACCGGCTGGTGGTCGACCCGCCGGCCGGGTGTGACGCGGCGATGCGGCGGGACGGGGTGGACCCGCAGCCGCCCCGGGGCGTCGGGCCCGGCGCCTGGTTGCTGGAGGAGATCCTCGCGGCCACTCCCCTGGCCACCTGGACCGATCTCACCGGTCGGCCGCCGGCCGGGCTGCTGGCGCTGCCGGTCGGCGACGACTGGGCCCCGGTGCTGCGCCGGGGCTGGGCCCGGGCAGCGGTCGACCAGCAGGACGTGGCCTGGGCGGACGCCCTCGTCGACGGCGTCGACGCGCCGACCGGGCGGCAGTCGGCCGACCTGCCGGACGCGCTGCGGTGGCGGCTGCACGAACTGCTCCCCGCCGACCGGCTCACCCGGCTGGCCGCCGACACCCTGCGCAGCGACCCGAACCGGGCGCACCGGCTGCTGGGGCTGCATCCCGGCCCCTGGCCCGACGAGCTGGCCGACACGGTCGCCGACACGATCGGGCGACGCGCCCGGGGCAACGACAACACCTGGCACCTGGCCGAGCTGTGCCGGCTCGCCGCGCTGGCCATGCCGCCCCACTACACCGACCGGATCAGCCGCCTCGCCGAGGCGCTCGATGCCGACGGTACCGGCGCCACCGAGGTGCCGACCCGTACCGATGCGGCCCGGGTGCGCACCGTGAGCCAGCTCGCCGCCGTACTCGCCTTCCGTTCCGAGATGCACAAGGAGTTCCGTTGACCGCGTTGCGCCCCCATGCCGAGCAGCAGTACGCCGACGAGCTGGCCGCGCTGGCCGCCGGGGACGACCGGCCGCGTCCGCCCGGCTGGCGGCTGTCGCCGCAGGCGGTGGTGACCTACCTGCTCGGCGACGGCGCCAAGATCACCCCGAAGTACGTGGGGCCCCGCCGGTTGATGGAGATCGCGGTGGCGACGCTCGCCACCGACCGGGCGCTGCTGCTGCTGGGTGTGCCGGGTACGGCGAAGACCTGGGTCTCGGAGCACCTGGCCGCCGCCGTCTCCGGCGACTCGACGCTGCTGGTGCAGGGCACCGCCGGTACCGCCGAGGAGGCGATCCGGTACGGCTGGAACTACGCCCGGCTGCTCGCCGAGGGACCGTCCCCGGCCGCGCTGGTGGCCAGCCCGGTGATGCGGGCGATGGAGACCGGCGCCATCGCCCGGGTCGAGGAGCTGACCCGGGTGCCGTCGGACGTGCAGGACGCGCTCATCACCGTCCTGTCCGAAAAGACCCTGCCGGTGCCGGAGCTGAACACCGAGGTGCAGGCGCAGCGGGGCTTCAACATCATCGCCACCGCGAACGACCGGGACCGTGGGGTGAACGAGCTGTCCAGCGCGTTGCGCCGCCGGTTCAACACGGTGGTGCTGCCGGTGCCGGCCTCCGCCGACGAGGAGGTGGAGATCGTCTCCCGTCGGGTGGCGCAGCTCGGCCGGTCCCTCGACCTGCCCGAGGTGCCGACGGCGGTCGAGGAGATCCGCCGGGTGGTCACCGTCTTCCGGGAGTTGCGGTCCGGGTTGACCGAGGACGGCCGGACGAAACTGAAGTCCCCCACCGGCACCCTCTCCACCGCCGAGGCGATCTCCGTGCTGACCAACGGGATGGCATTGGCCGCCCACTTCGGTGACGGGGTGCTGCGCCCTGCCGACGTGGCGGCCGGCATCGTCGGCGCGGTCGTCAAGGATCCGGTCTCCGACGCGGTGGTGTGGCGGGAGTACCTGGAGACCGTGGTCCGGGAACGCGCGGACTGGCGGGCCTTCTACCGAGCCGCCCGCGATGCCTGAGCGGTTCTACGGGATCCGGCACCACGGTCCCGGTTCGGCCCGCGCGGTCGTGGCGGCGCTGGCCGAACAGCGCCCCGACGTGCTGCTGGTGGAGGGCCCGCCGGAGGCCGACGAGCTGGTCCGGTGGGTGGCCGACGAGCGGCTCGAACCGCCGGTGGCGCTACTCGGGTACGCCACCGACGATCCCCGCCGGGCCGGGTTCTGGCCGTTCGCGGTCTTCTCCCCGGAGTGGCAGGCGATCCGCTGGGCGGTCGACAACGGCGTGCCGGTGCGGTTCTTCGACCTGCCGTACGCCTACCGGCTGGCCGAACCGGACGAGCAGCCGGGCGAGCAGGCCGAACCGGGCGAGCAGGCCGAACCGGGCGAGCAGGCCGAACCGGGCGAGCCGTCCGGCGAGCAGCCCGGTGAACAGGTCGAACCGGACGCGCAGCCCGGCGCCGGTGCGGACCGTGGTGAACAGCGACGGCGGCCGGTCGACCCGATCGGGGAGCTGGCCGTCGCAGCCGGGTACGACGACCCGGAACGCTGGTGGGAGGACGTGGTCGAGCACCGGGGCGCACCGGCGTTCGAGGCGGTCGCCGAGGCGATGGCCGCGATCCGGGAGGGCGCCCCGGAGGACCCGGACGACCTGCTCCGTGAGGCGTACATGCGCACCGTGCTGCGGCAGACCCGACGCGGGTACGACAACGTCGCCGTGGTGTGCGGGGCGTGGCACGTACCGGCGCTGACCGCGAGGGTCCCGGCCGGCGCGGACGCCGCGCTGCTCAAGGGGCGCCGGAAGACGAAGGTGACCTTCACCTGGGTGCCGTGGACCTACGGGCGGCTCGCCTCGTGGCAGGGGTACGCGGCGGGCGTCCGTTCCCCCGGCTGGTACCACCACCTGTTCAGTGCCCCGGACGAGGTGGTCACCCGGTGGTTGGTGGCCGCCGCCGGGGTGCTCCGGGACGAGGGGGTGCCGGCATCCTCCGCGCACGTCATCGAGGCCGCCCGGTTGGCGGAGACGCTGGCCACCCTGCGTGGCCGGCCGCTGGCCGGGCTGGCCGAGCTGACCGAGGCCAGCGAGGCGGTGCTCTGCGAGGGCGAGCCGCTGCGGCTGGAGCTGATCAACCGGCGGTTGGTGGTCGGGGAACGGCTCGGTGCGGTACCGGACGACATGCCGGCGGTGCCGCTGGCCCGGGACCTCGCCGCCCAGCAGCGCAGCCTGCGACTGAAGCCGGAGGCGCTGGACCGGGAACTCGACCTGGACCTGCGCCGGGACACCGACCTGGCGCGGAGCCGGCTGCTGCACCGGTTGCGGCTGCTCGGCGTGCCGTGGGGCGAGCCGACCGGCGGTCGCCGGAGCACCGGCACGTTCCGCGAGCAGTGGCGGCTGCGCTGGGAGCCGGAGTTCGCGGTACGGCTGGTGGAGGCGAGCGCCCACGGCACCACCGTGGACGCGGCGGCGACCGCCTCGGTGGCCACCCGGGCGCAGGCCGCCGAGAGCCTCGCCGAGGTGACCGCGCTGGTGGAGGTCTGTCTGCTCGCCGACCTGCCCGAGGCGTACCCACCGGTGCTGCGCGCCCTGGACACCCGGGCCGCCCTCGACGCGGACGTCGGGCACCTGATGGCGGCGTTCCCCGCCCTGGCCCGCACGCTGCGGTACGGCGACGTGCGCCGGACCGAGCTGGGTGGGCTGGCCGGGGTGACCACCGGCATCCTGGCCCGGGTCTGTGCCGCGCTGCCGGCCGCCGTGGGTGGGCTCGCCGACCCGGCGGCCCGGACCCTGCGGGACCGGATCGACGGGGTCCAGGCCGCCGTGGGTCTGCTCGACGACGGGGTACGCGACCGCTGGCTGGACACCCTCACCTCGGTGGCCGGCCGGGACGACCTGCCGGGGCTGCTCGCCGGCCGGTTGACCCGGCTGCTGCACGACGCCGGCCGGCTGGACCGGGACGAGGTACGCCGCCGGATGGGGTTGCCGCTGACCGTGGGTACCGCACCGGCGGAGGGGGCCGCCTGGGTGGAGG
>NZ_WVUH01000032.1 GCF_017614955.1 Micromonospora echinofusca
CCCCCGAACCGCAGCACAGGTCGACCACGGTCGGCGGTCGACCGGCGGCGGTCCCCCCGGACCGCAGGAGGCCGCCCGCCCGCTCGATGAGGAACTCGGTGCGACGCCGGGGGACGAACACCCCCGGTTCGACCACCATCCGGCGCCCGCAGAACTCGGCCCAACCGAGGACATGCTCCAGGGGCAGACCGGCGACGCGGCGCGCGACCATCCCGGCCACCTCGGTCGCCGAGCGGGCGGCGGAGAGGATCAGCCGGGCCTCGTCCTCGGCGAAGACACAGCCGGCGGCGCGCAGCCGGTCGGTGACGGCGGACGGGGTGCGGGGGATGTCGGGAACGGACACAGGGACCTCCAGGAGAGAGCCGGAACCACGCTCTCCCGGTACACCTATCCCCGGTGGACGGGGACGGGGGAGAGTGGTCGGACGGACGACGCGTTGATCGGTCCCACCCCCTCCGGTCGTACCTGTCGATCCGGTCACCATACCGGACCCCGCCGGCCCGTCCACCGGTCGCTCGGGCCGGATCCGGCGGGTACGCTGCCCGCCATGGCAGGTCTGTGGCGGGGTGTGGCGGCGACGGTCAGTCGGGTGGCGGGCCGGATCCCGGCCCCACGGCAGGGGCCGAGCCCGGCCCAGGTGGCCCGACGGCGGCAGGTCACCGCGCTGCAACGCCGACAGCTCGTCTACGCCCCCGAGCTGGACGGACAGGCCGACCCGGGGGAGATCGTCTGGACCTGGGTGCCCTACGAGGACGACCCCCGGCAGGGCAAGGACCGCCCGGTGCTCGTGGTCGGCCGGTCCAGCCGCACCCTCTTCGGCCTCATGCTCTCCAGCCAGTCCGAGCGGGACGGCCAGCGGCACTGGCTGGCCCTCGGCCCCGGCGAGTGGGACCGGGACAACCGCCCGAGCTGGGTACGCCTGGACCGGGTCCTCACCATGCGCGAGGACAGCATCCGCCGGGAGGGCGCCGTGCTCGACCCGGAGCGGTTCACCCGGGTCGGACAGGCGCTGCGCGCCGGCTACGGCTGGTCCTGAGATGTAAGGAAGGGCCCCCTCTTATCGCATTCGGTAGAGGAAGGGGCCCTTCCTAACACTCGACCGGCAGGGCCGGGCGCGTCGCCGTACCTGTCCGGCCGGAAGCCGGCAGCTCGTGGTCAGCCGGGTACCGCGACCGGACGGGTGGCCACCGCAGGGCCGAGGGTGAAGTCCGGATCGATCTGACTGGTCAGGTCGACCCCGGCGCGTTCGTTGGCCCAGGCGTGGGCGTTGCGCCGGTGGAACTCGTGGGCGAGCCGGGTGAAGGTGGCCCGGTCCTGTTCGGTGCGGTCCACGGTGTCCACCATCCGGTCCAGCACGGCCCGGTTGGCGGGTTCGAGTTCCTCCAGCGGAGCCACCGTCCCGCGTTCGGCACGCCGGACGTACCCGGAACGGCTGACCCAGCCCAGCAGCGCGTCGCCGACGTGCTCGCGGAGGAAGCCGATGTCGGAGTCGTCCTCGACCTTGTTGCCGACCACGGACAGGGCCACGTCGTACTCCCGGGCGTATCCGGCGTACTGGTGGTACACGCCGACGCTGCGCAGGGTCGGTTCGCAGACCAGGAAGGTCCGGTCGAAGCGGGTGAACAGGCCGGAGGCGAACGAGTCGGCGCCCGCGGTCATGTCCACCACGACGTACTCACCGGGCCCGTCGACGAGGTGGTTCAGCAGGAGTTCCACCGCGCCGACCTTCGAGTGGTAACAGGCGACTCCCAGGTCGTCCTCGGTGAACGCACCGGTCACCGCCAGCCGTACCTCGCCCACCGGCCGTACGCAGGACCGGTAGATCGGGTTGTCCTCGGCCACCCGGAGCAGCCGGGACCCGGCGCCGGGCGGGGTGGTCTTGACCATCGCCGCTGCGGAGGTGATCCGGGGGTTGTCGCCGCGCAGGTACTCCTTGATCTGCGGCAGGTACGCGCTGAGCGGTACGGCACCGGCCGACGGCGCGGCGGCACCGCCGAGCGCGGTGGCGAGGTGCTGGTTGATGTCGGCGTCGACGGCCAGCACCGGGCGACCCTCCCGACCCAGGTGCCGGGCGAAGAGCGCGGCCAGGGTGGTCTTGCCGCTGCCGCCCTTGCCGACGAACGCGACCTTCACCGGCGCCACCCCACCGGGAAGTTTATGGAAACCGTTTTCATGGTCGGTATGGTAGTGGGTGGGATGCCGGGGTCGCCGGAAAAGCGGCAACCTGTGGCGTGTCGGCCTGCCCGGCGATCGGATGCGCCGCGTGCCGGACGGTTCGGCGTGTCCGCCTGCCCGGACGGTTCGGCGTGTCGGCCTGCCCGGACGGTTCGGTGTGCCACGTACCCGGACGGTTCGGTGTGCCGGTGGTCCCGACGGTCTGGTGCCCCGCCGGGCGGCGGGAGACGTTCCCGGGTGGGTGCGACGTGCTCCCGGCGGGCGACGCTGTCCGTCGCGCCTGCGACGTCAGCGCCGGCCCGCCGGGACGCCGGTCAGCAGTCGCGCAACTCGGGGGACTGGTTGAGCAGTTGGCCCCGGGGTGAGACGAAGCGGCGGTAGGTGTCCGAGTCGACCGCCGCGGGCCGGAAGGCCGCCACCCGGTGGCAGTTCTGGAAGGCGAGCCGGACGCCGAAGTGGCGCTCCAGCCCGGCCCTGATCGCATCGCTGGCCAGGGCGCGGAGAAGTTGGCCGCGCTCGGTCTCGGTGGGCGGCGGGATGACGTTGTCGGCGAAGTCCGCCGATGAGGACTCCAGGTCGGCGACCACCCGGCTGACCGTCTGCCAGGCGTACGGCAGCGACTCGCGGATGCAGGCGACGAACTCCGCGTCGTCGACCGGGCCGCGTTCGGCGGCCTCGAGCAGAGTGGGCGGGACGGTGAGAGACATGCTCCTCCTCGTGGCCATGACAACGAAGATCATTGTCATCTTTACTCAGCGAGCACACCATGTAGCTGACCGTACGTCAATATGTCGGATGCGCCGCCCGGAAATCCCTTGTCGACGCCGTGCCGGGTGCCTACTGTTGCCCTGCACCTGACGAGTGAGGAGTGACCGATGCCGGTTACCGGACCACGACCCTGGCGATTGGCGCCGGCCGGTCGCCTGGCCGGGACTGTGTCGCTCCGCCAACGCGGCACAGCGGGGACCCGCTGCCCCGGCAGACCGTTGCCAGTCGTCCGGGCCCGCTGAACCCGACCCCGCTCCGGCCGGCGGCAGTCCGACCCGGTCGGGTCGTCGACCGTCTGACCCCGGTCGGTTGACGGCGGTCTGACCCCGGTCGGGTGGTCGGCACCTCCGGCAGCGTTCCGGCCGGCGACGGTCCGACCCCGGTCAGCCGATTCCTCCGGCAACCGTTGCCGACAGCCCCCGGGCTGCCCGCAGGCGGCGCCCCCACCCGGGACCAAGGACGACGCGCCCACCGCAGCACCCACCATGGGGTACGGCCTGCGCCGCTGCCGCAGACGTCCACAGTCGAAACTGCCCTGCTTCCCCTGTTCTGAGGAGATCCGGTGAGTTACACCCTGCTCTACGGCACCCGCGCCCCGGTCCGGGTCTGGACCGACCCCTGGACGATCGAGGAGGGCGCCACCCGGCAGCTGCGCAACATCGGCGCCCTGCCCTGGGTCGAGGGGGTCGCGGTGATGCCCGACGTGCACTACGGGAAGGGCGCCACGGTCGGCTCGGTCATCGCCATGCGACAGGCTCTCGCACCGGCGGCGGTGGGCGTCGACATCGGCTGCGGGATGTCCGCGGTCCGCACCAATCTGACCGATGCCGACCTGCCCGACGACCTCGGCGCGCTCCGCTCCGCGATCGAGGCCGCCATCCCGGTCGGGTTCCAGGCCCACGCCCACCCGGTCAACCCGTACCGGGTGCACGGTCTGCCCACCGCCGGCTGGGACACCTTCTGGTCCCGCTTCGGGGACCTGCACGAGGACGTCGGGGCCCTGCGGTCCCGGGCCGAGCGCCAGATCGGCAGCCTGGGTGGGGGCAACCACTTCATCGAGGTCTGCGTCGAGCAGGGCGGTGCGGAGGCGGGTCGGGTCTGGCTGATGCTGCACTCGGGATCCCGCAACATCGGCAAGGAACTGGCCGAGCGGCACATCGCGGTCGCGCGGCGGCTGCCGCACAACGCCGACCTGCCCGACCGGGACCTGGCCGTCTTCGTCGCCGGCACCCCGGAGATGGCGGCGTACCGCCGGGACCTGGAGTGGGCCCAGGAGTACGCGGCCCGCAACCGCGCGGTGATGCTCGCGCTGCTGTGCGGTGTCGTCCGGGACGCGGTACCCAAGGTCCGCTTCGACGAGCCCGTCTCGTGCCACCACAACTACGTCGCCGAGGAGCGGTACGGCGGGGTGGACCTGCTGGTGACGCGGAAGGGCGCGATCCGGGCCGGTCGCGGTGACCTGGGCATCATCCCCGGGTCGATGGGTACCGGGTCGTACATCGTGCGTGGTCTGGGCAACACCGACGCGTACTGCTCGGCCTCGCACGGCGCGGGGCGGCGGATGTCCCGGGCCAAGGCCAAGAAGACGTACTCGGTGGCCGACCTGACCCGGCAGACCGCCGGGGTGGAGTGCCGGAAGGACGCGGGCGTGGTCGACGAGATCCCGGCCGCGTACAAGGATCTCGACGCGGTGATGAAGCAGCAGTCCGATCTGGTCGAGGTGGTCGCCCACCTCAAGCAGGTGGTCTGCGTCAAGGGTTGAACAGGCGCCCGCCCCACGGGTACGGCCCGGGGGCGGGCGCTTTGCATGCTCGGGGGCGTCGTCTTCTCCGTCCGTCGCGTATTCGACCGGTTGTCCGGTTCCGGGTGGCCCGTGGTCGGGGAATGGTGGCGGGTCGGGGGTCGTTGTGTATCGGGTACGACCGAGGAGGCATCCCGCTGGGCTGGGTTGGTGGCCGGCGGGGTGGTGGCCGCCGCCGGGAATGGTGGTGGCGGGCCGGTGGTTGTACCTGGTTCACCGCGTGCCGGGCTGACGGTTCGCCTGGCGGTGCGGGTCGAGAGTCTTCTTGTTCTTTTTCCCCTGGTTTTTGTGGCGCCTGGTGGCGTGTGCGTCTCCGCGTGTGTGTGTCCCCCGTGGTGTGGAGGCGTTCCTTCCCCCGAATGGAGCTTTGGTGATGAATACGATGCTGCGTAAGGCTGTGCTGGGTGTGACGGGTCTGGTGTTCGCGGGTGGTCTGGCCGCGGGTCCGGCGTTGGCGAACGAGCTTGGTGTGGAGTCGAAGCCGGCGGCGCCGGTGGTCCAGACCGACACGAGGGCTGACGCCAAGGCGCAAGGCTGGTGAGGCTGTGGGCGTGGTTGATCGGGCGAAGCTGTTGCCGCATGGTGTGCCGTCGGGTCAGTCGCGTATCGATCTTGGTGCGGAGCAGACGGGTAACGTGAAGGAGATCGTCGCGGCGACGAAGAAGGCCGGGATGGATGAGCGGGCCGCGGTGGTGGCGATCGCTACCAGTCTGCAGGAGTCGAAGTTGGAGAACCTGGGTCATCTGGGTGACCGTAACGATCATGATTCGCAGGGGTTGTTCCAGCAGCGTCCGTCGAGTTGTTGGGGGACGGTGGAGCAGATCACTGATCCGCAGTACTCGACGACGGCGTTCCTGACCGGTTTGAAGCAGGTCGAGGGTTGGGAGGAGATGCCGTTGACGGCGGCGGCGCAGACGGTGCAGGTGTCGGCGTTCCCGGATCACTATGCGCAGTGGGAGTTGCAGGCTGCTGACCTGGTCGCCGAGCACTGGACCACCAGCTGACCGCAGACAGCGACGGAGCGTGCTGGCCGGGCCCCCGGACACGGGGACCCGGCCAGCGGCATGCCCAGGTCAGCGCCGGCGGAAGGCGGTCAACCCACCGAGCGCCTCGTCGGCGATGAAGACCGAGGAGACGCTGAGGATGGCCTCCTCGGCGTGGTCCGGGCAGGCCCACGCGCAGTCGCCCCACGAGTCGGCCAGTTTCAGCTCCGCAGGCTTCGGGCAGCCCTGCCGCCCGCCCAGCTCGCAACTGGCCGGGTGCGCCTGCTGCCGGATCACCTCGGCCGCCGCCCGCAACCGCTCGGCGAGTTCGTCGCTGCGTTCGGCCCGCTGGTCGGCGACCTGCCGCAACCGCCGTTCGTCGCGTACCGCCCGGGTGGCGGCTGACCGCAGTTCGAGGTGGTCGGCCACCATACCGGCCAGCTCGGTCAGGATGCCGGTCTGCGCGTCGGTGACGGTACGCGGTACCCGGTCGATGACGTTGACCGTGCCGAGCCGGTGACCGTCCGGCGTCACGATCGGTGCGGCGGCGTAGAACCGGAGACCGAGTGCACCCCGGACCAGGGGATGGTCGAGGGTCCGGGGGTCGACTGCGGCGTCGGCCACCACATACGGGCCGTCGGTCAGCACCGCCGACACGCAGAGCCCCGGCTCGGCACCGATCTCGGTGACACCGTCCAGACCGTGGGCGGCAGCGAACCGGACCCGGCCCGGGTCGACGACCGTCACCGTGGCGATCGGTACCTCGAACACCCCGGCGGCGACCCGGGCGACCCGGTCGAAGGTGCCGTCCCGGGGCGCGTCCAGGATCTCGTACCGGGCGATGGCAGCGAGTCGCGCGGGCGTGCCCAGGTACGTCGAGGGGTCGGACTGCATCAGGTTCCCACAGGTGGTGATGGACCGGCAGCAACCGCCGCAGGTCGGGCGGTGTGCCGGAGGCGATGGATCTGGAACTCTACCCGGTGGTCAGCTTCCCGTCGGCATCCGTTGATCGGGTGGGACGGCAGTCCGCAACGGCGGCGTGGGTGTCTGCGGGTGCGGGTCGGGCACCGGCGCGGCCCGCTGGGCCGGTACCCCGGCCGGGCCGCCCGGCGTCGGCCAGACCGCTGCCGACCGGTGCCGCACGGCCGCCAGCCGGTGCCGCGCCCGTCGGTGCCGTTCGGCGTGCACGGCGGCCAGGTAGGCCCACGGGGGTACGCCGGGCGGCGGCGCGGGCCGGACCACTGCGGCGACCTCCGCCATGAGCCGCTGCGTGAGGAGGCCACGGGCCGGTTCCCGCAGTTCCGGTACCCGGACCAGGAAGTGCCGTACCGCGAGGGCCAGATCGTCGTCCAGCCCGGCGAGGTCGAGGGTGCCGGCCCAGGCGGCCAGGCCCGGCGGCATCAGCGGCATCCGTCCCCACCGCTGCGGGGAGCGTTCGTGGATGACCAGCGTGCCGGCCGCGTGGTCGCCCAGCCGCCGGCCCTGCCGGCTGACCGCCATCGCCCAGACGCTGCCGAGCCAGGTCAATGGTGGGGCGATCAGCCCCGGCCACTCGATCGCCGCGCCGACGAGCCCCCGGGTCAGCGCCTGCCGGAAGCGGATCGGACCGCCGTCGTCGCGGACCACCCGCAGCCCCAGGGCGAGCTTGCCCACCGTCCGTCCCCGGGTCAGGGTCTCCAGGGCGACCGGGTAGCCGACCACCGTCACCACGACCATGAGGATGGTGGTGGCCCGGAACAGGTCCTCGCTCGGCGTGACCAGGCCGGTCTGGCTCAGCAGCAGGATGACGATCGGGGTGGCCGTGGAGAGGGTCACGAAGATCGCGACCTGGGCGACCAGGTCGATCAGCCGGGCCAGCATCCGGGAGCCGAGCTGGGCGGTACGCAACTGGAGGTGCACGGCGTCGCCGGTGACGAACCGGGCACTCCCGTCGTGGTGTGTGGTCGCGTCGAGGGTCACCGCGACAGTCTTCCCGACGGGTACGCTCTGCGGGATCCGCCACCGGACCGTGATCGGGATTCGCCGCCAGGCCGTGATCCGGGCCCGTACCGGCTGGGGTCACCGACCGCACCGTCGCCACCGATTTGGGGAGTCTTCGTGGATCTGGACGCCTTCGCCGCCGAACATGGGGCCGAATGGCGGCGGCTGGACGTGTTGACCAGCCGACCGGGGCGGAGTCTCTCCGCCGCCGAGGTCGACGAGCTGGTGGTGCTGTACCGCCGGGCGGCCACCCACCTGTCGATGGTGCAGAGCCGGTCCCCGGATCCGGAGCTGACCGCCCTGCTCACCCGCCTCGTGTTGCGGGGCCGGGCGGCGGTCAGCCCGTCCGCCGGTTTCCGCTGGTCGGGGCTGCGGGATTTCTTCGTGGTGTCGTTCCCGCTGGAGGTCTACCGGGCGGCCGGTTGGTGCACCGGCGTCGGGGCCGCGTTCGTGGCGCTCAGCGCAGTCCTGATCGCCGTGGTCGCCGGTGACCCGGCGGTGGCGCTGCGGTTCATGTCGCAGGACCAGATCGACTCCCTGGTGCAGCGCGACTTCGAGGCGTACTACAGCAGCGGCCCGGCGGAGAACTTCGGCTTCGCGGTGTGGACGAACAACGCCTGGGTCTCGGCGGTCTGCCTGGCCGCCGGGGTGATCGTCCTGCCGGTGCTCTACGTGCTGTGGCAGAACGCCCTCAACCTGGGGGTCGTCGGTGGGGTGATGGTCGGGCACGGCCGTTCCGACACCTTCTTCGGGCTGCTGCTGGTGCACGGCCTGCTGGAGCTGACCTGTGTCTTCGTCGCCGCCGGGGTGGGGCTGCGGATCGGCTGGTCGTGGCTCGCCCCGGGACCGCTGCGGACCCGGGGGGAGGCGGTCGCCACCGCCGGACGGTCCGGCGTCGCGGTCGCCCTCGGATTGGTACCGGTGCTCCTGGTCAGCGGGGTGGTGGAGGCGTTCGTGACCCCGGCGGCGCTGCCGTCGCCGGTCAAGCTCCTGCTCGGCACCCTGGTCTGGCTGGCCTTCCTCGGCTACGTGGGGGTCCTCGGCTCGGCTGCCGCCCGGGCCGGACGCAGCGCCGACGTCGACTGGCCGGACCGCGCCGCGCAACTACCCACGGTCTGAGCCGGCCGCGCCGCGCAACTACCCACGGTCCGAGCCGCCCGCGCCGCGCAACTGCCCGCTGGCCGACCGGGCGCTGTTACAGCCGGCCGGCGGCCTTCAGACTCAGGTACCGGTCGGCCACGGCCGAGGCGAGAGTCTCCACGGGAGCCTGCACCACGTGCACCCCGTACCGGGTCAGGGCCCGCTGCACCCGGTCCAGTTCGGCGAGACTGCGTTCGGCCGCCGCCGCCACGTGCAGTTCGGCGGTACCGGCCCGATCGGCGGCGAGGACCCGCAACGACGGGTCCTGCACGGCCGCGACCAGCACGGTGTGCCGCGCCACGAGCTGCGGCAGCACCGGCAGCAGCCCCTCACCCAGGGCGCCCGGGTCCAGCGCCGTGAAGACCACCACCAGGGACCGTTTCCGGCCGGCCCGCATCAGCTCCCCGGCGACCAGCCCGAAGTCGGTCTCCACCAGGGCCGGTTGCAGACCCGCCAGGGTCCGGGTCAACCGGTCCAACTGGGTGCGTTTCGTCGCCCCGCCGACCGTGGCCCGGATCCGGGTGTCCACGGCGAGCAGGTCGACCCGGTCGTCGGCGTGTGAGGCGAGCACCGCCAGCAGCAGCGCCGCGTCGATCGCGGCGTCCAGCCGGGGCTCACCCGGCGGCGTCGCCGCCCCGGGTACCGGTACCGCAGCCACCCGGCCCGCACTGGTCCGGCCGGTGTCGATCACGCAGAGCACCCGTCGGTCCCGTTCCGGACGCCAGGTCCGCACCATCACCTGCCCGCTGCGGGCGGTACCCCGCCAGTCGATCGACCGGACGTCGTCGCCGACGACGTACTCGCGCAGCGCGTCGAACTCGGTGCCCTGACCCCGCCCCCGGGCGACGGTCTGCCCGTCGAGCACCCGCAACCGGGACAGCTTCTCCGGCAGGAACCGGCGCGAGGTGAACGGGGGCAGCGCGGTCACCGTCCACGGTGGGGTCAACCGGGCCGCCCGGCGCTGCGAGGTCTGCCGGAACGCCAGCCCCAACGGCCCGTACGACCGGATGGTGACCCGGACCGCCGGCCGGTCACCGCGCCGGGTCGGCGTCAACCGGGTGACCACCTGCGCCGACTCGCCGGGTTCCAGGTCGACCGGATGCGCGTACGGCCCGTCCGCGCCGGCCGACGGCACCCAGGCGTCCCGGACCAGGCCGCGCAGCGTACGCAGTGAAACGTTGGTGACGGTCAGGGTGATCTCGACGCTGTCGCCGAGGCGTACCTGCCGGGGCCCGGAACGGGTCAGCTGCACCTCCCCGGCCGGGGCGGCCACCAGCCAGTCCAGCCCGGTCAGCAGCAGCACCAGCCCGGTCACCCCGGCCAGCGCCCACCACATGCCGGCCGGGGACGCCAGCAGTGCCCCGGCGGCCAGCGCCGTCCCGCCGAGCGTGCCGTACAGGGCCGGTACCCGCCAGGTCAGCATCCGGTCACCGGGGCGCGGGGACGGTACGCAGCAGGGCCTCCAGCACACCGTCGGCGGTGCTGCCCTCCAACGCCTCGTCGTGGCGTACCCGGATCCGGTGCCGCAGCGCCGGCCGGGCCATCGCCTTCACGTCGTCGGGGGTGGCGTAGCTTCGCCCGGTCAGCCAGGCGTGCGCCTTCGCGGCGTTGAGTAGCGCGGTCGCGCCCCGGGGTGAGGCACCCAGCTCCAGCGACGGCGCCGACCGGGTGGCCCGGCACAGGTCCACGATGTACGCCAGCACCACGTCGGCGACCTGCACCCGGCGTACCCCCTGCCGGGCGGCGGCCAGGTCGGCGGCGGTGGCGGCGGGGCGTACCCCGGCGGCGGCCAGGTCCCGGGGGTCGAAGCCCTGGTGGTGGGCCTTCAGCACGCCGTACTCCTCGTCCCGGGTGGGCAGCGGCACGGTCAGTTTGAACAGGAACCGGTCGAGCTGCGCCTCGGGCAGCGGGTAGGTGCCCTCGTACTCCACCGGGTTCTGGGTGGCGGCGACCAGGAACGGATCGGGCAGCGGCCGGGCCGCGCCCTCGATGGTGACCTGCCGTTCCTCCATCGCCTCCAGCAGCGCCGCCTGGGTCTTCGGCGGCGTCCGGTTGATCTCGTCGGCGAGCAGCAGGTTGGTGAAGACGGGGCCCTCACGGAACTCGAACGCCGCCCGGTTGGCGTGGTAGACCAGCGAACCGGTCACGTCACCGGGCATCAGGTCCGGGGTGAACTGCAACCGCTTCGACTCCAGCGACAGGCCCGCCGCCAGGGCCCGCACCAGCAGCGTCTTGGCCACCCCCGGGACGCCCTCCAGCAGCACGTGCCCCTGGCAGAGCAGGGCGACGAGCAGGCCGGTGACCGTGTTCTCCTGCCCGACGACGGCCTTGGCCACCTCGGTGCGGAGTTGCCCGAGGGCGTGCCGGGCGGCCACCTCGGCGCTGTCCGGCTGCGGCGGGGCGACGGTTTCTGTCACGGCGTTCCTCCAGGATCGACCGACCCGTCCGGTCGGGGTGCGGTCCGTTCGACGGCAGCGGCCAGGGCGTCCAGCCCGGCCACCGCCGAGATCAGTTCGTCGTCGTCGGTCGGCGGATCGGGGTGCAGCACCGCCCGGACCTGCTCGACCGGTACGCCGAGGCGGGCGGCGACCGCTGCGGCGAGAGCCGAGTCGTCGGGCAGGACACCGGTCGGGTCGAGGCGGTGGGTGATCCGCCGGACCGCCGCCGCGCGCAGCGCGTCGAGGGTAACGGCGCGGGCCCGACCGCGCTGGTAGAGCCGCCCCCAACCGACGACCAGTTCGGTGGCGGGGACCGCCACGGGCAGCGGTTCGGCCACCGGCGGCCCGAGCCGCCGGCCCCGGACCACCACGACCAGCACCGCCAGGACACCGAGCAGGACCAGTCCGGCCCAGAGTGCCGGCGGGAACGCCGACCACATCGGGTTGCTGCCGCCGGCGGTGCGGTCCGGCTGCCGGTACTCGGGCGCCGGTGGCGGCGGCATGCTGGGCCGGGGCTCGGGCCGGTGCAGGTCCACCCAGATCACCTGCCGGTCCCGGCTGAGCAGGCCCACCGCGAGGGCGCTGTTGCCGGCCTCGTCGATCCGGCTGTTGCGGAACGGGTCGGTCGCGCCGACCAGCACGAACTCGGTGCCGCGCAGGGTGTGCGCGACCAGCCCGCCGTCGTAGCAGTCCAGGACGGGCGTGGTGGAGGTTTCCGGGTCGGCGGCGTACCGGGACCGCAGCACCGCCGCGCGACCGGCGTCGACGGCCAGTTGCGCGCCGCAGCCGGGGGCGACGGTACGTGCCGCCCAGCGGGACGGTCCGGACAGGAACCCGGCGTCGAACGCGGTGTCGCCGCCCGGGCGGACCAGCACCACCCGGTTGCCCGGGTACTGCCCGGCGACCCGGTCCAGGAACCGGGGTTCGGGGTAGTCCGGCGCCGGCACGAACACCGTGGCCGGCTTACCTGCCAGCTCACCGAGGGCGGTACGCGCCGCAGCGGAACTGGTCACCACCCGCACGGTGACCCCGGCGGCGGCGAGCCGGTCGGCGAGCAGCCGCGACCCGTCCGGCCCGGTGCCGACCGGGGAGAGCGTGCCCGGCTCGTCCAGGTCCGGTTCCTGCACGGCGTGCGTGACGCCGGTGACCAGGTAGAAGAGCACCAGCAGCAGGAACGGGACGGCGGCCCGGTGCCAGCGCCGCCAGCGCAGCGTCCGGCGGGGCGTCACCGGGTCACCCCGACGACCGGGACGTCCAGGATGGTCCGGACCTGTTCGGCAAGTTCGCGCATGGCCCGGTCGTCGTCGGCGGTCGCCGGACGCTGGCCGTACCAGATGTCACTGAACAGCTCGGACGCGGCGCGCAGCGGGCCGGCGGTGGCCGGCCGCGCCCGGCCCGCCGCCGCAGCCAGCTCGGTCACCGTCCATCCCGGCACCGGCGCGAGGACCTGCCGCTCGACCAGGTCCCGCACGATGGCGCGCAGCCGTTCCCGGACCGCCTCGGCGTACCGGCCGGCGGCGGCGAGCTGGTCGGCGTTGAGGGCGAAGGTGCTGGCCGGCAGGTCCGGCAGCTCGTCGTCGGGCAGCGCCGGGGTGACCGTCACCGGCCTGTTCCGGCGCCGCCACGGCCAGCGCCACCGGAACCGCAGCCGACCCAGCCGGGGCCAGCCGAACCGGCGGCGCCGGTCGGCCTTGTCGGCCCGGCTGCGGGACCCCCGGAACCGCCAGGACCAGCGCCACGGCAGCCACGCCGGCCAGGAGTACCAGAGCACCGAGACCAGCCCGGTGAGCAGGAACAGCAGGAGCAGCAGGACCGGTACCCCGCCGGGGACCAGGTCGCCGAACGCGGCGATGGTCTCGTTCCAGAACCGGCTCACCTGGGCACCGCCAGCACCTGGTCGGCGGTGACGCCCCGGCGGGCCGCCCGGGACAGGGCGATGTCCAGCCCTTCGGTGCGCATCCGGGTCTCCACGTGCAGGACGGTGTCCAGGCAGGCCAACGCCGGGTAGGCGACGGCGTTGACGGCCAGCCAGGCCAGCGAGGCCACCAGGTGGTCCCGGGCGGCGGTGTCGGTGTCGATCAACAGGCTCAGTGCGAACCACCCACCCAGCCCGGTGGCGAGCCGGATGACCAGCCAGGAAAGATAGCCGAGCAGCCGGATCCAACCGGCCCGCAACCCGCGACGACCGGTCAGCCGCACCGAGCGCAGCAAGGCGGCGCCGGGCCCGAGCCCGTCGATCACCACCGCCGGCACCGCGAGCCCGAGCAGCAGGTACGGCACCGGGCCGAGCACCACGGTGGTCGCGGCGAGCGCGGCCAGCACGGCGACGACCACCGCGACCACCGCGACCCGGACCGGGCGTACCCGGCGCAGCGGCGTCGCCGGTCCGAGCAGCGCCCGGGGTGCGGCGGCGGAGCTGAGCGCACCGAGTACCGCGATGATGACCGCCTCGGTGGCGAAACCGACCACCATCAGCAGGTACAACCAGCCGAGGCGGTCGATGTCGGGAAAGATCACGTAGACCACGTCGGCGAGTTGCCGCAGCGGGAACAGCAGCGCCTGCTCCAGCAGGGCGAGCAGCAGGCCGACGCCGAGCAGCAGGGGCGCCCGGGTGCGCAGCAGGCTGGTGGCGGCGTCGAGCAGCTCACCGGTGGTCATCGGTCGCAACGGCAGGGCACCCGTGGTGGCTGGTACGCGCAAGGATCCCCCGGGGCAGTTCAGCGGTGAGCGGCCTATCCTGGCACGGCCCCGCCACCCGGCGCGACCCCGGGCAGCGGTCGCGCTGGCCGTGCCACGGCGGGTGGGTCGACCGGAAGGTCGGGGTGTGTCGTTCGGGGACTGTCGAGCTGCTGGCGTGGACGGAGCAGGTGGATTCGGTGGACGGCGGTGTGGCGGTGCCGGACGATGACGACTACACCGTGAAGTCGGTCGAAGCTTCCCGGATGGGTAAGGCGGCGGAACATCTGGTGGCCGCGTTCTGCATTCTGGCGACGCGGGGTCTGCTGAACGTCTCGACCTCGCTGGTCGACGACGAGGGCGTCGATCTGGTCTTCCATCGCCGGGACTCGACGGCCACCCTGGCCGTACAGGTGAAGGCGCGCATGTCGGACAGCAAGCGGGTCCAGTCGGAAGGCTTCGTGGCCTTCGTGCGGGGGCAGACCTTCACGCCCCGGCACAACCTCGATCTGCTGTTCGTCGCGATCGATGTCACCCGGGGCGCGGTCATGAAAGCCTGGCTCGTGCCCAGCCTGGAATACGCGGCCACCCTGGGTGAGCCGAACAGTAAGGGACGGTACCGGTTCGCCGCTTCGATGAAGGAAGGCGCCCAGGACCGGTGGCGGCCGTACCGGTTGGAGGCGGCCGAGTTGCCGAAGGCGGTGCTGGGCCGGCTCGACTCGTTGGCCTGACGACCGGAGGTGCCCCACGGTGGGAAATCCGACCGGTAGGCTCGCAACATGTCATCCACCCGGGTGTCCCACCACGTCAGGGCTCCGCGCTCGGTCGTCTACCGGCTGCTGCTCGATCCGGACGCGCTCGCGAGGTGGCGGGTACCGGACGGGATGCGGGGCCACGTCCACGAGTTCGAGGCGCGCGAGGGCGGTTTCTTCCGCGTCTCGCTCACCTACGACGTGCCGGACGGCTCCGGCAAGTCGGCGCCGTCCACCGACACGTACCACGGGCACTTCCGCGCCCTCGTTCCGGACGAGCAGGTGGTCGAGGTCCTCGAATTCGAGTCCGATGATCCCGGGTTGACCGGCACGATGACGATGACCACCACACTCACCGACGCGGACGGTGGCACCGAGGTCGCCATCGTGCACGACGGTCTCCCGGCTGGCGTCGCGCCGGCCGACAACGAGGCCGGTACGCGGATGGCGCTGGCGAACCTCGCCCGTCTCGCCGAGTCGGACGGGTCCCGCCGGTAGGCCGTCAGACCAGCGCGGGCGGACGCGCGGGCCCGGGGCTGCCGCTGTCGCCGACCGAGGAACGGACTGTCACTGATACCGCAGTGGTATGAATATTCCTCTGCGGTATGTGTCTGACAACGGTTTGTGGCCGTCGCCGCCGCGCGAGATTGTGGCTGCATGACGGCCGCATGACGGCCATCTCTGGCAGGTGGGAAAGACGGACGCCTCCGGCGAAAGGCCGGAGGCGTCCGTGGGCGGACTGCGTTCGTGGGTTGCGCGCTTGGTTCGTGCGTCCCGGCTCGTGGGCCCGCGCGAATGGGTCAGCGAGGGTGGTCAGTGGCCGAGGGTGCCCCGTCGGGTGGCGCTGACGAAGGCGGCCCAGGCAGTGGGCGGGAAGGTCAGCACCGGGCCGGTCGGGTCCTTGCTGTCCCGCAGGCCGACGACGCCGGTCAGGTTGTCGGCGACCTCGACGCAGTTGCCGCCGTTGTCGCCGCTGCGGGTGCTCTTGCGCCACCGGGCGCCGGTCAGGTCAGTCATGTCGCATCTCCCCAGCGATCCGTTTGATCATGTCCGTCGATTCTCCCTCATCCAGGGCGAGATCCTCCAGATCCGTCCAGGTGCGCCGGTAGGCAGCCAACTCCTCGGGCTTGTCGAGATAGATCGCACCGGTCAGCGACTCGCTGTAGACGACCGGTGGCTCCCCGGCGGTGCGACCCCGGGGCGAGGGAAATTCGAGGATGACGAACGACCCGGCGATGGCGCCCAGGTGCGGGCCCGCCGCGACCGGGACCACGCGGAGCGAGACGTTCGGCAGCTCGGCGACGGTGAGCAGGTGCGCCAGTTGCCCGGTCATCACCGCCGCACCACCGACCGGTCGGCGCAGGACGAACTCGGACAGGACCACCTCCAGTTTGGGTGCCTTCGGCAGCCGCCGGGTCAACATCGTCTGCCGGTGCAACCGGACCTGGACGGTCCGCTCCCGGTCCTCGACGCTGACCGGGCTGCCCGACCGGAACAGCCCGTGGGCGTACTCCCGGGTCTGGAGCAGCCCCGGGATCAGCGACTCCGCATACTCACGCAGGTAGGCGGCGGCGGACTCCAGCCCGACGTAGAGTTCGAACCAGCTCGGTACCGCATCCCCGTAGGCGTGCCACCAGCCACGCGACTTGGTCTCCGCCGCCAGGCCGCGCATCGCCTCGGCCATCTTCGGCGGTACGTCGTACAGGTCGCACATGGCCTTGGCGTCGAGTACCCGCACCGGGCCCATGCCGCACTCGATGCGCCAGACCTTCTGCCGGCTGTACTCCAGCTCCTCGGCGGCGTCGAGGGTGATGCCGGCCTCGGTGCGGTACCGCCGCAGCAGCCGGCCGAGTTGTCGGCGTGGCACGGTCGAGCCGATGTCCTCTGCCATTTGTGCCCTCCAGTTGCATCGTGGAACGCGCAGATGTTGCGTGGTGAAACGTGAAGAGATTCCGGTAAAGAACCTCGATTTCCGCTAAACGAGTTATGCGGGAAATCGTTGTGGTCCGGCGTGGAGTGTCACAAGCTCATTCCCGGGGCGGGCCCGCCTGTTCGCGGCGGACGGGCGGGCCCACCCGATCCGACCGTCGGCGTGGAAAGGGGACGACATGCCGGGACCCGACGACAGCGGGAGCAGCACGCGGGACCGGTGCGGCGGCACCGTCTACACCCGACCGGAGCTGCTCGGCCCGCGCCAGATCCGCAACGCGCGCTTCACCGAGAGCCGGTTCGGCCGTCGAGGGCTCGACCCGGGCGAGGTGCGCCGGTTCCTGGCCCGCGTCGCCGCCGAGGTCGCCGACCTCCAGGCCGAGGTGACCCGGGTACGCGAGGAGTCGTACCGGATCAAGGAGGCCATGCGGCGGTGGCAGTCCCGGCACGCGGCCCGGGTCAACGAGCGCGGCTACCGCTGATGGGTGGCGGGGGTGGGAGGGTCGACGTGACGATCGGTGGATAGCACAATGTCAGTCAGTAGTTCTGGGCTGACGCTCGTCCGGATGCCAAAGAAGGTGCGGGGTGGGGGAGACCGGTCGGGAGGCACTGGTCCGGTTCGTCGACGAGCTCCGACAACTCCGCCAACTCGCCGGTGCACCCTCGCTGAACAACCTGGTCGCGATCTCCACCCGGTTGCAGCACCCGCTGGCCCGCTCCACGCTCAGCGACAAACTCAACGCGAAGTCGCTGCCCGACTGGGACTTCGTGGTCGCCTACGTCGACGCCTGCATCGCCCACGCCGAACAGGTCGGTGCCCGGCTGCCGGCCGAGCTGACCGACCTGACCTACTGGGACGCCGCCCACTGGCGGCTGCTGCGGGCAGCGGACACCGCCCGCGCCGAGGACCGGCTCGCCTCCGCCGTCCACGCCGAACTCGGGCGGCAGAGCCGCAGCGCGGCAACAGCACCCACCCCGGCACCGACCGGCCCGGAGCGGGTGGTACCCCGGCAGCTTCCCCCGGCGGTACGACACTTCGCCGGCCGGTCGGCGTCGCTGGCCGCCCTGGACACCCTGCTCGCCGAGCCGGACGGCGCGCCGGGCACGGTGCTGATCTCGGCGATCGGCGGTACCGCCGGGGTCGGCAAGACCTCCCTCGCCGTGTACTGGGCGCACCGGGTCGCCCACCGGTTCCCCGACGGGCAGCTCTACGTCAACCTGCGCGGCTTCGACCCGGACCGCCCGCCGATGGGACCGGCCGAGGCGCTCGTCGGGTTCCTGGAGGCGCTCGCCGTGCCGCCGGAGCGGATCCCGGTGGGACCGGCCGGGCAGGTCGCGCTCTACCGCAGTCTGCTGACCGGCCGGCGGATCCTGGTCCTGCTGGACAACGCCCACGACGCCGACCAGGTACGCCCGCTGCTGCCCAGCTCACCCGGCTGCCTGGTACTGGTGACCAGCCGCAACCAGATGCCCGGCCTCGTCGCGGCGGAGGGCGCCCACCCGCTCCTGCTCGACCTGCTCGGCCCGACCGAGGCACGGGAACTGCTGGGCCGCCGGCTCGGTACGGCGCGGGTCGCCGCCGAGCCGGCAGCAGTGGACCGGATCGTCGTCGCCTCGGCCGGGTTGCCGCTGGCCCTGGCCATCGTGGCCGCCCGGGCCGCCATCCATCCGGACTTCGGCCTGACCCGGCTCGCCGACGAGTTGCACGCGGCCCGGGGCAGCCTCGACGGGTTCGCCGGCGGGGAGACCGCCGCCGACGTACGGGCCGTCCTGTCCTGGTCGTACCGGAGCCTCGCCCCGCCGGTGGCCGCCCTGTTCCGCCTGCTCGGGCTGCATCCCGGCCCGGACCTGTCGGTCGCCGCCGCCGCCAGCCTCGCCGGTGTCCCGGTCGCGGAGGTAAGACCCGCGCTGGCCGCGCTGACCCGGGCGAACCTGCTCACCGAGCAGAGCCCCGGGCGGTACACCCTGCACGACCTGCTCCGGGTGTACGCCGTCGAGCAGTCCACTCTCACCGACAGTGCGGCCGGCCGGCAGGCCGCGACCGGGCGGCTGCTCGACCACTACCTGCACACCGCGTACCGTGCCGACCTGCTGTTGTCCCCGCACCGCGACCACATCGACCTGCCCCCGGCACGTCCCGGTGCGATCCTGTCCGACCTGCGTGACCGGGACGAGGCGTGGGCGTGGCTCGCCGCCGAGCACCGGCCCCTGCTCGCCGCCGTCGCCCTGGCCACTGCCGGGGGACCCGGTACCCACGCCTGGCAGTTGGCGTGGAGCATCAACACCTATCTCGACCGCTCCGGCGCCTGGCAGGACCAGTCCACCGCCCAACAGCTCGCGCTGCGCGCCGCCGAGCAGGTCGGGGACCGTACCGGTCAGGCCCGTGCACACCGGAACCGGGGGGTGGCGTGCCTACGCCTGGGCAGCTTCGACGAGGCCCACGAGCACCTGGCCCAGGCGCTGCGTCTGCACGACGCGCTCGGCGACCACGTCGGCGCGGCGCGTACCGAGTTGAACCTGGGGATCCTCGCCGAACGGCAGGGCCGGTACGGGCAGGCCCTCGACCACGCGCAACGGGCCTTCGACCGGTTCGCCAGTGCCGGCCACGCCCACGGGCAGGCCAACGCGCTCAACAACATCGGCTGGTACCACATCCAACTCGGCGATCACCGGGAAGCGATCTCGTACTGCCGGCGGGCGCTGGCCGAACACCAGCGGATCGGTAACCGGTACTGGCAGGCACACGCCTGGGACAGCCTCGGGTACGCCCACCACCACCTGGGGGAGTATGCCGAGGCGGTCGACTGCTACCGGCAGGCCCTGTCCCGCTGGCGGGAGGCGGGTGAACGCTACTACGAGGCGACCACGCTGACCCACCTCGGCGACACCCGGCACCGTGCGGGTGACCCCGGTCCGGCCCGTACCGCCTGGCGGCACGCCCTCGACATCCTCGACCAACTCGCTCACCCGGACGCCGAACAGGTCCGGACCCGGCTCGACGCCGGCCTACCGGAAGGCGCCTGACCTGATTCGCGGCCCGCCCGGGGACGCCTGATTCGCGGCCCGCCCGCCGCCTCTCGCGCTGGGGGTGCCCCGGCGGGGGCCGCTGTCCGGGAATCCGCCGGACAGCGCCGGTACCCGGCACCGTCGGAGAAAAGCTCCTCCTGGACGGAAGGACTCCCGTGACTCCCCACCGTTTCAGACGCCGGAGGGCGTTGGCCGTACTCGGCGGTGCGCTGACCCTGACCCTGGCCGTGGCGCCGGCCGGCGCGGCCCCCGCACACGACGTGCAGGCGACCGCGTCACAACTCCTCGGCTTCACCGTCGGCATGGACGGTCGTGTCTACGCGGCGTCCCCCACCGGCCTCAGCCCGTTCACCAGTTACGCGATCGCGCCGCCCGGAGCCGGCGTCAGCGCCGTCCGGCAGTCCGACGGCAACGCCGCCGTGTTCACCATCGGCACCAACGGCGGGCTCTTCACCGTGCTGACCAGTTCGGCCACCTCGGGTACCCGGATCGTGCAGGTCGGACCGAGCGGCCTCGCCAGCCCCGGTGGCCGGGTCAACGCGGTGACCGGCCTCGACGGCTCCATCCACGTCGCCTTCCCCGGGAGGGACGGTGCCGTCTACGCGGTTTCCTTCTCCAGCACGATGTCGCAGACGTCCAGCGTGCAGCGGGCCTCCGCCACCGGTGTGGCACCGTCGAACGCGGTGGTCGCCGCCGCCTGGGTGTCCGGGGTACCGGGGGCCGTCTTCGTCGGCTCGGACGGTGCGCTGCACTCGGTCTGGCGGACCGGTACCGGCACCTGGACGACCGTCCCGGCCAGCGCACCCGGTCTGGCCTCCCCGGGCGCCGGTGTCGCGGCCATCGTCAAGGGCGGCACGGCGGCGTACGTCAGCGGGCTGGACGGCCGGCTCTGGCAGGTCGGTGTCACGGCGAGTGGCGGTGTGCCGGACCCGTGGGATCCGGTGGCCGTCACCGGCACCGGCGTGGTACCGGTCGGCGCCCGCCTGGCGGCGACCCGCTTCGACAACGGCCCGACGAACGTCCTCTTCGCCGGTGCCGACGGGGCGATCCGCATCGTCACCAACCAGACCGGTTCCTGGGTCACCTCGGTGGCCTCGGGGGCCGGGGTCGCCCAGCCCGGCGGTCCGGTGGCGGCGCTCGCCTACGGCGACTACCTCTACTCCGACTGGTGCGGTAACGACCTGTGGTGGTGGTTCTGGTGGAAGCGCCCGCTGCCCCCGCCCCCGCCGCCGCCGTGGTACGGCGAGACGGACTCGTTCCCGACCACCATTCCAGTCCGGTCGGGCTACGAGGTGGCGGTGGCCCTGTACCGGTAGGCCGCAGCCCGATCCGGTGGCGCCGGGCGTGCGGTGCGGCGCAGTTGCTCGCGCGATGGAAACGTGGTCCTGACTCCGGATCGTCCGGAGTCAGGACCGTCCCGTTCCGTGGCCCGTACCCCGGGCGCCGCCCCTGACCTGTCGATCATGGAGCTGTGGTGGGCGCCGACGGAACCTTTCGCCATCCGCCGGCACTGGTGGATCAGTTGCAGCTACCACCCGAGGGGTACCTGCTGTAGCCACCCCAGAACAGGTTGGCCTGCATCTCGTAGATGTTGTTGCAGGCCGGGCTGCCAGTCGTCGCCTCCGAGTAGGCAGACTGCGCGGCGTAGTCCTCTGCGAACGTCCCCCACGAGGAGACGTCAGCCCACTGCTCGGAGTGGATCGCTTCGTGCCGCAGCAGATCCGGCCCCTTCGAGTTGGCGATGCTCGCGCCGTAGTATCTGCGCATCTGGGCCCGCCGCATGGTCTCCTCGGCGACCTCGATCTCCAGACCCGCCGCGTTGCCCGGGTAGAAGAAGTAGTCGCCAACGGTCATCGGTTGCCCGGTCAGGTTCGGTGGCGGACCGAAGCAGACGATCTGCTTGTAGTCGTTCTGGCAGCTCATCCCCTTGGTGTACGCATAGCTGCCGGCCATGAGATTCGCCCTGTTGAGATGGTTCTTCCAGCGCGTCGGGTCACCCGAGGGCAGGAACCGGTGCGGCACCCCCATTTCGACATTGCTGTCGTTCTCGCCAGCGACGTTGTAGGCCGTGACCTTGAAATCGTACGCGTCACCGGCGGTGAACATCCCCCAGAGCACCGCGTACGGCTTGTCCGTCGGATTGGACAGCTTGGACCAGAGGACCTGCCCCCGGCTCGCATTCCGGTAGTAGATCCAGTACCAGGCGCCGTTGGTGGTGCTGTGGTCCCAGGCCAGGTTCACCTTGCCGGTGGAACCCAACGGCGTGTGTAGCCGGGGTGCGTCCGGGAAGGGCGGCATCGGCGTGACCTTGGCCGTGTTCGACGGCAGCGAGTCACCGGCGAGGTTCGTCGCGAACAGCCGGAAGTCGTACGGCCTGCCGTTCCACAGCATCTCGACGGTGTACGTGCAGCACGAACTCAACGCGACCGGCAGCCGCTGCCAGTTCCCGCCGTACGAGCGTAGTTCCACCCAGTAGCCGACATTCGGTGTCGGGCTGGCCGTCCAGCTCAGGTAGGCCTTGCCGTCACCCGGGGTGGCGGTCAGTCCGGTCGGGGCCTGTGGGGTCGGCGGCATCGGCCGGGCGCTGGCGATGTTCGACGCGCCCGACTCACTGGTGATGTTCACGGCGAACAGCCGGAAGTCGTACGTGATGCCGTTGGTGAGGATGTTGACGGTGTAGGTGCAGCAGGTACTCAGGGCCACCGGCAGCCGCCGCCAGCTTCCGCCGTTGGAGCGCAGTTCCACCCAGTAGCTGACGTTCGGCGTCGGGCTGGCAGTCCACCGCAGAGTAACTTTTCCGTCACCCGGGGTGGCGGTCAGCCCGGATGCGGGTGACGGTGGCGGCGGCATCGGCCGGGCCGACGCCACGTTGGAGAAGCCGCCGGTCCCGGAGGCGTTCGACGCGCTCACCTTGAACTCGTAGGTGCTGCCGTTGGCCAGGTAGGCGGCGGTCATCGAGGTGCCGGTCACCGGCAACGCGAGCTTCTGCCAGGAGCCGTTGGCGCTGGCGTTGCGCTGGTAGACGTTGTAGGTCACGTTCCCTGTGGTGCTGGCGGTCCAGCTCAGGGTCGCCTGGCCGTTGCCGGCTGTCGCGGTCAATCCGGTCGGTGCCGCCGGCAGCCCGCCCTTCGCCGTGACCTGTACGACGGCGGAGGTCGGCCCGTACCCGGCCTGGTTCTCGGCGGCCACCTTGAACTCGTAGACATGTCCGTGTACGTACGGACCCAGTTCCGCCCAGGTGCGCTCGGTCGGCCAGATGCCCTTCGTGAAGCCCTGACCGGCGGTGGCGTCCCGGTAGTAGATCCAGTACAGGTACCCGTCGGCGGTCGGAGCGTCCCAGTCCAGGGCGATCATCCCGTCACCGGCCGACTCGGCGCGCATGTTCGTCGGTGCCGTCGGCAGGCTGTACCGGGACGTGCCCTGCACCGGTGCCGACAGCGGACCGGCGCCGGAGGCGTTCGTCGCGGCGATCTTGAACTCGTACACGTGGTTGTGGGTCAAAGCCCCGGCGGTGAAGGTACAGCACTCGGTGACCGGCAGGGCCAGCTTGGTGAAGGTGGTCTGCCCGGCCGTTACGTCCCGCTGGTAGACATCGAACCAGAGGTTCTCCCCGGGCGCCGTCCAGCTCACCCGGATGGTGCCGTTGCTGTTCGAGGTGGTGCTCAGCCCGGTCACCTGACCCGGCAGCGGCAGCCTCGGGGTGGCCTGGACGGTGGGACCGGTCGTGGAGGCCCCACCCTGACTGGTGGAGACCACCTTGAACTCGTAGGTGTCCCCGTTGGTCAGAAGAGCGGCCTGCATCGTGCAGCAGGTGGTGATCGGCAACGGCAGCTTGGTGAGCGACGTCTCGCCGGCGGTCACGTTCCGTTGGTACACGTCGTACCAGACGTTCGGCGTGGTGCTCGCCGTCCAGCTCAGCGTCACCTGGCCGTCCCCTGCCGTCGCGACAAGCCCGGTCGGCGCCGCCGGCTTCGGGTAGGTTGCGGTGGCCGAGACCACCGGCGTGGTGGGTCCCTCACCGGCCCGGTTGGTCGCACTGACCTTGAACTCGTACACGTGGTTGTGGATCAGGAAGCTCGCGGTGAGTGAGGTGCCGACGGTGACCGGCAGCGGAAGCTGGTGGAACTCGGTGTGACCCGCCGTCACGTCCCGCTGGTAGACCAGGTACCAGACATTCGGTCCGGGCTCGGTCCAGGTGAGCCGGATGGTGCCGTCACTGGTGTTCGGGGTCGCGGTCAGGTTCGTCGGCGCACCGGGCAGCGTGTAGACCGCGGTGGCCCGGGCCAGGGCCGACGGCGGGGACACGCCGCCGCCGTGGTGCGCGGTCACATGGAACTCGTACTCGTGGTTGTGCTCCAGCCCTTCCATGACGTGCGAGACGACGTCCGGGCCGAGCCGGGTGACGAAGGTGAACTCGTCGTCAGCGGCGGTGACATCGCGGCGGAAGACCTCGTAGTTCCACACCGTCGGCACGGCGGACCAGGTCAGGGTGATCCGACCGGCGGCATCCGCCGTGGCGGTGACGTTGGCCGGAGCCGGTGGCGCCACGATCTCCGGGACGACGGCGAGCACCGGGCTGGCCGGTCCCTCCCCGACCGTGTTCTCTGCGGTGACCTTGAACTCGTAACGGTGCCCGTCGGTCAGGTGCCCGACCTGGGTCGAGGTACCGGTGACCGCGCTGGGCAGCCGGGCGAAGTGGGTCTGACCGGCGGTGGTGTCCCGTCGGTGCACCCGGTAGCCGGTCGCCCCGGGGACGGACTGCCAGCCCAGGCGGGCGATGCCGGAGTTGTCCACGGCGGCGGTGAAGCCAGCCGGAGCGGCCGGCAGGGTGGCCGGGTCCGGGGCCGGACGCGGCCAGTCGACCTCCACGAACCGGGGCCGGTACAGCCGGGCGTCGGTGTAGTTGTCGTCGTTGACCAGGCTGTTCACGTTGTACGACACCAGCAGCTTGCCGGAGCGCGCGAGGACCGGGTGCAGCCGGGCGTCATAGGTGATGATCGGCTTACCGGGCTCCTGCTCGGGTGCCGTGAACAGCTGTGCCGGGCCGGTGAACGGTCCGGACGCCGCCGGCGCGGTGTACGCCACGTACTGCGGGTCGAAGACCAGGTTGTTCTCGTGCGTGATTAACACGTACTGGCTGCCGACCTTCTGCATCCCGAAGTTGGTGCCGACGCCACTGAGGATCCGCGCCGCGTCGGCCTCGGTGGCCGACCAGCCGGAGCCGGTCCAGAACTGCCACGCACCGCCAAGCCCGCCGGCCGGAACGCGGGCGAGGTGCGCGAACTTCAGCTTGTCGGCGCTGGACGAGGTGCCGTAGACGTAGGTGTAGGCCCCGTCCTCCAGGATGGCCGAGCCCCAGCCGATCGTGCTGCCCAGCGGCAGGTCGACGACCGAGCTGACGGTCAACGCCGGCAGTGCGAAGGTGACCAGTGCATTGCCGGTCAGCTCGAAGTCGAGGTTGCCGGTACCGCTGTGCCGGTACCGGTTGTAGAGGACCTTCAACGAACCGTTCTCCACGGTGCCGTCCGCCACCCAGAAGTACTCGCCCTGCTGGGCCGGCTTCACCAGCGCCTCCGGCAGCGCGGTGGTCCCGCCGTGCCGGGTGCTCACCAGGCTGGTGCCGTCCTGCACCACCATGGTGTTGTTGACCATCGGAGTGTCCCGGGCCCGGCTGCCGTCCGGATTGACCGTGCCGAGGAACGTGTCGGAGAAGAGCCACACCAGCCGGCCGTCCGGCAGTGGCACGGACGCGGTCGCGTCGGCGCCGGTCCAGTGACCTCCGGCGTCACCGTAGGTGTTGAACATCGTGTTGATTGCGCTGGCGGTCATGCCGCCGGTCGGCAGTGCCGCCCGCGCTTGGTCGCTGTCCGGCCCGGTGACCGACAGCAGACTGCCGGCCAGTACGGCCACGGCCAGTGTGGCCGCCCGCCGTCGCCAGGTTGTACTACGTCTCATGGAACCTCTCCCCGTGAGTCTGAGCAGGGAGACGATCGCAGGAGGCGGTAAAGAAGCTGTTAAGAAGATCAACCGGTCGGGCTGTTCACAGTGCCCCGGACAGCCCCAACAATGATCGACGTGTTGAGCTGCTTCACCTTCGGCGTACTCGGTCCGGTGGTCGTGCGGGGGACCACCGGGCAGATGCCGATCCGCGAGCCGCGCTGCCGGTCGGTGCTGGCCGCGCTGCTGCTGTACGCGGGACGTACCGTCGCCGTGCCCCGCCTGGTGGAGTTGGTCTGGGGGGACCATCCCCCGGCCACCGCCCGTAAGGCGGTCCAGGTGTACGTTTCCCGGCTCCGCCGCGACCTGGTCGGGGTGACCGACGTCGAGGTGGTCACCGATCCGGACGGATACCGGCTCGACTGTGCACGGGAACGCGTCGACCTGCACGAGTTCCGGCGGCTGGTGATCGAGTCCCGTCGGCAGGACGCCCCGGACCGCCGGATCCGCCTGCTCACCTCGGCATTGGGAATGTGGCGGGGGCGGGCGTTCGCCGATGCCAGCCCGCACGGCCTGCGGGACTGGGTGGCCCCAGGGTTGGAGGAGGAACGGCTGCTCGTGATCGAGGAGCTGTACGAGGCCCGGTTGGCCGGCGGATCCGGGCCCGACCTGCTCGCCCCACTGACGGCACTGGCCGCCGAACACCCGCTGCGGGAACGACTGACCGGCCTGCTCATGATCGCGCTCTTCCGTGCCGGGCGGGTCGCCGAGGCGGCCCGCGCATTCCGGGAGCTGCACAGGAGGATGGTGCGTGAGACCGGGTTGGAACCCGGTCCGACACTCGCAGCCCTGCACCGCCAGATCCTCGTGGGCGCCCCGCACGACCCGGATGTGCTCCGGGGTTCGTTCACGGGCCTGGTCACCGGCGATCCGGGCGGGTTGCTCGATGTGGCGGGGCGCTACCTGCGCGACGGGGACCACGACCGGGCGATGGCCTGCTACCACCTGGCCAGGGCACTGGCCAGGGACGCCGACGATTTGGCAACCTCGCAACTGGTCACCGTGGCTATGGATTCTGCGGCCAGGCGACGGGGCCGGAACACCTGATCTCGGGGTTGGTCGAGGCGCCCGCCGACGCTCCGGTCAGGTAGTTGTCGTCTCGATCGATGTTTTCCCGCGTGCCACGATCGCAGCACCTCGACAACCGTTGAGGCCCGACGGGTCCCGGGACGGGGCCATGCTGGTCGGAGCGGTGAATAGTCACGGCGAACGGATCACGGCGACCCCGTTCTGCGGCGATCGTAATTCCGTTGCGGAACAACGCCCCGGCCGATTTGGGTGGACCGTTGCGGAACCGACCACAGGGGAGTGAGCGACGATGACCGACCAACTCCAGAGCCGTGTACAGCAGACGATCGACGAGCTGGTGGCCACCGGCCGCGAGGTCGGTGTGCAGGTGGCCGCGTACCGGCACGGCGAGCCGATCGTGGACGCCTGCGCGGGCGTCGCCGACCGCACCACCGGCCGACCGGTCACCCCGGACACGCCGTTCTTCAGCTACTCCACCGGCAAGGGCCTGATCTCCACCGTCGTACACGTCCTCGCCGAGCAGGAGTTGCTCGACTACGACCTGCGGATCGCCGAGGTGTGGCCGGAGTTCGCCCGGCACGGCAAGGAATCGGTGACCCTGCGACACGCGTTGACCCAGTCGGCTGGCGTGCCGGCGCTGCCCGCCGACGTCACCGCCGAGGAGCTGACCGACTGGGACCGGATGTGCGCGGTCGTCGCCGACAGCGAACCACTGTGGGCCCCGGGCACGCGGCACGGGTATCACGCCTGGACGTACGGCTGGCTGGTCGGGGAGGTGGTCCGTCGGGTCACCGGCCGGACCGTCGGGCAGGTGCTCGCCGACGAGGTGGCCGGTCCGCTCGGCGTCCGTGACGAGCTGTTTCTCGGCGTACCCGATGACCAGCTCGACCGGGTCGCGCACCTGGAGGAACGGGACTGGTCGGCCGCGTTGGCGATTATGGCCGCCCACGTTCCGCACCTGGACCGGGTGCTGCCGCCCGGGGTGCGCACCGACGCGGCGCTGGCCAACCGCCGGGACGTCCGGCGGGCCGACATTCCCGCCGTCGGCACGCTCAGCGCCCGCGCCATGGCCCGGATGTACGCCGCGCTGCTCGGCCCGGTCGACGGGGTACGCCTCGTCTCGACGGCCCGGTTGTCGGAGATCTCCAGCGTCCAGGTACGCGGAACCGACTGGGTCTTCGGCCAGGAGTCGGCGCTGACCCTCGGTTACGCCGTGGAGGCGGACGGGGCGATGTTCGGTTGGAGCGGCGCTGGCGGGAGTCTGGCCGGTGCCGCCCCGGACCTCGGCCTGAGCGTCGCGGTGACCACCAACGTGCTGGCGTTCAGCCCGGATGAGGACCCTATGGAGGATCTGCGTAGCTTCATCCTCAATGGCGTTGCTTCGATCATCGACCCCTCGGTAGCGTAGCGAATCGGATACTCATGGTTACCGCTGGAGGTGTCGCCATGACCGCTACCGCCACGACCGACCTGCCGATGTTCCCGCCCGAGGAGCGACCCCGGGGACCGTTCGAGATTCTGCGCGACGAGGACCGCAAACGCTGGGAGAGTAACCGGGTCAGCCGCGTCCGACTGCCCACCGGCGGTTGGGCCTGGCTGCTCACCCGGCACGCGGACGTCCGCCAACTGCTCCGTAACCCGTATGTCAGCTCGGACAGCAACCGGCCCGGCTTCCCGCTGCTGCGCGAGCTGCTGCCCCCCGACGAGCAGGACCGTCGGGGTGCCTTCATCGTGATGGACGGTGCCGAGCACGCCCGACTCCGCCGGATGCTCACCGCCGAATTCATGATCAAAAATATCCGGCGGATCGAACCGCTGATCCGGCAGACCGTGGTGGACGCGCTGGACGCCATGCGGGCCGCCGGACCGCCGGCCGACCTGGTGACGTCGTTCGCCCTGCCGGTACCGTCGATGGTGATCTGCCACCTGCTCGGCGTCCCCTATGCCGACCATGACTTCTTCCAGAGCCGCAGCGGGACGCTGCTCGACCGGACAGCGCCACTGGAGGACATCCGTTCCGCCATCGACGAGTTGCGCGGATACCTCCGTGACCTGGTCGACGCGAAACGTACCGCCGTGGAGCCGGGCGACGACCTGCTCAGTCGGCTGGCCACCGAGCGGGTCGCCACCGGTGAACTGGAGCCGGAGGAACTGGTCGGGGTGGCCCTGCTGCTCCTGGTCGCCGGGCACGAGACCACCGCCAACATGATCGGCCTGAGCACCCTGCTGCTGCTTCAGCACCCCGAGCAGTTCGCCGCCCTGCGGGAGCGACCGGAGCAGGCCGAGGACCTGGTGGAGGAGCTGCTGCGGTACCTGAGCGTGATCCGGACCGGGCTGCTGCGGGTGGCGGTACGCGACATCGAGATCGCTGGTCAGCTCATCCGGGCCGGCGACGGGGTGATCGGGATGCTCTCGCTGGCCAACCGGGATCCCGAGGTGTTCACCGACCCGGAGGGGTTCGGCCTCAGCCCGGCCGCGCACCAGCATCTCGCGTTCGGCTTCGGTGTGCACCAGTGCATCGGGCAGCCGCTGGCCCGGGCCGAGCTGCGGATCGCCCTGGTCGAGCTGGCCCACCGGTTCCCCGGGCTGGCCCTGACGGTCGACCCGGCGGACGTGCCGGTACGGGACAACTCGGTGGTGTACGGCGTGACCCGGCTGCCGGTCACCTGGTGACGTCCAGCGGGCCGGTGCCGTCCGGTCCGGCGGACCTGCACCGCCGGACCGGACGGCACCACGTCAGGTCAGGGACCGCAGTAGAGCAGCCGGTTCGGCGTGTTGGTACCGGCCGGGATCCCGGTGACCAGGCCGACGGTGGCCCGGCTGACGAGGTAGTTGTGCACCTGGGCGGGATTCCAGGTGGGGTTGGGCGACAGGGCGAGCGCCGCGCAGCCGGCGACGTGCGCGGCGGCCATCGACGTGCCGCTGATCGTGTTGGTCGCGGTGTCGCCGGTGTACCAGGCGGAGGTGATGGTGATGCCGGGGGCGTAGAGGTCCACGCAGGGCCCGTAGTTGCCCGCCGTGTGCCGGGCGTCGGTGCTGGTGGTGCTCGCCACGGTGAGCGCGGGGGTGACCCGGGCGGGGGAGTAGTTGCAGGCGTTGGCGTTCGAGCTGCCGGCCACCACGACGTAGCTGATCCCGGCGTTGATCGAGTTGGTGATCGCGGCGTCCAGGCTGCTGTTCGGGCTGCCGCCGAGTGCCATCAGTGCCACCGAGGGGCGGACCGCGTTGGCGGTCACCCAGTTCACCCCGGCGATCACCTGGGCGTAGCTGCCGCTGCCGGTGCAGCCGAGGACCCGCACCGGGTGGAGCCGGACCTCCTTCGCCACCCCGTACCTGGTGCCGCCGATGGTGCCGGCGAGGTGCGTGCCGTGCCCGTTGCAGTCGTCGGCGGGCAGGACGTTGTCGACGAAGTCGGCACCTCCGCTGGCCCGTCCGCCGAAGTCGGTGTGGGTGAGCCGGATACCGGTGTCGATGACGTACGCGTGCACGTTGTGCGCGGTGTTCGGGTACGCGTACTGGCCGTCGAGCGGCAGGTAGCGCTGGTCGATCCGGTCCAGCCCCCAGGACGGCGGGTTGGGCTGCACCCCCGGGCCGATCAGTGCGCTGACCTCGCGGTTCTGCTCTACGTAGGCCACCGCCGGGTCGGCGGCGAGCCGCCGGGCGGCCCGCTCCGACAGGCGGGCCTCGAAGCCGTTGAGCGCGCTGCCGTAGACGTGGCCGACCGTGCCGCCGTAGCGGGCGCGCAGCCGGTCGGCGGTGGCGGCGACGGCGGGGGCGCCGGCCGGGCGGTCCGCACCGTCCCGGAGCACGACGATGTAGCTGCCGGCGACCGCGTCGGGGCTGCCGGCGTACCGGATCTCACCGCTGCTGCCGGCGGCGCTCGCGGCGGCCGGGGTCAGCGCGCCGGCCAGTACGGCCGCCACACCGAGCGCCAGCAGGCGTCGGCCCCGGGTACCTGATCTGATCATGGTCGTGTCCTTTCAGACGGGCCGGCCCCGGGGCGGAGACCGCCTCGGGGCCGGTGGAGCGGGGGGGGTGGATCAGAAGGTCGGAGCCAGGTAGAGCAGCTTGTTCGGCTGCGGGTTGCCGGTCAGCACGCCGTTGGTGGCGTTGTTGACGATGTAGGCGTGCACCTGGGCCGGGGTGTAGGTCGGGAAGACCTGGAGCACGCGGGCGGCGGCACCGGCCACGTGCGGCGAGGCCATCGAGGTGCCGCTGATGGTGTTGGTGGCGGTGGTGCTGGTCCACCAGGCGGACAGGACGCCCACGCCGGGGGCGTAGAGGTCGGTGCAGCTGCCGTAGTTGGAGAACGAGGCGGTGGTGTCGTTGCTCGCCGAGGCGTTCACGGTGAGCGCGGTCGGCACCGAGGCCGGCGAGAAGTTGCAGGCGTTGGCGGCGGAGTTGCCGGACGCGACCGCGTAGGTCACGCCGTCGGCGATGGAGTTGGCCACCGCGGTGTTCAGCGAGCTGTTCAGGCCACCGCCGAGGCTCATGTTCGCCACGGCCGGCTGACCGGCCTGGTGGTTGGAGGTCACCCAGTTGACGCCGGCGATGACCTGGGCCCAGGTGCCGCTGCCCTGGCAGTTGAGCACCCGGACGGCGACCAGCCGGACGTTCTTGGCCACACCGTACCTGGTGCCGCCGACGGTGCCGGCGACGTGGGTGCCGTGGCCGTTGCAGTCGGCGGCCGGCAGCGCGTTGTCGATCGCGTCGTAGCCGTCGACCGCCTGGCCGCCGAAGTCGGTGTGGCTGGTCAGGATGCCGGTGTCGATGATGTACGCGGTGACGCCGGTGCCCTCGCTGACGTAGCTGTAGGTGCCGCTCAGCGGGAGGTTCCGCTGGTCGATCCGGTCCAGGCCCCAGGGCGGGCTGGTCTGGGTGGTGGTGGTCGAGACCTCGTGGTTCTGCTCCACGTAGGCGACCGCCGGGTGGGCGGCCAGGCGCTTGGCGGCCTGCTCCGACAGCCGCGCCTCGAAACCGTTCAGCGCGTCACCGTAGACGTGGCCCAGCTTGGCGCCGAACCGCTCGGCGAGCGAGTCGGCCAGGCTCTTCACGCCGGCTTGGCGGGTGCCGGCGCGGCCACCGACGGCGCTGTCCTTGAGCACCACGATGTAGCTGTCGGCGACGGCGGTCGCGCCGCCGGCGTGCAGGATCGACCCGGTGGCCGGTGCGGCCTGGGCGGGGGCGCCGACCATGGCGGTGACCATGGCGGCGGCGGCGAGTACGCCGAAGGCGGCGGTCCGCCGAGTGCGCGGGAGTGTCATCTCCCAGTCCTCCCTAGTGTGTTGGCTTTTCGTGCCGGCGAGGGTGACCGGAACGAAAGCCGACCTGGACGGTTGGGAGGATCGTACATTCGCAAGCGCCAATGTGAATGGCGGAATCTGTGCACAGTATGAGGACGATATTGGGAGACTATTTCAGGTTCCTGACAGATTCCGTGCTGGCGGGTACGGGGAGTGAATATGAATCAGGTGTGCCGCCCGGCGGATGATCTTCCGAAGTGGTCGCGGGGCCGCTGGTCGGTACCGGTCAGCGTCGGTCGACAGTGGCCGCCCGCCGATCTCCGGCGCGTCGTACCGGGCTGCTCGGCGTTGGTCGGCGTCGCGCGGCGGCGACGGCGAGGTGACGCCGGTCACGGATGCTCCGGTACGACCCGTGCCAGTACGACCAGCTCCGGACCGACCAGCTCCGGACCGACCAGGAGGACGAGACCATGAACGAGGAGCACGCCCTCACCACC
>NZ_WVUH01000330.1 GCF_017614955.1 Micromonospora echinofusca
GGGGGAGTGCTGCGGGGCGCGGACCGGGGTGGTCACCGGCGCCCGGAGCGTCTGCGCAGCCAGGTGTCGGCGGCGACGGCGAGGATGATCACCGTGCCGGTCGCCACGGTCTGCCAGAACGAGGAGATGCCGCGCAGGTTGAGGATGTTCTGCAGGACACCGATGAAGGCGACGCCGATGACGGTGCCGAGCATGGTGCCGGAACCGCCGAACAGGGCCGCACCGCCGATGATCACGGCGGAGATGGCGGTGAGTTCCATGCCGGTGCCGGTGACGCCCTGCACGTAGGACAGGAAGGACAGGCCGAGTACGCCGGCCAGCCCGGCGAGCGTGCCGGAGAGGGTGAACGCGGCGATCTTCACCCGGCCGGTGTCGATGCCGCACAGCCGGGCGGCCTCGGCGCTGCCGCCGACGGCGTAGGTGTTGAAACCGTAGCGGGACCGGGACAGCACGATCGTGCCGAGGACGGCGACGAGCGCGAAGATGACGAGCTGCATCGGTACCAGGCCGAAGAGCTTGCCCTGACCGAGCAGGTTGAACGCGGCGACGTTGGGGTCGCTGGCCGGCAGGGAGATCGGTGAGCCGCCGCTGAGCAGCAGCGTCACGCCCCGGTAGACGCTCAGCGTGCCGAGCGTGACGATGAACGAGGGGATGCCGAAGCCCACCGTCATCAGGCCGTTGACCAGGCCGGCGAGCGCACCGGCGGCGATCCCGCCGAGCGCGGCGACCGGCCAGGCGACGTCGGAGGTCATCAGCAGCCCGCAGACCACGGCGCCGAGTCCGTAGATCGAGCCGACCGACAGGTCGATCTCGGCGTTGATGATGACGAAGGTGACGCCGACGGCCATGATGCCGATCTGCGCGATCTGCTGGCCGACGGTGAGGAAGTTGTCGGTGCCGACGAAGCCCGGCGCGATCAGGGTGCCCAGGGCGAACAGCACGACGAGGGCGAGGAAGGTGCTGGCCTCGCGGGCGTGCAGGAAGCGGTGCAACGGGGAACGGGCGCGGGGGGCGGCGACCGCGTCCACCGCCGGTACCGCGCGGGTGGTCATCTGGGCCATCAGTCTCATCTCCTCAGCAGGGCCGCGACGTCGTCCGGACGGGGCAGGGCGGGGATCACCTCGGCGACACCGACGGCGTACGCGCCGGCCGCAGCGGCGTAGCGGACCGCGTCGGTGAGGGTGTCGCCCCGGGTGAGGGCGACGGCGAGCGCGCCGGTGAAGGCGTCACCGGCGCCGGTGGTGTCCAGGACGTGGCCCACGGGGACCGGGTCGACGCGTACCCGTTGCCCGTCGTGGTCGACCAGGGCGCCGTCGGCACCCAGGGTGAGCACGATCGTCCCGGCGTAACGGGTGCGCAGCAGGTCCACCAGTTCGTCGCCGGTCGCCGGATCGGCCGGGTCGCGCCCGGTCAGCACCCGCGCCTCACTGGCGTTGGGGGTCAACACGTCGATCCAGTCCCAGGCCTCGTCGGGCAGGGCGACCGCCGGGGCGGGGTTGAGCAGCGTCCGGACGCCGTGCTCGTGTGCGGTACGCAGCGCCGCGACGGCGACCGGCAGGGGAATCTCCAGTGACACCACCGCCAGGTCGGCGGCGGCGATCCGGTCGGCGAAGCCCTCGACGTCGGCGGGGGTCAGCTCGTCCAGCGCGCCGGGGGCGATAGCGATCCGGTTCTCGCCGTGCGCGTCGACCAGGATGACGCCGACCATCGTCGCGGCGTCCGTGGTGCGGACCCCGGTGGCGTCGACCCCCTCCTGCGCCCAGAGTTCCCGCGCGGCGGTACCGAACTGGTCCCGGCCGACTGCGGTCAGGAGGCTGACCTGCGCACCGAGCCGGGCGGCGGCCACCGCCTGGTTGGAGCCCTTGCCGCCGTGGCCGGAGGCGAACCGGCCTCCGGAGAGGGTCTCCCCGGCGACCGGCACCCGGGGCACCCGCATGGTGAGCCCGGCGCCGTAGCTGCCGATCACTGCAATCTTCATCCTGGCCCTCATGTTCATGGACAACCATGTACAACTGAGGGGACGGTATGGACCGCGACCACGCGGTGTCAAGAGCTCCGCAGGTGATCGGCGGAAACATTTCGGCAACGACGGGTGATCAGATGGCCGCAGTGTGCACCATATAGTCCGTTTTTATGGAGCGGGGTCCCGTTGGTTCGTCACGGAAAGGAGTCGGTGCGGCGGGCCGTCCCCGTGCGGGCGACCCTGGCGCCGCACCGGCCGGTCACCGGGTGTCACCCACCGGCCGCAGCCACCGGCAGGACCTGCGGGGGTGGCCCCCTGTTCGCCGCCTGTCGAGCTGCTCCGGATGTGCCAGCACGCGACCAGCGACCGTCCTACCGGACCTGCAGGTTGGCGCCGTACCTCACGGGTCGGCACGTACCTCACGGGTTGGCGTACCACCTCGCTGCCAGCACGGATGGAGCAGCTCGACAGGCGACGAACCAGTGGTCCGACGCGCGAGTGCGGCCGGCAGCACCTACCGGAGGGCCCCGGCGTCCAGGACGTCGAACTGGCCCAGCCGGGTGGCCGGGTGCGACACCGCCTGCTCCAGCAGTCGGCCCAGGGTCACCGCGAGGCGCTCCACCGTCTCCCGGCGGTACCGGTCGGCGTGGTACTCCAGGCAGCCGGACACCCCGAGGGGCTGGCCGTCGGCGTCGTGCCGCGACTCGAACCGGAAGGTCAGCTCGAACTCCGGGCCGCCGGTGCTGACCGGTGCCGTCGTGACATCCAGTCCGGGCAGGACGAGATCGGGTGCGACCGCCGGTGGCGTGGCGACCATGACCCGGGCCGGGGGCTGGCGGTGGACCGCACGTACCGGATCGAGCAGCTCCACCAACCGTCCGAACGGCAGGTCCTGGTGTCCGGCGGTGGCCAGCTCCGCAGTCCGCACCCGGACCAGCAGCTCCGCGAAGGTCGGGTCCCCGCCGGTGTCGACCCGCGTCACCACCGTGTTCCCGAACGGACCGACGAGGGGTTCCAGCACCGGATCGACCCGACCGGGGACCGTCCCGGCGATCGCCAGGTCGGTACCCGCACCGAGCCGGGTGAGCAGAGCCGCCACCGCCGCCCTCAACACCATCGCAACCGTGGTACCGCTGGCCCTGGCCAGCCCGGTGAGCCGGACATGCAGGTCGGCGTCGGTGTCCAGCCGGACCGGGTCACCGGGCACCTGCGGGCCGGCCGGCCGGTCCCGGTCGACCACCGGCAGCGCCGGCTCCTCCGGCAGACCGTCCAGGTGACCGCGCCAGAAGGCGAGCTGCCGCCCCGCGAGGCTGTCCGGGTCGTCGGCGTCGCCGAGCAGATCCCGCTGCCAGTCGGCGTAGTCGGCGTACTCGACCGCCAGCGGCTGCCAGTGCGGCGCCCGGCCGGCGAGCCGGGCACCGTACGCCTCGGCCAGATCCCGCAGCAGCGGCTCCCACGACCACTCGTCGGCGGCGATCCGGTGCAGGACGAGCAGCAGCACCGAGCGGTCGGCGGCCACCGTGAACAACCGGGCCCGGACGGCCGGCTCCCGGCGTGGGTCGACCGGCTCCCGGGCGGCGCTCGTGACGGACCCGTCCAGCTTCTCCGCGTCCACCTGCTCGACCACCAGCAGCGCCCGGAGCGCCCCGGCGTCCACGACCCGGGGTAGGGGCGCCCCGTCGTGCTCCGCGAACACGGTACGCAGCACGGCGTGCCGGCGTACCACGTCGGTCAGCCCGGCACCGAGCGCCGCCACGTCGACCCGGCCGGTCAGGTGCAGCGCGTACGACACCTGACCGGCCGGCGGGCCGCCGGGCCGCCGGTGCCGGGACCAGAGCTGCTGCTGCGCGTACGACAGGGAGACCGTGGCCGGGTCGGCGCGTCGGGTCAGCGGGGGACGTCCGGCCGTGCCGGTACGCGTCGCGGTGAGCCCGGCGACGGTGGGCGAGGCGAACAGCTCCTGGATGCCCACCTCCAGACCGAGCACCGCCCTGATCCGGTTGGTCAGCCGCACGGCGGAGAGCGAGTGTCCCCCCAGGACGAAGAAGTTGTCGTCGCGCTCCACCGAGCTGCGGCCGAGCACCTGGGCGAAGACCTGGCAGAGCAGCTCCTCCACCACCGACCTCGGCGCGCGGCCGACACCCGCCGCGAACACCGGATCGGGCAGCGCCGACCGGTCGAGTTTCCCGTTCACGGTACGGGGCAGCGCGTCCAGGGTGACGAAGGCCGCCGGCACCATGTAGCCGGGCAGGGCCCGCGACAGCTCTCCGTGCAGCTGCTGCTGATCCGGTGGGTCGACCCCGGCGGGTACGACGTACCCGATGATCGCCTGTTCCCCGGTCGGTAGCGGCCGGAGGGCCACGGCGGCGGCGCGCACCGCCGGGAGCCGGACCAGCGCCGCCTCGATCTCGCCGAGTTCGACCCGGAACCCCCGGATCTTGACCTGGTTGTCGGCCCGGCCCAGGTACTCCAGGTCGCCGTCCGGCCGGCGCCGGGCGAGGTCACCCGACCGGTAACCCCGGACCGGCCGTCCGTCGGCGCCGGTCAGCTCGACGAACCGCTGCCGGGTCAGCTCGGGTTGCGCGTGGTACCCGAGCCCGACCCCCGGCCCGGTGACGACGATCTCGCCCACCTCGCCGGGCGGTACCGGCCGGAGCTGGTCGTCGGTCAGCAGCAGGTCCGAGTGCGGCAGCGGTACCCCGATGAGGCTCGCCCCCTGGTGCAGGTCGGCCTCGCGGATCCGACGGTACGACGCGTGCACGGTCGTCTCCGTGATGCCGTACATGTTGATCAGCTCGACCGTTTCGTCGCCGTACTTCGCGGCCCACGGTGCCAGGATCGCGAACCGCAGCGCCTCACCACCGAACACGACCCGACGCACCGACAACCGGTCGTCGTGCCGCTGCTCCTCGGCGACGAGTTGCTGGAAGGCGGTCGGCGTCTGGCTCAGTACCGTCACCCGCCGGTGCAGCAGCAGACGCCGGAACGCGGCCGGATCCCGGGCGACCAGTTCCGGTACGACGACCACGCAGCCGCCGTACAGCAGCGCTCCCCACATCTCCCAGACCGCGACGTCGAACGCGAAGGAGTGGAACATCGACCACACGTCGTGCTCGTCGAACGCGAAGAGGGAGTCCGTCGAGCCGAACAGGTGCAGCACGTTGCCGTGCGAGATCCGTACCCCCTTGGGCTGGCCGGTCGTCCCGGAGGTGAAGATGACGTACGCGCAGGCGTCCGGGTCCACCGACGGTGCGTGGTAGCGGAGGTCCGCCGGCCGGGGCCCGTCCAGTCGGAGTACCGGCGTGCCCGGTGGCAGGCTGTCGCCCAGGGCACCGGTGGTGACGACGAGGGCCGGTTCGGCCACGTCCAGGATGCGCGCCAACCGGGCCGGCGGGTTCGCCGGATCCAGGGGAATGTACGCGCAGCCCGCCTTCAGCGCGGCGATCGCGGCCACGACCAGGTCGACCGACCGGGTCAGGAAGATGCCGATGTGCGACCCGGGATCGACCGCCCCGGCCTGGATCCGGGCCGCGACCGTCTCCGCGGCCCGGTTCAGTTCGGCGTACGTGAGCACCCGATCGTCCGAGACGACAGCCGTCCGGTCGGGATGACGGCGTACGGAGTGGGCGAAGCCGGCCAGCAGGGTGTCGGCCCCGCCGCCGACCCCACGGCCCGATGGGGTAGGTGTCACCGGCAGAGCATCGCGTCGATCCGCCGGACTGTCTTCAACCGACGGTGGAGATGGTCCCACCGGCCTCCACCAAAGTGGACGGCGCCCGGCCCGGGCGGGCCTGCCGGTTCCGGCCTTCCACACCGGTTCCACGGCGCTTCCACAGCCGGGTGCTTCACTGGCCGGAGATCCATTGATGAAAGCGAGTGTGCCGGATGGCGCTGGAGCCGATGACGCGTGGGCTGTGGCGGTACCGCAGCGGCGCGGGTGAGCCCGGCGGCCCTGCCGCGCGGACCGTCGTGGTGGCGCCGTACGGCGGTGGCAGTGCCTATTCGGTGTACGACCTGCTGCCGCACCTGACGGATGCCGGCGACGAGACACTCGTCCTCCAGTACCCGGGGCGCGGACCACGTATCGGCGAGCCACTCCCCGGCAGTCTGCACGAACTCGCCGACCAGATGGCGGCGGAGATCGACCGGTACGCCACCGGCGCGCTGGTGCTCGTCGGGCACAGCCTGGGCGGGCTGCTCTGCTTCGAGCTGGCGCACCGGCTCACCCGTGCCGGCCGCCACGTGGCGCTGCTGGTGATCTCCTCGGCCCAACCGACGGCGTCGACGACGCTGTCCGCCGCCGAGATCTCCGCGCGCGACGTCGCACAGTGGGTGGACGTCCTGCGCGCGGAGAACGCCATCACCGACGAGGTCCTCGACAACCCGGAGATGCTGCGCCTGGCGATCCAGGTGATCCGCGCCGACACGCTGCTGGTCGCAGGGCACGTCGGGTCACCGCAGCCGTTGCGCTGCCCGATGTTGGTCGTCGGGGGCGACGCCGACCCCGACATCACGGCCGAGCACCTGCGCGGCTGGTCGGACCTGACCCTCGGGCCGGCCACCACCGTCCTGCTGCCCGGTGACCACTTCTACTACCGCGACCGGGCTGCGGAACTCGGCGACCTCGTCCGGCGGCAGTTGTCCGTGGGGTGTGGGACCGGCCCGGTACCGATCGGCCCGACGCAGGGAGACGACAGTTGACGAACACCTTCGACGACCCGGCCACCCGGACCGACCTGCGACCGGCCAGCCCGGCACCGGGGTCCGGGTCGTGAAGCGCCACCGCTGGCTGCTGCGCGACCCGTCCGAGGAGTCGACCGGCCGCATCTTCTGCTTCCCGTACTCGGGCATGGGCGCGTCGATGTTCAACCGGTGGCCCCGCTGGATCGACGGGGTCGAGGTGTGCCTGGTGCAGCTTCCGGGCCGGGAGAACCGGGTCCGTGAGCCGCACTACCGCAGTTACCCGGAGCTGGCCGAGGTACTGGCCGACCAGTTGCTCCCGCTGCTGGACCGGCCGTTCGCCTTCTTCGGGCACTGCGCCGGTGCGTTGCCGGCGTACGAGACGGCCCGTCGCCTGCCGCTGCACCGCCTGCCGGCGCCACGCAGCCTCGTGGTCTCCGCCCAGGTCGCGCCGCACCACTGCCCGCACGACCGGTTCCTGACCCTCGACGACGCCGAACTCCTCGACGAACTGGCCGCCCTCGCGGTACGACGGGGCGGACAACCCGATCCGGCGATGCTGGCCCTGAGCATGGCGGTCCTGCGCGCGGACCTGGAGGCCAACCGCTACTACCGGCTCGACGAGCCGGCACCGGTGGCGATGACCGTCTCGGTGCTGCACTGGGCCGACGACCCCGAGGTCACCGAGGCGGAACTGCGGGGCTGGGAACACTACGGCGACGACGTGCGGTTCGAGGTCCTCCCGGGGGGCCACTACGACTTCCTGGCCGCACCCGGGCCGCTGCTCACCCTGCTGTCGGCGCAACTACAGGAGCGTGCCCCGCGATGATTGACGAGCTGTTCCGGCAGGTCGCCGCCCGGCACCGCACCCGGACCGCGGTGCGGGCCTGGGACGGCGAGCTGACCTACGACGAGCTGCACCGGCGCGTCGACCGGCTCGCCCACCGGTTGCGGCAGGCCGGCACGGTGGAGGGTGCCGTGGTCGGGGTGCACCTGCCCCGCTCCGCCGCGGCCGTGGTCGGCCTGCTGGCGATCCTGCGGGCCGGCGCCGCCTACGTCGCGCTCGACGAGCGGTACCCGCCGGAGCGACGCGACGCCATCCTGCGCGACGCGGCCGTCGACCTGGTGCTCACCACGGCCACCGGGGCGTCCGCCCTGCCGCCCGGGTGCCGGGCCCTGGTGGTGGCGGACACCGACGCCGACGACGGGCCGGCCGGTTCCCCCACCGCCCCGGTCGGCCC
>NZ_WVUH01000331.1 GCF_017614955.1 Micromonospora echinofusca
GGTCCAGGTAGCGCAGCTGCACGGTGTACGTCAGCGAGGGCAGCGCCGCCCGGATCGCCGCCACCTCGGACCGGCGGTCCACCGCCTTGTCGCCGTACCGGTAGCCGTCCACCGCCACCAGTACCGTCGGTTCGATCTGCTGCCAGCGGTCGGTGACACTGCGGGTACCGAACTCCGGCGCGCAGGAGGAGAAGATCGCGCCGAGGCTGGCCGTGGCCAGCAGCAGGACGAAGGTCTCCGGGATGTTCGGTGCGTACGCGGCCACCCGGTCGCCGGGGCCGACCCCGAGCCGGCGCAGGCCGGCCGCCACCCGACGGACCTGTTCACGCAGCTCGGCGGCGGTGAGGGTGACCGGTCCCCGGGTCTGGCTGTGGGCGATCACCACCGGATCGCCGTCAGCCAGCCCGGGCATCCGCAGCACGTGCTCGGCGTAGTTGAGGGTGGCGCCGGGGAACCAGCGGGCGCCCGGCATGGTCCGCCCGGCCAGGGTGCCGGTCGGTGGGGTGTGCGCGATGACCTCGAAGTAGTCCCAGACCGAACGCCAGAAGGCGTCCAGGTCGGTCACCGACCACTGCCACAGGCTGTCGTAGTCGGCGAAGTCCAGCCCCCGCTCCGCCCGTAGCCAGCGCAGGTAGTCACCGATCCGGGACGTTTCGCGTACGTCTGCCGGCGGCGCCCAGAGCACGTCACCCACTGTGATACCCCTCCCCCGGCCGGCACGACGCTGCGCATGGGCCGTGGCGCCATCTTGCCCTACCCGGCAGCGTCATTATCCGCGCCGGTCACCAGCGACGATGCGTGGCTGACCCACATGTGAGGGCTGCCCCGGATGTGGGTCGGCCGTACCCGCGACCCGGGCCGACGGCCCGGGCGCCCGGGCGCGGCGCCGACCCGCCGGCCCTCATGCCGACGCCCGTCGCACTCAGTGGTGACCCGCCTCACCGCCGGCCCTCATGCCGGCGCCCGTCGCACTCAGTGGTGACCCGCCTCACCGGCGGGCAGTGGCTCGACCCGGTCGGCCAGGTGCTGGCGGACCGAGTGGACCACGGCCGCCGCCCAGACCGCGAGGATCAGCGCGTAGCAGCCGTAACGCACCCCGGTGGAGGCGTCGATCCAGTCGCTGGCCAGCAGCGTCCGGGAGTTGGTGAGGACGATGACCCCGCCGACCGCCGAGCCGAGAACCCGGGGCGGCACCTTGCGGACCAGCCAGGCGGCGATCGGCGCGGCCACCATGCCGCCGACGAGCAGGGCACCGACCAGCATGAAGTCGAGGTTCTGGGAGCCGAGGGCGACCAGGAAGCCGAAGCTCGCGGCGATCGCCACCAGGAACTCGCTGGTGTCGATCGAGCCGATCACCTTGCGCGGCTCCATCCGTCCGCTGGCCAGGATCGCCGGGGTGCCGATCGGCCCCCAGCCACCGCCGCCGGTGGCGTCGACGAAACCGGCGACCAGCCCGAGCGGGCCGAGGAACCGCTTGCGCAGCGGCTTGCCGAGGTTTCCCCGGGGCAGCCCGAAGGTGGTGAACCGGGCGAGCAGGTAGATGCCCAGGCTGAGCAGGATCAGCGACATGACCGGGGCCGCGAAGGCGGTGCTCAGGTTGGTGAGGAAGGTCGCCCCGGCGAAGGCCCCGATCGCACCCGGTACCCCGACCTTGACCACGACCCGCCAGTCGACGTTACCGAATCGCCAATGCGCGGCACCGGAGACCAGTGTCGTCCCGATTTCCGCGAGATGAACGCTGGCCGACGCCACTGCCGCGTTGGTGTTGATAGCGAGCAGAAGTGTGGTGGATGTCACTCCGTACGCCATCCCCAGGCTGCCGTCGACTAATTGGGCACCTAGACCAACCAGAGCAAGGAGAAGAATCTTGGACATTGTTCACCGCCAGTCGAGTAGGAGAGGGTAACGACGGTGCCGGTTCCGCGAATCGTTGCCACTTGGTAATTACGTTCGCGTCGGCCATTGGCACAGGTCAGATGCGATTAGCCGAACGCCGATCCGGCCCGGGGGGACGCTGAATCCCCGAACTTCCGCTTGCCATCGGGGAGCGGTCGACCCGGCCGGACCGGCCGAGGCGGGGATCAGCGCAGCACTGCCAAAAGAGTGATCATTCTGCACGTCGACGCCCGGCGGGCGGGTCTTCTCGACGCACCTTGTTACCAGGTCAGAGCCGATCCGACCCGGAGGTTCGGAGATCTGGAACCGCACAGTCAGACACACCGACCGCCACGAAACCCTCCCTGCATTTCCTAGATAATTGATAGGACTAACGCTTTTACATCGATGAAGGTCATCGATGTACGGCATCGTTCGCGCAGGGCACGCCGCCGGGCAAGAGGCAGTCCACATGGTGGGATGAACATTCACCGAACCCGCCCTGACGGAGCGTCACCCAGCACTGGGAGCGCCTCCACGTTGTTAACAATGTGACTTGTTACAAGCGTGTCCGAGGGCGCTCTAATGCCGTCGAAACCACAGGAACGGACACGCCTCGGATGATCGACATGGGCTTCACCACTGCAAACTTCACGTCGCCGATCAACTTGATGAGATTTAACGGAGTCGTAACTCAGCAAAGCTAACTTAATACGCGCTGCTCAATTGATCGCGGCAAATTGCATTCGGCCATCAGCCGACCTGGACCCCGATCAAGCCCGTCGCAACGCGAGACCACCGCGATACGAAGTGGGAGCCCGATGAGACCTGCACCGAACACGCGCGACCTAGTCCTGGCCATCAGTCCCTGCGGCCTCCTGGAGCCCGGTCCCCGCATCGCGGCCGCCGCTCGGCGAGGCGGCGGACTGGGCGTCCTGGATCTGGCCGCAGGAGACGACTGGGCCCTCAGTGCCTTGACCCAGGCCACCTCCTGGACCCGGGAGCCGGTCGGGGTACGTGTCCCCGCCGGCTGCCGGGCCACCCCCGACCAGGTCGACCAGGCGGCCAGCGGCCGGGCCGACCTGGTGGTCCTGCCGGCCGACTCCCCCTGGGACCTCGCCGGGGCGGTCTCCCGGTACCGGGTTCTGGCCGAGGTGACCAGCCTGGCCGAGGCCCGGACGGCCGCCGCCGCCGGCGCGCACGGCCTGATCGCCCGGGGCATGGAAGCCGGTGGCCGGGTCAGCGACCTCAGCTCCTTCGTCCTGCTCCAGCAGATCGTCGCGGACGACCACCTCGACCTGCCCGTCTGGGTGGCCGGCGGGATCGGCCCGCACACCGCGGGGGCCTGCCTGATCGGTGGTGCCGCCGGCGTGGTGCTGGACAACCAGCTCGCCCTGATGCCCGAATCCGAGCTGCCCGACGACGTGCTCGCCCTGTTCCGGCACCTCGACGGCAGCGAGACGGTCCTGGTCGACGGGGAGCGGGGCACCCGGCGCGGTGGCCGGCACGACAGCGCCTCGGCACTCCTGCCGATCGGGCAGGACGGCTGGCTCGCGGCGGTGTTCGCCGACCGCTGGACCGACACGGCAGCGGCGGTACGCGGCATCCGGGACGCGATGCTGGCCGCCGCCTCGGACCGGGACGCCGGACTCGCACTGGCCCCCGGCGGTCCGCTCGCCACCAGCCTCGGCATCCAGATGCCGGTGGCCCAGGGACCGATGACCCGGGTCAGCGACGTGGCCGGGTTCGCCTCCGCCGTCGCCGCCGACGGTGGCCTGCCGTTCATCGCCCTCGCCCTGGCCAGCGCGGAACAGTCCCGCCGGATGTTGGAGGAGACCGCCGCCCAGCTCGGCGACCGGCCGTGGGGCGTCGGCGTCCTCGGCTTCGCTCCCGAGGAACTGCGCGCGGCACAGCTCGACGTGATCCGGGCCATCCGTCCCCGGTACGCGATCATCGCCGGTGGCCGGCCGCCGCAGGCGAAAGCCCTGGAGGAACAGGGCATCAGCACGTTCCTGCACGTCCCGTCGCCCGGCCTGCTGCGGCAGTTCCTCCGGGCCGGCGCCCGCAAGTTCATCTTCGAGGGCGCGGAGTGCGGTGGGCACGTCGGTCCCCGGGCCAGCTTCCCGCTCTGGGAGGCTCAACTGCTGGTCCTCGACGAGTTCCTCACCGGCCAGCCGGACCAGGCCGCCCGGATCCAGGTCTTCTTCGCCGGTGGGGTGCACGACGCCCGGTCCGCCGCCATGGTCGCGGCGACCGCCGGGTCGCTGACCCGCCGGGGCGTCCAGATCGGCGTGCTGATGGGCACCGCCTACCTCTTCACCGCCGAGGCCGTCACGCACGGCGCGGTGCAGCCGCTGTTCCAGCAGGCGGCGGTCGAGGCCACCAGTACCGCCCTGTTGGAGACCGCGCCCGGCCACGCCACCCGTTGCCTGCACACCCCGTTCGTCGACGACTTCCACCGGCTCCGGGTCGAGCTGGAGACCGCCGGGGTGGAGAGCCGCGAGGTCTGGGAGCAGTTGGAACTGCTCAACGTCGGCCGGCTCCGGCTGGCCAGCAAGGGCCTGCGACGCGACGGGGACAACCTCGTCCGGGTGGACGAGGCGACCCAGGCCGCCGAGGGGCTCTTCATGGCCGGCCAGGTGGCCGCCCTCCGCGACCGCACCACCACGGTGGCCGAGCTGCACGCGCAGGTCAGCACCGGTGCCCAGGAGCTGCACGCGGCGCGTACCGCCGGGTTGGCCGCCGGGCTGACCGAGCGGGTCGAGCCGGTCGAGGAGCCGCCCGCGCCGCTGGACGTCGCGATCGTCGGGATGGCCTGCATGCTGCCGGGCTCCCCGGATCTGGCCAGCTTCTGGCAGACCGTGCTCAGCGGTACCGATGCGGTCGGTGAGGTGCCGCCCCAGCGCTGGAACGTCGACCACTACTACGCCCCGGAGGTGGGGCCGGGTCAGACCGGCCGGATCAGTGTCTCCAAGTGGGGTGGGTTCATCGACCCGGTCCCGTTCGACGCGATCCGCTACGGCATCCCACCGGCCGCGTTGAGCAGCATCGACCCCACCCAGCTGCTGGCCCTGGAGGTCTCCCACCGGGCCCTGGTGGACGCCGGGTACGCGTACGACGCCCCCGGGGTGGACCACTCCCGGACCGGTGTCGTCTTCGGTGCCGAGGCGGGCAGCGACATGGGTCACGCGCAGACCCTGCGCACCATGCTCCCCGCCTACCTCGGTGAGGTACCCGAGGAGCTGGAGGACCAGCTCCCCACCGTCAACGAGGACAGCTTCCCCGGGGTCCTGGCGAACGTCATCGCCGGCCGGGTGGCCAACCGGCTAGACCTGGGCGGACCGAACTTCACCGTGGACGCCGCCTGCGCCTCGTCCCTCGCCGCGATGGACGCGGCCTGCAAGGAGCTGGTCTCCGGGGACAGCGACCTGATGATCTGCGGTGGCGCCGACCTGCACAACGGCATCAACGACTACCTGATGTTCACCTCCGCGCACGCGCTCTCCCCCACCGGCCGGTGCCGCACCTTCGACAGCACCGGCGACGGCATCGCCCTGGGCGAGGGGGTGGCGTGTGTCGTCCTGAAGCGGCTCGCCGACGCCGAACGCGACGGTGACCGGATCTACGCGGTGGTCAAGGGGCTCGGCGGGGCCAGCGACGGGCGGGCCCTCGGGCTCACCGCGCCCCGGCCGGACGGCCAGCGCCGGGCGCTCGACCGGGCCTACCGGCGTACCGGCATCTCCCCCCGCCAGGTGGGACTGGTCGAGGCGCACGGTACCGGCACCGTGGTGGGCGACCGGACCGAACTGGAGACCCTGACGAAACTCTTCGTCGAGTCCGGAGCCGAGCCCGGGAGCTGCGCGCTCGGCTCGGTCAAGTCGCAGATCGGGCACACCAAGTGCGCCGCCGGTCTGGCCGGTGTGATCAAGACGGCCCTCGCGTTGTACACCGGGGTCAAGCCGCCCACGATCCACCTGCAGAATCCCAACCCGGCCTGGAGCCCGGAGCGCAGCCCGTTCGCCTTCTACACCGAGGCCAGGCCGTGGACCGCCCCGCCCCAGGAGCGGATCGCCGGGGTGAGCGCGTTCGGCTTCGGCGGCACCAACTTCCACGTGGTGCTCAGCGCCTACGCCGACGTGCCCGAGCCCCGGCACAGCCGGCAGACCTGGCCGGCGGAGCTGTTCTGCTTCCGGGGCATCGACACCGAGGCCGCCCACCAGGCGGTCCGCAAGCTCGCCGACGAACTGCGGCAGGGCCGGACCGGGTCGCTCGCCGAGCTGGCCGCCACCGTCGCCGCGCAGTCCGCCGGCCGGTCCGGGCCGGTCCGGGTGGCGGTCGTCGCCCGTGACCTCGACGAGTTGGCCACCCTGCTGGGCCGGGCCCTGGCCGGGGAACACGACCCCGGCCGGGGGTTGGTCCAGCCGGCCGAGCCGGCCCAGGTACCGGCCGGTCAGCTCGCCTTCCTCTTCCCCGGTCAGGGCAGCCAGCGGCCCGGCGCGCTCGCCGAACTGTTCGTGGCCTTCCCCGAGCTGCGGCGGTACCTGACCCTGGACCGGGACGTGGCGGAGCTGATGTTCCCGCCGACCGCCTTCGACCAGGAGCACCGCCGGGCACAGGAGGAGCAGGTCCGGGACACCCGGGTCGCCCAGCCTGCCCTGGGCATCGGTGGCCTGGCCGTCGACCACCTGCTGCGCCGGGTCGGCGTACGACCCGACACCACCGCCGGGCACAGCTACGGCGAGCTGGTCGGTCTCTGCGTCGCCGGGGCCTTCGACCCGGCCACGCTACTGGACCTCAGCCGGCGGCGGGCCGCCTCGATCCTCGACGCCTGCGGCGACGACCCCGGCACCATGGCCGCGGTCACCGGCACCGCCGACCAGGTGGGACGGGTACTCGCCGAGGCCGGACTGTCCAGCGAGGTGGTCCTGGCCAACCAGAACGCCCCCACCCAGGTGGTGATCTCCGGTCCGACCGCCGCCGTCCAGGCAGCCGTGGCGGCGCTCAAGGCGGCCGGGCTCTCCGCCCGGGGTCTCTCGGTGGCCTGCGCCTTCCACAGTCCGGTCGTCTCCGGTGGCGTCGACCGGTTCGCCGCGGTACTGGCGTCCCGGCCGATCCGCCAGCCGGAGCTGCCGGTCTGGTCGAACCTGACGGCCGGCACCTACACCGGGGGCGCCGACCAGGTCCGCCGCCAGCTCGCCGAGCAGATCGGCGCCCCGGTGCGGTTCGTCGAACAGATCGAGGCGATGTACGCCAGCGGGGTCCGGATCTTCCTGGAGACCGGCCCCGGACAGGTGCTCACCAAGCTGGTCCGGTCGGTGCTCGGCGACCGGCCGCACCTGGCGGTGGCCACCGAACGGAGCACCACCGAGGGGCTGCGCAGCTTCCTGCTCGCCCTCGCCGAACTGGCCTGTGCCGGCGTGCCCGTACAGACCGGCTGGTTGTTCCACGACCGGGTCTCCCCCGGTAGCCCCACCACCGGGTCGGACCGGCGTCCGATCTGGACGGTCGACGGTCAACTCGTCCGCGACCAGGACGGTAACTGCCTGCCCGGAGGCATGACCCCTCCGCGACGGATCAAGGAGTTGTCGATGACAGCATCGAACGGGGCCGCCCCCAACGGCGGCCACGACAGCCGGGGCGAGCTGCTCGGCGAGTTCCTCCGCACCACCCGGGAGATGATCGCCTCCCAGCGGGACGTCATGCTCGCCTACTTCGCCGAAGGGCCGGCCGGCCGACTGGTCTGGCAGCCCGCCGAGGCGTACCCGCCGTTCGCCCTGCCGGCCGGATCCGCGCCGCAGGCCGCGTTGGCCGCGCCGACGGTACTGCCGCCGGCCCCGGTGAGCCCCGCCCCGGCCGGACCGGCACCCGTGGCGCCGGCACCGACGAACGGTGGGCCGGTGGTCCCGACCAACGGCGGCGTACCGGCGGCAGCGGCCCCGGCCAACGGCGGCGCGGCGGTACTGACCGCCCCGGTCGCCCCGGCCGCCCCGGTCG
>NZ_WVUH01000332.1 GCF_017614955.1 Micromonospora echinofusca
CGTGCGGGCCGACCGTCCGCAGGTGGCGAGGGCGGGTCAGGGCAGGGCGCGGGTGTAGCGGAGCTGCCGGACGGTGACCGGCCCGAAGTGCTCGTCGCGCTCCACGCCGTCCGCCACCCAGCCGCCGCGCTCGTAGAACCGTCGGGCCCGCCCGTTGTCGCGGAGCACCCAGAGGTTGGCCCGGCGCCAACCCCGCCGGTGCAGGGTGGCCAACGCGTCGATCATCAGGGCCCGGCCGATTCCCCGCCCCTGCCGGTCCGGGTCGAGGTGGATCGCACACAGCAGCCCGGTGTCCGGGTCGGTCTCCTCCGGCCCGAGGTACGTGAAGCCGGCGAGCTGCGCATCCTGCTCGGCCACGGTCAGCAGGTGGCTGTCCCGCTCGTGTGACCACCGCTCGACCCAGTACCGGCCCAGCATCTCCGCCGTCGGCTCCGCCAGCGCCTCCCGGGGCAGGAACGGGCGGTAGGCGGAGACCCGGGAGCGCTGGTGCAGGGCACCGACGGACATGAGGTCGTCGGCCGTTGCCGGCCGTAGCGTGATGATCACCCAGTCGAGGGTACCCGCCGGGGTGGCACCGGAACCGTCCCGAGATCCTCGGCGACCACCAGGTCACCGTCGAAGTGCTCACGGGCCTCGTCGGTGAAGCGCTGCGGGTCGGCGTACCGCTGGGAGAAGTGGGTGAGCACCAGCCGGCGTACCCCGGCCCCGGCGGCCACCCGGGCGGCCTGGGCGGCCGTGAGGTGCCCGACCTCGGCGGCGAGGGCGGCGTCCACGTTCAGGAAGGTCGACTCGATCACCAGCAGGTCGGCCTGCTCGGCGAGCGCGTGGACGCCGTCACAGAGCCCGGTGTCCATCACGAACGCGAAGCGCTGCCCGGGGCGCGGCTCGCTGACCTCCGCCAGGGTCACCCGGCGTCCGTCGACGTCGAGGTGACCGGCACGGATCAGCTCACCGACGGCCGGACCACGGATGCCGTACGCCGCCAGCCGGTCGGGGAGCATCCGGCGCTCGTCCGGCTCGACCAGCCGGTACCCGTACGTCTCGATCGGGTGCCGCAGCCGGCGGGCCTCCAGCGTGCCGACCCGGGTGGTGACCCGCCACCCGTCGCTGTCCACCGGCTCGGCGCGGACGTCGGCGGTCTCGTGGAACGAACTGGCGTGCCGCAGCCGGGCGAAGTACTCCGCGCCCCCGGCCGGGAAGTGCACCGGCACCGGGTGCGGTACCCGGTCCAGGGAGAGCCGCTGGATCATGCCGGGCAGGCCCAGGCAGTGGTCGCCGTGGAAGTGGGTGACACAGATCCGGGTCAGGTCGGTGGCGGTGATGCCGGTGTGCAGCAACTGCCGCTGGCTGCCCTCGCCCGGGTCGAAGAGGATCACCTCGTCGTCCCAGCGCAGCACGTACCCGTTGTGGTTGCGCCGTCGGGTCGGCACCTGGCTCGCGGTGCCCAGCACGGTCAGCTCGCGCATCGACACGGGACCGGACCTCTTTCGGGAATGAAACGACCCCCGGGGCTTCCGTGCTCGCGCACGGGCCGGCTGGACTGGGCCGGCACCCCGGGGGTCGGGTGGCTGACGTGGATTCGCCGCACCGCTGCCACACGGTCTCGACGATCTTTACTGTCAAGGACAGCGGCTAGCGGACAGCCACCTCACGAGTCCGATAACTACACAAAGCCTGGACCACCTCCTTTCCCGTGTACCGCCACGTTAGCCACTGCCCGGCGGCACCGGCAATGGAATTTGCACAGCGGATTCAACCGGCGTCGGCGATGCCGATCGGGCCGTCCCGGGGACCGTCGGCGGACGCCGGCTGCACCGCCAGGGAGGGGAAGTCCGCCAGGTCACCCGCCGGCTCGGCGTCCCACTCGGGGAAGACCAGATCGCTCTGGAGGTAGAGACAGAGCAGTTGCGCCAGGTGGGTCAACCCGTCCAGGTGGGTGCGTTCGTGGCCGTGGGTGGCGTCCACCCCGAAGCCGAGCAGCGCCACCCGGGCGTGCGCGCCGGCCTCCACCGCCGCCGCCACATCCGACCGGTAGTAGTCGAAGACGTCCCGGACCAGGTCCACGCCGTGCCGGGCGGCGATCGCGGCCAGGTTACGGGTCAGGTGGTAGTCGAACGGACCGACCCCGTCCCCCATGGCCAGGGTGGCCGCGTGCTCCCGGGACTGCTGGCCGGGCGCCACCACGGCGGCGTCCACCGAGACGATCTCGGCCACGTCCGGGTCGAGCCCGTGGCTCGCCCCGTGCCCGATCTCCTCGGTCGCGGTGACCAGCAGGTGCGCGGTGACCGGCGGCTGCACCCCGGCGTCGACCAGCGCCTTGAACGCGGTGAGCACGGCCGCCACCCCGGCCTTGTCGTCCAGGTGCCGCGACTTGACGTACCCGCTGGGGGTGACCGACGGGTTCGGCAGGAACGCCACGAAGTCCCCCACGTCGACACCGAGGGCGCGCAGCCCGGCCACGTCGTCGACCGGTTCGTCGACGCGTACCTCGACCTGCTGCCAGCCGACGCCCTGGAGGTCGACGTCGTCGTTGTACCGGTGCCCGCTGGCCTTCAACGGCAGCACCTGACCGGTGACCACCCGGTCCAGGTCGTCGGTGAAGATCCGCACGTGGGCGCCCTCGGCGAACCGGGCGCTGTGCGTACCGATCGGCTTCAGCTCCAGCCGGCCGTTCTCCTTGAGCTGCTTGACCATGCCGCCGATGGTGTCGGTGTGCACCACGACCGCCCGGTCCGCGCCGGTGGACCGGGGACCGGCCAGGCAGGCGCTGAGCGCCCCACGCCGGGTGACCGTGGACGGGATGCCCAGCGCGGAGAGCCGCTCGCCCACGTACTGCTGGATGTGGTCGGTACGCCCCGACGGGCTGGGGATCTCCAGCAGTTCGAGCAGTACCTGCCGGAGGTAGTCCCCGTCCAGGGGCAGCGGTGCCGGCGTACGCGGCTGCTTCCGGTGCGGCATGTCAGAACTCCTTACCGTTCCGTCGGGGACCAGAGCCGGCGGGGTGCCCGGGTACCCGGGAAGAGCAGGTCGACGAAGCGTTCGGCGGTCGGCTGCGGCTCGTGGTTGGCCAGGCCGGGCCGCTCGTTCGCCTCGATGAAGACGTGCTCCGGCCGGCCCGGGTCGGTGACCAGCAGGTCCAGCCCGGTCACCGGGATGTCCAGGGCCCGGCTGGCGGCCACGCACGCCCCGGCGATCACCGGGTGCAACTCGGCCGTCACGTCGTGGATGGTGCCGCCCGTGTGCAGGTTCGCGGTCCGCCGGACGGGCAGCACCGTACCGGCCGGCAGCACGTCGTCCATCGCGTACCCGGCCTCGGCGACCACCTCGCGGGTCATCCCGTCCACCGGGATGCGCGACTCGCCGTCGGTGGCCGCCGCCCGGCGCCGGCTCTGCCGGTCGATCAGGGTGGCGACGTCGTGCACCCCGTCACCGGTGACCGAGGCGGGTCGTCGGACGGCCGCCGCGACCACCTCGTGGTCGATCACCACCACCCGCAGGTCCTCCCCGTCGCGCAGCTCCTCGATCAGCACGTCCGGGCAGTACCGCCGGGCCAGTTCCACGGCGGCGGCGAGCGCGTCCGGGGTGCGTACCCCGACGGTGATGCCGTTGCCCTGCTCACCCCGGGCCGGCTTGACCACGACCGCGCCCACCTCGGCCAGGAAGGCGGCGTCGGCGTCGGCGTCGGCGGCGGCGTCGGTCGCGGTCCGGCCCCGGGGTACGGCCAGCCCGGCCCCGGCGAGGATGCGCCGGGTGACCCGCTTGTCGTCGCAGCGGCTCATCGCCACCGCCGAGGTCAGCTCGGACAGCGACTCCCGGGTGACCACGGTCCGGCCGCCGTTCGTCAGCCGCAGTTCCCCCCAGTCCGGGTCGGTGACCTCCACCCGGATGCCCCGCCGCATGGCCTCGTCGCCGACGATCCGGGCGTACGGGTTGAGCCGGTCGTACCCGTCGGGCAGGCCGGGCAGGAAGAGCCGCTCGTTGATCGGGTTCTTTCGTTTCACGCAGAGCATCGGGGTGCGGTAGAAGCCGAGCCGCTCGTAGAGCCGGATGGCCCCGGTGTTCTCGGCCAGTACCGACAGGTCGACGAAGGCCCGGCCCCGGGCGGCGAGCCGCGCGGCCAGTTCCCGCAGCAGCGCCTGGCCGGTACCGGGCGGGGCCTGGTTGGCGTCGACGGTCAGGCACCACAGGCTCGCCCCGTTCTGCCGGTCGTCGAAGACCTCGACGTGGTCCACCCCGGTGACCGTGCCGACCACGTCCCCGGTCGCCGACTCCGCCACCAGGTGCACGAACCGGTCGGTGGCTGCGTTGTCGACCAGTACCCCGACCGGGGCGGTGACCATGCCGTTGCGGGCGTAGATCCGGTTGACGGCGTCCGCGTCGGTGGCGTCACGCAGCCGGCGGATGCGCAGCCCCGGCTGCGCCACCGGGGTCCACTCCCGGTCGTCCAGGTGCAGGCGGTAGGTCAGCGACGGGTCGATGAACAGCTCGTCGGGGAGCCGGGAGACGAGCACGTGCGGGTCCCGCAGGTAGACGCAGATGTCCCGGGACCCCTCCACCTCGGCCCGGAGCACGTCGGCGACCCGGGACGGGTGGGTGAAGGTCTGGCCGAAGACGAGTCGTCCCCAGCCGCAGTCGAGGACCACGTCCGAGCCCGGTTCGGTCCGCTCGCGCGGGCCGGCGGGCACCACCGGGTCGCCACCGGGGCCGATCCGTTCCCGGTTCTTCATGCACTCGGTCATGGTCAGCCGATCCGGTGGCTCTGGAGCCACATCTCCAGCAGACCGAGCTGCCACAGCTTGTTGCCGCGCAGCGGGGTCAGCTCGGCGTTCGGTTCGCGGAGCAGAGCGTCGACGTAGTCGGCCCGGAACAGACCCCGGCGACGGGCCTCGGGCGCGTACAGCGCGTCGCGTACCCGGACCAGCAGCTGGCCCTCCAGGTGGGTGAGGCCCGGCACCGGGAAGTACCCCTTGGGCCGGTCGACGACCTCCCCGGGCAGTACCCGACGGCCGATCTCCTTGAGCACCCCCTTGCCACCCTGGTCGAGCTTCAGTTCCGGTGGGCAGCTCGCCGCCAGCTCGACGAACTCGTGGTCGAGGAACGGCACCCGGGCCTCCAACCCGTGCGCCATGGTCATGTTGTCCACCCGTTTCACCGGGTCGTCGACCAGCATGACCGTGGTGTCCAGCCGCAGCCCGGCGTCGACGGCGGTCTGCGCGCCCGGCCGGGCCAGGTGCGCGGCGACGAACTCGCGGGCCGGGTCACCGTCGGCCAGGTGGTCGGGGTCGAGCACCCGGGCCAGTCCGGCCGCGTCCCGGTCGAAGAACGCCCGGGCGTACGTGTCGAGCACGTCGTCCCGGCCGACCCCGGCGAGCGGCGGGTACCAGTGGTAGCCGCCGAGGATCTCGTCCGCGCCCTGCCCGGACTGCACCACTTTGACGTGTTCGGAGACCACCTGGCTGAGCAGGTGGAAGGCCACGCAGTCGTGGCTGACCATCGGCTCGGACATGGCCGCGACGGCGGACTCCAGCGGGGGGAGCAGGTCGGCGGCGGCCACCCTGATCTGGTGGTGGTCGGTGTCGAAGGTCTTCGCCACCAGGTCGGAGTAGCGGAACTCGTCGCCGGACCGGCCGCCGACGGCGTCGAAGCCGATGGAGAAGGTGGCCAGGCCGGGTTGCCCCTCGCCGGCCAGCAGGGCCACCACCAGGCTGGAGTCCAACCCGCCGGAGAGCAGGACCCCGACCGGTACGTCGGCCACCATCCGGCGGCGTACCGCGGTGGTGAACGAGGCCAGCAGGGCGTCCTGCCAGTCCCGGTCGGACCAGCCGGCGTGTTCGGGCCGACGGGTGAAGGGCGGGTCCCAGTAGACCCGCTCGTGCATCCGGCCGTCCGGTTCGTACACCCGGACGGTGGCCGGCGGCAGCTTGGTCACCCCGCGCAGGATGGTACGGGGTGCGGGTACCACGCTGTGGAAGCTCAGGTAGTGGGCGAGCGCGACCTTGTCGATGGTGGTGTCCACGTCGCCACCGGCCAGCAGGGCGGGCAGGGTGCTCGCGAACCGGACCCGGTCGGCGGTCTCGGTGAGGTAGAGCGGTTTGATGCCGAGCCGGTCCCGGGCCAGTACCAGCCGACCGCTGTCCCGCTCGACGATCGCCACGGCGAACATGCCGGTGAGGTGGTCGACGAAGTCGACGCCCCACTCGGCGTACGCCTTGACCACGACCTCGCTGTCACCGGCGGAGAAGAAGCGGTGACCCCGGGCGGCGAGTTCGGCGCGCAGTTCGCGGTAGTTGTAGATGCACCCGTTGAAGACACCCGTCAACCCGGAGACCGGGTCGGTGACCGGCTGCCCGCTGGCCGCGGAGAGGTCGATGATCCGGAGCCTGCGGTGACCGAGGGCCACCGGCCCCGCCGACCATGCTCCGGCGTCGTCCGGGCCGCGGTCGTCCATCGTCGCTGCCATCCGCTCCACCGTCGCCACGTCGGCGCGGGAGCCGTCCCGTCGGTACTCGCCAGCCAGTCCGCACATGCCAGCCAATGCTGCCAGAGGTCACCGGTATCCGCCTGCTGAGCGGATACCGGTGCGCTGATCTGGTTGCTATAATGCGCCGCTTTGGTGACGGTGCGTGGTCGGACTGCGCTCAGTCCGCCGTGCGGGCCACGCCGACCGGGCAGCTCATTCCGTTCGGACCGTGGTTGCAGTAGCCGTCCGGGTTCTTCGTCGGCGCCAGGTACTGCTGGTGATACGACTCGGCAAAGTAGTAATCGCCCAGTTTGTCGATCTCGGTGGTGATGTCACCCCGGCCGGTGGCCCGGACGATCGGGTTGAAGGCCTCCCGGGACGCCCTGGCGGCAGCGGCCTGCTCGTCCGTGGTGGTGTAGATGGCCGACCGGTACTGGGTGCCGACGTCGTTGCCCTGACGCATGCCCTGGGTCGGATCGTGGTTCTCCCAGAAGACCTTCAGCAGGTCCTCGTAGGCGATCCTGGCCGGGTCGTAGACCACCTGGACCACCTCGGTGTGCCCGGTCAGACCGGAACAGACCTCCTCGTACGTCGGATTCTGGGTGAAACCGCCCGCATAGCCGACGGAGGTGGTGATCACACCGGGCAGGGTCCAGAACAGCCGCTCGGCACCCCAGAAACAACCCATCCCGAAGACCGCGACCTGGGACCCCGTGGGGAAGGGGCCGTTCAGCGGGGTACCCAGCACCTCGTGCGGGGCGACCACCGGCATGGCGATCGGACGGCCGGGCAGCGCCTGGTCGGGAGTGGGCAGTTCGGCCTTCATGCGGCGTAGGAACACGGGATCTCCTCTCGTACCTCTGGGACCTGCAACACCGGAACGCCGCTGATCCTTACCCGCTGGCGCCCGGCGCAGGCCGCCACCCCGGTCCAGGTTCCGTCGCGTGCTCTGGTGGGACGCTGTCGAGCTGCTGGCGTAGCCGGAGCAGCGGCGGCGCGCGGCAGGCCGCTGCACGAGCAGTGCCCACCATTCCGGATGGCGTCATATCCGGGCGTTGCGCACGACTACCCCACTCCTCTGCTCGGTCTACCGGTGAAGGGTCGGTTCACGACCGGTTTGATCGACCGGAACGATCAGGGGAATGGTCATGAAATTGTCCGGGAAACCTTCCGACCGTGATCTCCGAATTTGCGCGGACCGCCCCGGGACGCTCCACCGGGTGCGTCCGGTGCTCGCACCGGTCCTGGGGCTCGCGGTTGCTGCGTCACTCGGCCTGCTGGCCAACGGTGCGGGAGCGGTCGGGCCGATGATCCCCGAACCACAGCCTCTGCTGAATCCGCCGCCCGTACTGGAAACCGTGTCACCGCAGCCAGCAACCCCCACGCCCGGCGTCGTGTCCCCCCAG
>NZ_WVUH01000333.1 GCF_017614955.1 Micromonospora echinofusca
CGCCCGACCCGCCCGCGAGGTCGACGGCAGCGCACACGCCCTGTGTACGCAGCGTGGGCAGGTCTTCGGACTCGCGGGCCCGACCGGGTTTCCCCGGTCGCCTACTGGCCGTCGCTTCCCGGGCATCGCGCCCAGTGCCGATGACGGCGGTCGTTCCCACTCACCGCTGCGGGGCAGTCCCGGATTCGCACCGGGTTCCCTCTTACGACGCCCGACCGGCAACGGTCGGGCGAACCAACGCCGGGGGAGACCCTACCCGGCCCCGGTCGGCGGACGGCCGACCCGGGACGTGGCTGTGAGCCACCTCCCTCCGTGCCGGCCCGGAGGCGCGGGACGGCGGACCACCGGGGCGTCCCGGCCCGTCCGGTCGACGGTCGCGCACTGCGCGTCCTTTCGCTACAGTCGGCGACTGCCGGCGGGGAAACCGAGACGGGGAGGGCGGATGATCGCGGATTGGCTAGTGGTGGCGGCTGGCGCGGGCGGATCGGCGCTTGTCGGAGCAGCAGCCACCGACGTCTGGGCGGCCGCCCGTACCGGCGTCGTCCGGCTCTTCGGCCGCGGCGGTGAGCGGCGGCAGGAACTGGCCGGGCGATGGGCGGACGAGACCGCCGCAGCCGTCGCCGGCACGCCGGAATCCGAGCGTGACGCGGTACGGCAGCAGTGGGCGCAGACGTGGCAGCAGCGGCTCATTGATCTCCTCGACGAGTACCCCGAGGCGGCCGACGACCTACGGGCATGGACGGAAGCCGTTCGCGCCGGTCTCCCCGAGAGCCAGCGCGCGTGGGTGAACACCTTCGTCGCCCGCGACAACGCGATTCAGTACAACGCTCCGGGCGGCACGATGAACATCGTCAACAACCCCGGCCCCCGTAGCTCGTGACGGAACCCGCACCCCGCCAGCGAGACCAACCCACGTCCACCTTCACCGCCCGGGGGCAGGCGGCCCAGTACAACGCACCGGGCGGGTCCCTGACGGTCAACTACAACGTCGGCGGTCCGGCGACCCCGCGCCCCGGCGTGCCCTGGATGCTTCCCGCGCTCAACCGCCGCCCGGTGGACCGACCCGAGCTCACCCGACGGATGCTGGAACTGTTGGGCGAGGGCACCGGAAGAACGGTCGGAGTGACGACCGCACTACACGGTGCCGGCGGGTTCGGCAAGACGACCCTCGCGTCGTACGTCTGCTCCCGACCCGACCTTCGGAAGGTCTATCCGGGCGGACTGCTGTGGGTCACCGTCGGACAGGACAGACGCGGTGCGGACCTGGCCTCCGCCGTCAACGACCTGTGCGTGCACATCAGCGGCGACCGGCCTGCCCTGTCCGACGCCGAACAGGCGGGCTACCACCTCGGCGCGTTGCTCGACCAGCGTGAACCCACCCTCCTGGTGGTCGACGACGTGTGGGACGAGATCCAGCTACGGCCCTTCCTGATGGGCGGGGCACGGTGCACCCGCGTGATCACGACGCGCATCCCGACGGTGATCCCCGACCACGCGCACTTCGTCCACGTCGACCAGATGGAACAACAGGAATCGGTGGCGGTGCTGACGTCCCGGCTGCCGTCGTTCCCGACCGACAGCCGGCGGACCCTGCTGGAACTCACCGGCCGCTGGCCACTCCTGCTGGCACTGGTCAACGCTGCCCTGCGCCGCGCGGTCCGCAACGGCAGCGACCTGCGGACGGCCTGCCTACACCTGGTCGACCGCCTGTCCGGGCGCGGGCCGACCGCTCTGGACGTCCGGATCGTCGACTCCCGTGCCCGGGCCGTGGACGCCACGATGAAGGCGAGCATGTCCCTGCTCGGTGACGCGGACCGGGAGCGCTACCGCGAACTGGCGATCTTCGCCGAGGACGTCGACCTTCCGTTCGACGTGGTGGCCACGCTCTGGCACGCCACCGGCGGGTACGACGCCAACGACACCGCCCGCGTGATCGACGACCTGGTCGACCTCTCCCTGGTGGCCGCCTACCAGATCGCCCAGCGATCCCTACGGCTGCACGACGTGCTCCGACAGTACCTGCGCCACCTCCGCGCACCGCCGGAACTCGCGCGCACGAACGCCACGTTCCTCGACGCCAGCCGCACCGCCCTCGCGATCGGACCCGGCGACGACGGTGGAGCCCCGCCCTGGTGGTCCATGCCCGACCGGCACGACTACCTGTGGCAGCACCTGCCGTACCACCTGGCGGAGAGCGGGCGGACCGGTGAACTCGACGCGCTGCTGACCGACCTGCGGTGGCTGGCCGAGAAGAGCCGCCGCTACGACGTCGCCGCAGTCGAAGCGGACCTCACCCGCTCGACCGCACCGGTAGTGGCCAGCCTGAAGGCCGCGCTCGCGCGGGAAGCACACGTGCTGCAGCCGATCACGCCCGAGACCTCCTATCCCGACGTGATCGTCAGCCGGCTGACGGCGACGGAACCGCTCGGCGACCTCGTCACGCGATTCCGTACGCACACCTGGTCAGCGGACCGTATCGAGAACCACTGGCCCCTTCCCGATCAGAGCGCCGCGCTCGTCCGGGTCTTCAGGAGCCCGGAAACGAAGATCACCCGTTGCGCCCTGTCCCGCGACCGGGAGTACGTGGCGACGGTCGGCTTCGGGAGAGCCGTGACGGTCTGGAACGCCGGTACCGGCCAACGGCTGTTCCAGCTCGACGGACATGCCGACGAGGTGACGGACTGTGCCTTCTCGCCGGACGGCCTGACCCTCTTCAGCGTCGGCGCCGACCAGAGCGTCCGCGTCTGGGACCTGCTCAGCCGGAAGCTGAGAACCACCGCCACCGGCCACACCGGGAGGGTCAACGCGTGCGCCGTGTCCACCGACGGAACGGTGCTCCTCACCGCCGGGAACGACCGGACGGCGCGGCTCTGGGACGCCGAATCCGGCCGCCCACGCCTGACCTTCGACCGGCACACCGCGCCGGTGCTCTCCTGCGCCCTGTCACCTGACGCCGGATGGGCGGTCACCACCAGTGCCGACGGGCAGGTCCGGCAGTGGGACACCCGCACGGGTGAACAGACCGGCATGATCAGCGCCCATGCGGGCCGGGCCACCACGTGTGCCGTCGCGACCGACGGGTCCTGGTTCGCCACCGGCGGCGACGACGGGATCGTCCGGCTCTGGGACGGGCAGTCGCGGCGGCTCGTGACCGAACTGGTGGGACATCAGGGCAGCGTCACCTGCGTATCGGTGTCCCACGCCGGAACCCTCGTCGCGAGCTGCGGCGATGATCAGACGGTCCGGCTCTGGGACGCCCGGCAGCACACGACGCGCGCGATCCTGCACGGCCACAGCTGGTACGTCACCGACTGCTGTTTCAGTTCCGACGACCAGTGGCTGGTGTCGTCCGGCTGGGACCACACGGCGCGGATCTGGCACGCCGACGGGCAGACCGTCGACGTGGTCGAGCCCGCAGCGCGTAGTCGCACCTCGACCTGCGCGGCGGCGCCGGGATCGGGTCGGTTCGTGACCGGTGGCCGCAAAGGGGACGTGCGCATGTGGTCCGTGCGCGACCGGACACACACCTCGCTCGGCCGTCCCGGTGCCACCATCTCGTCGGTCCACCTGAGTGCCAGCGGTGCACTCGTCGCGGCAGCCTGCTTGGACGGGGTCATCTCCGTGTGGGACCTGTCCACCGGAACGGAACGCAGGGTGCTCGGTACGACCGGGAGCCGGGTGGAGCGGTGCCGGTTCTCGCCCGACGACCGGCAGATCGCGACAGCCATGCAGGACGGCACGGTCCGCATCTGGTCGTGGCCGGACGGGAAACTGGAACACGTCCTGTCCGCCCATCAGAACTGGGTCGCCGACTGCGCCTACAGCCCGGACGGCGAACTGCTCGTCACCGCGAGCTGGGACCAGACCGCCCGGGTCTGGAACCGGCGGACCGGCGAGACGGTCCAGTATCTGACCGACCACCACGCGCCGGTGTACTGCTGCACGATCACCCCGTCCGGTGAACACCTCGTCACCGGGGGAGACGACGGGATGGTCCGCGTCTGGACCCTGCCGTACGGTCTGGTGACCAGGGCCCTCCCGGGACACGGCGCGGCGGTACGCGCGTGCGCGGTCAGCCCCGACGGCCGGTTCCTCCTCACCGGCGGTGACGACGCCTCGGTACGCGTCTGGACCTGGGGCACCTTCACGAACGTCGCCTCGATGCGGATCTCCAGCCCGGTGACCGACCTGTGCTGGTGCGACAGCGACGGCACGTTCTGTGTGGTGGGTGACGCCGGAGTGCACCTGTTCCGGTTCTGCGGCGGCAGCCAGCCGGGGAGCGGACCGGCCGGGGGAGACTAGCCGGTCACCGGGATGCCGGCACGGCTTCCGGGCAGGGCGGGGGCGGGCCACCCGGCCCTGTGGTCCACACCCTGGTCATGTCCTTGATCATCGGACGATCCCTCGGCGAGAATGGCCGGACCAGTGAGCTGCCGAAGGGGGCGGCCTTGAGCGGTCCTGCCCGCGTCGACCGAAGTCCGCTACCAGCGGTCTCCGCGCCACGGTTCGTCGGACGCGACGGGGAGGTGCGTACCCTCGACGTGGCCCTCGGACAACCACCCGCCGTGATCCTGCTCGAAGGCGAGGCGGGCATCGGCAAGACCCGGCTGCTGCGGGAGTTCCTGACCGCACCGGCCGGACGCCGGCACCGCAGCCTGGTCGGGGCCTGCCCGCCGCTGCGCGAGCCGTACACCCTCGGTGCGGTGGTGGACGCGGTACGCGAGGGCGTCGGGAACGTGTCCGGACTGAGACTGAGTGGACTCGCGGGCGCGTTACGGCCGTTGTTCCCCGAGTGGGCCGCCGACCTGCCTCCGTCACCGGAACCGCTGGAGGACCCCACCGCGGCACGGCACCGGCTCTTCCGGGCCTTCGTGGAACTGCTCGGGCGCCTCGACGTGTCGGTGCTGGCCCTGGAGGACGTGCACTGGGCCGACGACGCGACCCTGGAGTTCCTGCTGTTCCTGGCCGCGCGTCGACCCCAGCCGGTCAGTGTGGTGGTGACCTACCGACCGGAGGAACTGTCGCCCGACTCGTTGCTGCGGCGGCTGTCCTCCCGGCTCCCCGCCGACGCCCACCTGGTCCGGCTGGCGTTGCGCCCGCTGAAAGTCGACGAGACCGCCGCGTTCGTCTCCTCGATGCTCGCCGCCGAACACGTCTCGGCGGAGTTCGCCACCTTCCTGCACCTGCGTACCGACGGCGTGCCGCTGGCGCTGGAGGAGTCGGTACGGCTGATGCACGACCGCGCCGACCTGGTCCGCCGCGACGGCGGCTGGGCGCGCCGCCGGCTGGACCGGATCGAGGTGCCGCCGACGATCCGGGACGCCGTACTCGAACGCGTCGGCCGCCTCCGACCCGACACCCGGACCGTCCTGCACGCCGCCGCGGTGCTCGCCGCCCCGGCCGACTACCCGGTCCTGCTCGCGGTCACCGAACTGCCGGCGGACCGGGTCGGTCCCGCGCTGGCCGAGGCGGTCGCCTGTGGCCTGCTCCGCGAGGACGGGCGCGGCCACCTGTCGTACCGGCACGCCCTGGCCTGCCACGCCGTGTACGAGGCCGTACCCGTGCCGGAGCGCCGTCACCTGCACCTGCGGGCGGGTCGGGCGGTGGAGGCGTCGGCGTTGCCGTCGGCCGCGCAACTGGCCCACCACTTCCGGCAGGCCGGCGAGACCGGGGCGTGGTGCCGGTACGCCGAGCAGGCCGCGGACCTGTCCACCCAGTCCGGTGACGTGGCGACGGCGGCCTTGCTGCTGCACAACCTGGTCAGCACCGCCGCCCTGCCGGCCGATGCCCTGGTCCGGCTCGTGGCGAAGATCCACTTCCAGTCGCTGCCGGACGCGGACCCCTACTGGGCGGCCGTGGACGCGCTGCGGTCGGCCCTGCGGTCGGCGACGCTGACCCCGCACCAGGAGGCGGTGGCCCGTTTCCAACTCGGTCGGGTCCTCATGGTGGCCGGGGCCATGGAGGAGGGACGGCGGGAGATCGAGCGGGCGATGACGGCTCTGGCGCCGGACTCGGTGGAGGCCGCCCGGGCCCGGACCCTGCTGGCCCTGCCCCTCGGCGCCGCCCGGCCGGCCGCCGCGCACCTACGGTGGCTGCGTGAGGCGCCTCCGTTGGCGCCGTCGATCGCGTCCTACGAGCGGCTGCGGCTGCGCCAGGAGCGGACCTTCGCGCTGCTCATGCTCGGTGAGGAGAGCGCCTGGGCGGAGGCCCGGCGACTCCCGGACGACAGCGACGACCCGCCCCGCGCCGGACTGATCGCGATCAGTCACACCAACTTCACCGAGGCGGCCCTGCGGTGGGGACGCTACGAGGAGGCCCGGTCGTGGCTCGCCAAGGCACGGAAGGTCGCCGACAGCCATCAGTTCCAGGGACTACTGGGGGCCATCGCGTCGTCGCAGGCCCGGCTGGACTGGTGCACCGGTGCCTGGGACGGGTTGACGGAGCGGGTCGACGCCCTGGTGGAGATCGACGGTGGCGTGTGGCGGAAGGACCAGTGCGAGGCGGCGCTCTTCGCGGGCCTGTTGCAGGCCGCAGCCGGCGACCGGGAACAGGCGGTGCAGCGGCTGCTTCTCGCCGGCCGGGACGACCAGCAGCGCATCGAGGCCGCGGCGGCGCTGGCGACGCTGTACCTGCACGACGGCCTGATCGACGATGCCCTGAAGATCACCGCCGACCCGGTGGAGGTCACCGTCCGGCACGGCATCTGGACCCGGGGCATCCAGGTCGTGCCGGTACGGGTCGACGCCCTGGTGGCCGCCGGACGCCTCGACGAGGCCGCCGACCTGGTCGCCGCGTTCCACCGCGCGCTGCCCGGCACGGCGGCGCCGGCCCCGCAGGCGGCCCTGGAGCTGTGCCGCGCGATGCTCGCCGAGGCCCACGGACCCACCGAGCAGGCGGCCGCCCTGTTCGCCCGGGCCGCCGCCGCGTGGCAGGCACTGCCCTGCCCCTACGAGGCGTTGCTCGCCCGGGAACGCCAGGCCCGGTGCCTGGCCGCCGCCGGGCAGCACGGGACCGCGCTGCCCCTGCTCGCCGACGTCGCCCGACAGTTCACCCTGCTGGGTGCCCGAAACGACGCCGACCGGGTGACCCGGACCCTGCACGAGCACGGCTGGCAGACCACCACCACACGGGGCCGTGGCCGGCCCGGTTACGGAGACCAGCTGTCGCCCCGGGAACGGGAGGTGGCCCGGCTGCTGATCGGCGGCCGGACCAACCGGCAGATCGCCGACACGCTCACGGTGTCCGTGCAGACCGTGGCGAGCCAGGTCCGCTCGGCCATGCGCAAGTTACGGGTGGACTCACGTACCGCGCTCGCCATCCGGGTCGTGGAGCTCGGCCTGACGGGCGACGAGGGCCGCCCACCTGCGCGGGATCGATAAGAGCGCCCGCCAGTCCTGTTGCCGGGCGCTCTAAACTCCCCGCCGACGAACGGTTCCCGGAGCGGGACGAAGAAAAGACCACGCTCCGCGCGGACGTTTTAATCCCGCATCCGGTCAATCGAATCATCACCGCTGCGATCGCAGACTGTCTCCATGCTGCCAGCGCAACGTCCGATGGCCGACGGGTCGGACCACACGTGCGAGCCGTCGACCGGCGCGCGCGACGACGGGATGCCGACGGCGGCGCCCACCAGCTCGGCGGAGCTGGCGACCGGGACCGGCACCGCCGGCGCGGGCGCCGACGGTGAATACGAACCACTGTAGAAGGAGGTCGATGGTCAGCGCGTCGTCGACGGCGTGACCGCCGGGTGCCCGTCGCCCGTCGCGTGCCCGTGTGCCACACCGGCGCTTTTCCCCACGTCCCCCCTTCACGGCCGGCCAGGTCCGTGCCGTGACTGCCGGGGACCAAGCC